>NZ_JBSGDA010000009.1:182550-293616 GCF_053602135.1 Nocardia sp. NPDC004573
CCCGGGCGGTCCGGAGCGCCGCAATCCACTACAGGAGCGAATTCCATGGCAAAGCAGATCGAGTTCGACGAGAAGGCTCGCCGGGCTCTGGAACGCGGCGTCGACAAGCTCGCCGACGCGGTGAAGGTCACTCTCGGCCCGCGCGGACGGCACGTCGTGCTGGCGAAGTCCTTCGGCGGTCCGACCGTCACCAACGACGGCGTGACCATCGCGCGCGACATCGAGCTCGAGGACCCGTTCGAGAACCTCGGCGCGCAGCTGGTCAAGAGCGTCGCCACCAAGACCAACGACGTCGCGGGCGACGGCACCACCACCGCCACCGTGCTGGCCCAGGCGCTGGTCCGCGCCGGACTGAAGAACGTTGCCGCGGGCGCCAATCCGATCGCGGTCGGCTCCGGCATCGCCAAGGCCGCGGACGCGGTCTCCGAGGCGCTGCTCGCGCTGGCCACGCCGGTCTCCGGTGAGCAGGCCATCGCGCAGGTCGCGACGGTGTCCTCGCGCGACGAGGAGATCGGTGAGATGGTCGGCAAGGCGCTGACCACCGTCGGCAAGGACGGCGTGGTCACCGTCGAGGAGTCCTCGACGATGCAGACCGAACTCGTCGTCACCGAGGGCGTGCAGTTCGACAAGGGTTACCTGTCGCCGTACTTCGTCACCGATCCCGACAGCCAGCAGGCCGTCCTGGAGGACGTGTTCGTCCTGCTGCACCGCGAGAAGATCAGCTCGCTGCCGGACTTCCTGCCGCTGCTGGAGAAGATCGCCGAGAGCGGTAAGCCCGTCCTGATCATCGCCGAGGACGTGGAGGGCGAGGCCCTGTCCACCCTGGTGGTCAACGCGATCCGTAAGACGATCAAGGCCGTCGCGGTCAAGGCGCCGTTCTTCGGCGACCGCCGCAAGGCGTTCCTGGACGACCTCGCCGTGGTCACCGGTGGCACCGTGGTGAACCCGGATCTCGGCATCTCCCTGCGGGAGGCGGGCTTGGACGCGCTCGGCAAGGCGCGCCGCGTCGTCGTCACCAAGGACGACACCACGATCATCGACGGCGCCGGTTCCGCGGCCGACGTGGAGGCGCGGGTCGCGCAGCTGCGCCGCGAGATCGAGTCCACCGATTCCGACTGGGATCGCGAGAAGCTGGAGGAGCGGCTGGCCAAGCTGGCCGGCGGCGTCGCGGTGATCAAGGTCGGAGCGGCCACCGAGACCGCGCTCAAGGAGCGCAAGTACCGCGTCGAGGACGCGGTGAGCGCCGCCAAGGCCGCCGTGGAAGAGGGCATCGTGCCCGGCGGCGGCACCGCGCTGGTGCAGGCCGCGGGCAAGCTCGTCGAGCTGCGCGAGTCGCTGTCCGGTGACGAAGCCGTCGGCGTCGAGGTGGTCCGCACCGCGCTGCAGGCGCCGCTGTACTGGATCGCCACCAACGCGGGCCTGGACGGCGCGGTGGTGGTCAGCAAGGTCGCGGAGGGCAAGGACGGCTTCAACGCGGCCACCCTCACCTACGGTGACCTGCTCACCGACGGCGTCGTCGACCCGGTGAAGGTGACCCGTTCGGCCGTCGTGAACGCGGCGTCGGTCGCCCGCATGGTGCTCACCACCGAGAGCGCCGTGGTCGACAAGCCCGCCGAGGAGCAGAACGAGCACGGCCACCACGGCCACGCGCACTGAGCCCGGCGTCGGGCAATCCGGCCGGCAGGGCCCCTGAACCGCATGGTTCGGGGGCCCTGCCCGTTCCGGCGACAGGCCACGGCCGTGATTTCCGATGACACCGAGAATGTTCCGAGCTCGACACGCTGTCTGCCGCGGGACCGAAAGGGGATGCGGGCCGATCCGGACCGTTCGGCCCGGACGCGCGGAGCGGGAAAACCTGGCGGGACGCCGGATTCAGCTGGCGACCGGCGGCTGTTCGGCGGCGATGGCCGCGAGTAGGCGAGCACGCAGCGACGGCGGCGGAAGGGCCGCCGTGGCTGCGGCGAGAGCGGAAAGCGCTTCTTTCGTGTCTCCGACTTCCCGGATGAACTCCGCGCGTAGCACGGGGTCCTCGCTGTCGAGCAGTTCCTGCACTTCCTGATGGTCTTCGTCGTCGATCGATCCGAGCGCGACGGTGTGCGCGAGATCGATCTGGCGTTCGTTCATCTCACGTCACCCCCAAACTTTTCTTCAGTCGTGTCAATCCGTCCCGGATCCGGGACTTAACCGTAGGCAACCCTACGTCGAGGTAGGTGGCTACCTCCGCATAAGTGCGCCCACCGTAGTAGGCGAGCGAGATGGCTTCTCGCTGGGTTTCGGTGAGTGTGGCGAGACCGGCGAGGACCGCCTGTTGTTCGAACCTGCGCTCGACCTCTTCGGTGACCTCGTCGAATTCGTTGCCGAGCACCCGGATGCCGTAGGCGACCTCGCGCTGGGTGTGGGCCTGCTCGGCGCGCACCCGATCGACGGCGCGCCGATGGGCGAGCGTCATCAACCAGGTGACCGCGGAACCCTTCGCCGGGTCGAAAGTCGAGGCCATCCGCCAGATCTGCAGATAGACCTCTTGCGTGGTCTCCTCCGCGTAGCCCGGATCGTGCAGGACGCGCAACACGAGACCGAAGACGCGCGCACACGTCCGGTCGTACAGTTCGGCGAATGCTTCCTGGTCGGCTCGGCCGCATCGATGCAAAAGAGCGGCGAGCTCGATACTTTCGGCTGCGCGTGCCGTAACCGCAGAATCCACCGTGGGTGGGAAGGCTTCTCTTCGGAACGAGTCGCCCTCTGCGGCCGACGGCCGCGTTGTCACAACGCTCCATTCTGTGTCATCGGTCACTACCGTAGCGCGCCGCTATGACCTCCCTTCCGCTGGGGTGCCCGCGAGTCCGTCACACATCGGCGCCGCGTTGCGGAAAAGCGTCGAGAGGGCGGACATCTCGGAGGGACACGCCGTGACACGCCGAGCACTGTCGCACCGTGCCGCGGAACGACCGTGCCGCGGAAACGGCAGATGCCCGGTTTCCGGCCTTGGTCCGGCGGCCGGCCGATCGAGGGTGACGATCGGAACCCACGCGCCGACCTCGGCGAGGAGCCGATCATCGTGTCGCGTGAGCGGCCCGGCCGAAGCATGTTGCAGTGGCCCGTTGTTTGCTAGGAATTCGACGCCCGGTGGCGTGCGGATGGGGAGGGATTGATTCAGACGGCCATGCGGCGGCGGTTGCGCCGCGCGTGCATCTCGCGCTCGGTCTCCGACATGCCGCCCCAGATGCCGTAGGGCTCGCTGACTTTCAGCGCGTGCGCGCGGCACTGCATGAGCACCGGGCAGGTGCGACAGATCTCCTTGGCGCGCATCTCGCGGGCGGTGCGGGCTCGGCCACGTTCGCCATCGGGGTGGAAGAACACCGCGGAATCCTGCCCGCGGCACGATCCTCGCATCTGCCAATCCCAGACATCGGCGTTGGGTCCCGGGAGGTGGGTCGGCATGGGCATGGTGAACTCCTCGTGGTGCGAGCTCGTCAGCGTTGTCGAGCAGTTGTTCTGCAACAGTTGTGGGCCACGACGCCGGTCGGCGGGGGTACCCGGGGGCTCGCCCTTCGTGGTCGCTGCAATTTCGCGCGGCGCCGTCCGTGGCGATGAGCTACGTTAGGTCCAGCCGCGAAATTCCGTCAATAGTTCGACGCAGCACTTTTCCAAATCTCGCGCTGTGAAATTTAACCTCCGAACTGTTTACTTTTCGCGTCGCTTCCGGCGATACTGTTCGGTTGGCCGGAGGTCCGTGGCTCTCGCACGGGCTATGCTCCTTCGTATTATCGCAGGTAGAAGTGATTTCTGGGCTTCGGCTCCGCTTCGGCGCCGAGGGCACGCGTATGACAGCGGTCACCGCGGCGGCCGACGGCCTTCCCGGCGCGCGGATCCGAAGATGGCGGAAACGGGGCGGGCAGGTTAATTACGCGAAACGCGCATGAATTCCCGGCGGGGCCGCTCGGCGATTGCCGGGCCGAGATTTACCTAATGGAAACATCGGTCCGGTGGGGAAATCCCGGTGGTTGCCGGTCTGTCCTTCGATCACCTTTCGTCGTCCCGGCCCGGGTGCCGCACAGGATAGAGTGCGCCCGTGTTCGCGCCCGCTCCGTTCGCAGACCCTCACGTCGCGGTCCTCGCCGAGGCCGCCTTCGGCGCCGATCCGGGTCGCGCCGCCGCCGATCTGCCGCCCGCCTCGGACGCGCTCGGCGGGTGGTATCGGGCGGTGGTGCTCGGCGGCCAGGGACGTTATGCCGCGGCGCGCGCCGAATTGCGAAGGGTATGCAACCACAGCCGCGACCCCGTTCTCCTCTCACTGGCGGGAAGTACGGAGGGTTCTTTCCTGCGTCAGCTCGGCTGGCACGAGCGCGCGGCGGCGTTCGACGGGCGGGCCGCCGCCGTGATCCTCGCCGCCGACGCCGGGACGGAGGCCACGGCCGTGGGCGGCGCGCCGCCGGAAACCGGCGCGTACCTTCCCGGCCGCGCCGACGCGATCTGCGACGCGCTCACCGGGCTCGCCGCCGACGCGCTCGGGACCGGACGGCTCGCGCTGGCCGCCCGGCTGCTGCGGCGCAGCGCGTCGGCGGCACGGCAGTATGGAGCGGGCTGGCGTCCCGCGATCCGGCTGGGCTGGGTGTCCGCGGAAACGGCCTTGGCAACAGGGGATTTCGAGTCGGCGGCGGAGCACGCGGCGGGCGCGCTGGACCTCGCCGACCGATCCCCGTCGGTACGCCATCAGGTCAAGTCCCGCCTGCTGGTCGCCGCGGCCGACGTGGCGCGCGACGCGCGCGGGGCATCCGGCGTGTCGGCCGAGGACGTCGCCGCGCAGTGCCGCGAGCACGGCCTGCTGCCGTTGCGCTGGGCTTGTGCCATGCTCCGCGCCGGATCGGGTGCCGAGAACGCCGCGGTGGAGGCGGCCGAGTGCGCCGCCGTCATCGCCCGCGCCGGCGGCGCGTTGCGGCCCATGGGCGGCGGGCAGTGATCACGGAGTCACCCGTGTTGCCCAGCTTCGGCCAACGGGTCGCTATTGTTAGATCCGTTCCGCCCCTTCGGTGGAAGCACTGGTCGTCACCGGACCGTGCCACTTTGTAACGCCAGGAATATCTCTGACGATGACGCACACGGGCGAAGAGTTGGACCTCGCCGTCGCTGCCGCTGCGCAGGGCGACAGATCCGCTTTAGCTCAGGTACTGGAGATGATCCGCCCGCTGGTGGTGCGCTACTGCCGCGCGCGGATCGGAGCCGCGGAGCGTGGGCAGCTCTCCGCGGACGACGTTGCGCAGGAGGTTTGCCTGGCTGTGATGACAGCCTTGCCCAGGTATCAAGACCAGGGCAGGCCCTTCATGGCCTTTGTTTACGGAATCGCTTCTCACAAGGTCGCCGACGCACATCGCAACGCCGCCCGTAACAAGGCGGAGGCGATGGCCGAAGTACCAGATGTCATATCCACCGACCAGGGACCGGAACAACGAGCTCTCGAGTCCGAGACGAGCAGGCAGATGAACCGTCTGCTGGCGACGCTTCCCGAGAAGCACCGAGAGATCTTGATCCTGCGCTTGGTCATGGGTTTGTCAGCGGAAGAAACCGCAGTCGCCGTGGGCAGTACGGCGGGTGCGGTACGGGTGGCCCAACACAGGGCACTCGCGAAACTCAAGTCACAAGTGGCGAGGGCAGGTGAAATGTATGGCTAGGGATGGCGAGCGCGGTCGGGGTGACTGGAAGGCGCGGCTTGGATCGCGGAACAGCGGTCCCTACGCCGAGGCGTCCGGTGACACCGGCCCGGTCGACATCGCCGCGGTACGCCGCGACGATGCTCTGATCGATGCCATCGCCAGCGATGGTCCGGTGCACACCGACAGCGCCGAGGAGTATCAGCTCGCGACGTTGCTCGCGGATTGGCGAGCGGAGTTGCTCGAGGCTCCGATGCCGGCCGAACCGGACCTGGATGCGATCGTGGCCGCGGTCAACCAGGAGATCGGTGCGCGGCAGGTTCGCATCGGGGCGCACAACGGCGGACGACTGCGGCTTGTCCGTCCGATCATGGGCGCCGCGGCCGCGCTTGCCCTGGTCATCGGCGGTATGACGGCGTTCTCGTACAACGCCGAACCAGGCGATCCGCTATGGCGGGTCAAGGAGGTCGTGTTCAGCGAGCAGGCCCAGACCACGGTGGTGCAGCGTGCGGGCGACGATCTGAACGAGGCGTCGACTCTGGTCACGCAGAACCCGTCGCAGGCGAAGGTGCGCCTGGAGCGCGCCAAGGAGAGCGCCGCGCAGGTCAGCGATCCAGAGAAGCGCGCCGACCTGATGGCCGAGTGGGAACGACTGCTCGCGGAGTTGCGCAAGGTGGACAAGGAGCTGGCCGACCAGCTCGAGGCGACGGTGCCCAAGACCACCGATCCGCGCGCGACCCCGGGCACCAGTGCGACCACGAAGCCCGGCTCGTCGACCGGCTCGACGATCGTCCAGCAGCCGGGTGAGCCGACGAAGCCTTCCACCACCGTTGATGCGACCGCTCCGAGCGGAGGCGGCACATCGAACAATGGCGGAACTCCGAACGGCGGAACTTCGAACGGCAATGCGCCGACCACGGTGCCGCCGGTGACCACCGCCCCGCCGGTGACCCCGGTCCCGCCGGTGACCGTGGAACCGACGGCGCCGCAGGAACCGCCGGTCACGGAGGTCAAGCCGCCGCCAACGGGCGGACCCACGGGAGACACGGGTAATCCGACGGCGCCGCAGCAACAGCCTCCCACCGCTCCTACGCAGGGCAACACCGGCACCAACAATCAGCCGCCGACCTTCAGCGTGCCCGTCATCCCCAATCCGGGCTCGTTCGTGCCACCCGGTCGCTGAGAGTAGAAAATTCGGGTAAGGCAAGAACCGATCGCCAGCCAGGCGGTCGGCTTTTTGTCTTAGGGGAGCCGGTCTCCCCGGCGAGGCCCATCGGACCGTGATTCATCGGCGGGTCGGCCCGTTCGGGACCGTCGCTTTTCGCTTGTCGAAGTGATCGTGTGCGTCGAAAATCACAGTGGCAAGCGTCGAGTCCGCGCGCCGAGCGTGGCCCGCGTGCGTCTGGGTCGGACCGGGTTCAGCCGTCGAATCCGTCGAATCCGTCGCCGTGGAAGGCCTCGTTCATCGAGGCGTCCGCGTACCCCCGGCAGTAGTCCCAGGTGACGTACGCTTCCGGCGTCGGGTCATAGGCGGGCTCGTGCGGGCGGACCGTGCCGTCGACCAGCAGTTGCAGCAAATTGGCGCGCAACATGTCCCAGTCGTGGTAATGGTCCTGCCTGCAGTCTTCGCAACTGACCACGAGTCCGCGGATACCGCGGTGGGCCAGCAGCGCCTCGTACACCGCGAGGTCGGCGAGATCCTCCTCGACCGCAAGGCGCTCGTGGGGATCCAGCGGTTCGCCGGGCTCGATGGCGTCGAGCGCGGCGGACGGGTCGGAGGGGTCTCCGGCGAACGGATCCGGCGGCAAGCCAGGTGGTAGATGGTCACGCACATCCCCACGGTACGCAGAACAGGGTGGTCTGCGCCAGCTATGCGGCCTGCCAGTTTCGGTGGTGGGCTCACTTCGTCGGCGAGTTCACCGGACAGATACCATGGAGCGCACAGGCTACGGCGGGTCCCGACCGCACCGCCGCCGCACCCACGTCCATCCCATCAGCCGTCACGGCGCCGGTTACCCCGGCGCCGGTCGCTATCGACGTCCAGGAGGGGTCGATCCGAATGAGTAATCCCGTATCGGGCGAACGAATCGCAGTCCGCCCTCCTACGGGTGGCGACGATCCGAACAAGATCGCCATGCTCGGCCTCACATTCGATGATGTGCTGTTGCTGCCTGCCGCCTCGGATCTCATCCCCAGCTCTGTGGAGACCTCCAGCTTGCTGACCAGGGAGATCCGCCTGCGCACCCCGCTGGTCAGCTCGGCCATGGACACGGTCACCGAGGCGCGGATGGCGATCGCCATGGCCCGTGCGGGCGGCATGGGCGTGTTGCACCGCAATCTCTCTGCGGCCGACCAGGCTTCCCAGGTGGAGACGGTCAAGCGGTCCGAGGCCGGGATGGTCACCGACCCCGTGACCTGCCGTCCCACCGATACCCTCGCCGAGGTCGACGCCATGTGCGCCAGGTTCCGCATCTCCGGTCTTCCGGTGGTGGACGAGACCGGTGCGCTTGTGGGCATCATCACCAACCGGGACATGCGGTTCGAGGTGGATCAGAACCGTCGCGTCGCGGACGTGATGACCAAGGCCCCGCTGATCACCGCGCAGGAAGGCGTGACCGCCGAGGCCGCGCTCGGGCTGCTGCGCAGGCACAAGGTGGAGAAGCTGCCGATCGTCGACGGCAACGGACGCCTGCGCGGCCTGATCACGGTCAAGGACTTCGTCAAGACCGATCAGTACCCCAACGCCACCAAGGACCGGGACGGCCGGCTGCTGGTCGGCGCCGCGGTCGGCGTCGGCACGGACGCCTGGTCGCGTGCCATGACACTGGCCGACGCGGGCGTCGACGTGCTGGTGGTGGACACCGCGCACGGGCATCAGGCGCAGGTGCTGCAGATGGTCACCAAGGTCAAGGCCGAGGTCGGCGACCGGATCCAGGTGGTCGGCGGCAACGTCGCCACCCGTCAGGGCGCGGCCGCCCTGGTCGAAGCGGGCGCGGACGCGGTCAAGGTGGGTGTCGGCCCCGGCTCCATCTGCACCACCCGCGTCGTGGCCGGTGTCGGCGCGCCGCAGATCACCGCGATCCTGGAAGCGGTCGCCGCGTGTAAGCCCGCGGGCGTCCCGGTGATCGCCGACGGCGGCATCCAGTACTCCGGTGACGTCGCCAAGGCCATCGCCGCCGGTGCGTCCACGGTGATGCTCGGCTCGCTGCTCGCCGGCACCGCCGAGTCACCCGGCGAACTGATCCTGGTCGGCGGCAAGCAGTTCAAGAGCTATCGCGGCATGGGTTCGCTCGGCGCCATGCAGGGGCGCGGCCAGGCGAAGTCGTTCTCCAAGGACCGCTACTTCCAGGACGACGTGCTCGCCGAGGACAAACTGGTCCCCGAGGGCATCGAAGGCCGGGTGCCGTTCCGCGGGCCGGTCAACCAGGTGATCCATCAGCTGGTCGGCGGTCTGCGCGCCGCGATGGGCTACACCGGTTCGCAGTCGATCGCGCATCTGCAGGAGGCTCAGTTCGTGCAGATCACCGCGGCGGGCCTCAAGGAGAGCCACCCCCACGACATCACGATGACCGTCGAGGCCCCTAACTACACCGGACGGGGTTAGCCCACTAGGTTCATGTACAGGACCAACCGGTCCGTGCATGATTGAGCTTGCCCACCGGCTGTGGCGGTGAGCGAACTGCGGTGAGTCGGTGGTGCATTTGTGCTGCCCACCGCCCCCACAAGTAACCACTGGAGGCGCGAGTCTTACGAGCGCCGTTCGCGGCCCGGCTCGCGTTCCAGCGGTCGAAGCGCATGCGCCGCAGGCGCGCGTCTCGACCGCTGGAACGCGAGCCATCCAGGGGCCGCGAACACGCAGCGCCGCAGGCGCTGCCAAAAATTAAGGAGATTTCGCGTGCGCGACATGGTGGAGATCGGCATGGGCCGGACCGCCCGGCGTACCTACGAGCTGGACGACGTCGACATCGTCCCCTCGCGCCGGACCCGCTCGTCGAAGCAGGTCTCGCTGTCCTGGCAGCTGGACGCCTACCGCTTCGAGATCCCGTTCCTCGCGCATCCCACCGACGCGCTGGTGTCGCCGGAGTTCGCCATCGAGCTCGGCCGCCTCGGCGGTCTCGGTGTGATCAACGGCGAGGGCCTGTGGGCGCGGCACGCGGACGTCGGCGCGAAGATCGACCAGCTGCTCGAGCTGGTCGGCAAGGGCGGCTACGAGCGCGCCGTGGCGCTGCTGCAGGAACTGCACGCCGCGCCGATGCAGCCCGATCTGCTCGCCGCCGCGGTCGCGCAGGTCCGCGCCGCCGGTGTCACCGTGGCGGTGCGGGTGAGCCCGCAGAACGCGCGCACCCTCACCCCTGCGTTGCTGCAGGCCGGCATCGACCTGCTCGTGGTGCACGGCACGATCATCTCCGCCGAGCATGTCGGCGACGGTGAGCCGCTGAACCTCAAGACCTTCATCGCCGAGCTGGACGTGCCCGTGGTCGCGGGCGGCGTGAGCGATCACCGCACCGCGCTGCACCTGATGCGCACCGGGGCGGCGGGCGTGATCGTCGGCTACGGCTCCTACCCCGGAGCGACCACCACCGGCGAGGTGCTCGGCATCGGCGTTCCGATGGCCACCGCGATCGCGGACGCCGCCGCCGCGCGCCGCGACTACCTGGACGAGACCGGCGGCCGCTACGTGCACGTCATCGCGGACGGCGACATCGCCACCTCGGGGCAGCTGGCCAAGGCGATCGCCTGTGGTGCGGACGCCGCCATGCTCGGAGTACCGCTGACCGTGGCCGCGGAGGCGCCGGGCCGCGGCTGGTACTGGCCGTCGGCGGCCGCCCATCCGTCGGTGCCCCGTGGGTCGCTGCTGCACGTCGATGATCCGTGGGATCTCGGTGGCGAGCCGGTCGGCGACACCGTGCGACCGAGTCTGGAGCGCGTGCTCTTCGGTCCGTCCGACGATCCGTTCGGCTCGCTGAATCTCGTCGGCGGGTTGCGCCGTTCGATGGCGAAGGCCGGTTACTCGGATCTGAAGGAATTCCAGAAGGTCGGCCTGAGCGTCCGCGCTTGAGTTGCGTCTGATTTGCAGCGCTGTGCCTGATGTGCAGCGCCTGCGGCGCTCGTGATCGGCGCGCGGCTGGGAGGGCGCGCAGGGCCGCTCGCCGCTGCATTCCGCCACACGGATCGGGTGCAACGGTTTCGATGACTCATCGGGTGAGTGGTTCACCGCACGCGAGTGGGTTTCGTTCTGGCGCGCAGGAATTGCTGGATCGCGTGGTTCACCGGTTCGGGATGGGTCATCGTGACGGCCAGTCGTGCTTCGGCGATTTCGATGAACGTGGCGCCGGACAATCCGTAAGCCAGTTCCTGGGCGCGCTCGCGATCCATGCCGCTGTGCGTGGGGTGGATCACCAAAGCGGGGCAAGCGATTTCGTGCAGGCGATCCAGCACCGAATCGCGGCTGAGCAGGCAGCCCGCCGCCACCTCGATGCCGCGCCGGTCGCGCACCAGCCAGCGCTGGGTCCAGATCGAGCGATACCACTCGTCGTCGCCGATCAGCCAGGAAGCCAGTTGGTGCACGGCCCGTTCGCGGGAGCCGTCGTCGTACCACTCGTCGAGGAACTTCTGAGTGGCGGTGGACTGCTCAGGGGTGGGACCGTGCGCTTCGGTGCTGATCAGGATGAGCGCGGAGACGCGTTCGGGCGCGATCAAGGCGGTACGCAGTGCCGTGAACCCGCCCTGCGCGGTGCCGCCGACCACGGCCTGCTCGGCGCCGAGATGATCGAGGACGGTCAGCGCGTCGCGGGCCGCGGTCCAGTAGGTGAAGGGTAGGCCCTCGTCCCGAGTGCGGCCGTGGCCGCGGGCATCCCAGGAGACGATCCGGAACTCCGGTGCGAGCGCGGCCATTTGGGCGGCGAACATGGTGCGGTCCATGAAGAACTCGTGCGCCAGCAGTACCACCGGGCCGTCCCCGCCGCTGTCCTCGTAGTGGATGTCGGCATCGATCGCGCGGGCGAAGGGCACGAGCAGAAGGATAACCAGCGAGCCGGGCCGCGGGTGACGATTCGGGCGGTCGGCTCGCCCACCGCCCGAGCCGCTGTGCCGATGATTCGCTCGTTCAACCGCTCACTAAACTGGCTGGGTGGCACAAACCCAGAGACCGGTCCTCGTCGTCGACTTCGGAGCACAGTACGCCCAGCTGATCGCGCGACGGGTGCGCGAGTCGAGCGTGTTCTCCGAAGTGGTCCCGCACACCACGACGGTGGAGGAGATCGCCGAGAAGCAGCCGCTCGCGGTGATCCTCTCCGGCGGCCCGGCCAGCGTCTACGCCGAAGGCGCGCCGCAGCTGGACCCGCGTCTGTTCGAGCTGGGGCTGCCGGTCTTCGGCATCTGCTACGGCTTCCAGGCGATGGCCCAAGCGCTGGGCGGCACGGTCGCGCACACCGGCACCCGCGAGTACGGGCGCACCGAACTCAACATCGACGGCGGTTTGCTGCACGGCGGCCTGCCCACCATCCAGCCGGTGTGGATGAGCCACGGCGACGCGGTCACCGACGCCCCCGACGGCTTCGAGGTCACGGGCACCACCGCGGGTGCTCCGGTCGCCGCGTTCGAGGATCGCGCGCGCAGGCTGGCCGGCGTGCAATACCACCCGGAGGTGCTGCACTCGCCGCACGGGCAGCAGGTACTGAGCCGGTTCCTGCACGAACTCGCGGGCATCCCCTCCAGCTGGACACCGGCGAACATCGCCGATTCGCTGGTCGCCTCGGTGCGCGAGCAGATCGGTGACGGGCACGCGATCTGCGGGCTGTCCGGTGGGGTGGACAGCGCCGTCGCCGCCGCCTTGGTGCAGCGCGCCATCGGTGACCGGCTGACCTGCGTTTTCGTCGACCACGGCCTGCTGCGTGCGGGGGAGCGCGAGCAGGTGCAGCAAGATTTCGTAGCCGCCACCGGCGCCAAGCTGGTGACCGTCGACGCGGTGGACAAGTTCCTCGGCGAGTTGAAGGGCGTGACCGATCCCGAGGAGAAGCGCAAGATCATCGGGCGGGAGTTCATCCGCTCCTTCGAGGACGCGGTGAGCGAGGTGGTGCTCGAGCACGGCGAGGCCGACGGCGCGACGCCGAAGGTCGAGTTCCTGGTGCAGGGCACGCTCTACCCGGATGTCGTCGAGTCCGGCGGGGGCAGCGGCACCGCGAACATCAAAAGCCATCACAATGTCGGCGGTCTGCCCGACGACCTGGAGTTCGACCTGGTCGAACCGCTGCGGTTGCTGTTCAAGGACGAGGTCCGCGCGGTCGGCCGCGAGCTGGGGCTGCCCGAGGAGATCGTCGCCCGTCAGCCTTTCCCCGGTCCGGGCCTGGCCATCCGGATCGTCGGTGAGGTCACCGCGGACCGGTTGGAGACGCTGCGCCAGGCCGACGCGATCGCCCGTGAGGAGCTGACCGCGGCCGGTCTGGACGGGCAGATCTGGCAGTGCCCGGTCGTGTTGCTCGCGGAGGTCCGCAGCGTCGGCGTCCAGGGCGACGGCCGCACCTACGGTCATCCGATCGTGCTGCGCCCGGTCTCCAGCGAGGACGCCATGACCGCCGACTGGACCCGGCTGCCCTACGAGGTGCTCGAACGCATCTCGACCCGCATCACCAATGAGGTGGCGGAGGTCAACCGGGTGGTCCTGGACGTGACCAGCAAGCCGCCGGGGACCATCGAGTGGGAGTGATCGCCCGGCTGTATGCCGGGCGGTAGCTCGTCATCGAGCCCGCGGACGAGGTCAGCGGGGGCGGTGGAAGGCGCTGTGCAGGATCAGATGGCCGAGGAGTGCGCCGGTCGAGGCGCCGGGACGGGGATCCGGCGGTGTGGTCCGAGCCGTGGGACGCGCCTGGTCGTTGGGTTTGTCGGAGTTCATGCGGTTCTCCTGTCGTACGACGACGAGGGGGAGTGTTGTCCGGCTCGCCCGGCGTGCCGGTGAGGTCCGGAGATCGAACGCCGAACGGCCCGTCGCGGGGACGGGCCGTTCGGCGTGATCAGGATCGTTTGCGCGGGGAGATCACCAGCGCGATGCCGATGACGATCGCGGCGAGCACGATGATCCACCCGATCGGGATCATGCTGGCCGCGGGCCAGGACGCCGGGCCGACGAAAGCCCACACGCTGATCGCGAGGGACAGCAGTCCCGCGACGAGCAGCGACGCGGCCGGGCCGCGGCGGGAATCGGTCGTCTCCTTCTGCTCGGTATCAGCCATGCTGCACCTCCACGTTTCCGGCGCGGACGTCGACGTTCAGATCCAGGACCGGCGCGCCGGGGGTATTCGGACCGCTGACGCCGTCGACGCAGCGCGCTTCGGCCATGGTCGCCGCGCAGTGCGTGCGGACGGTCATCTCCGCGGGCAGCAGGACACGGGCCTCACCCATCCGGACGTCGAGGTCCACGGTGCGATTCTCGGTCAGTTTCACCGACCTGAGGTCCAGCGTGCCGGACCCCATGGTCACCCGGTAGTTCGACGCCAGGTCGGCGACGGAAGCCGGCGCCCAGGTGTGGTCGCCCATCGCGCCTTGCTCGAAGTGGATCGGACCCACCGCGGAGGCGAGCAGCACGAACCCGGCGAGTGGCGCGGTGAGCACCAGTAGGCCGTAGCCGCGGCGCAGGAATGCCCCGAGCACCAGGCCGAGGCCGATCACGGCGAGCGCCGCCGCGGCGATCCGGCCGGGTGTCATCCACTCCGCGCCCGAGGCCGCCGCCGCACCCGCGCCCGCTGCCGCGAGGATGGCCAGGCCGATCACCACCGGGGTCAGGCGCGAGCGGGGACGCTTCGGCGGCGGGGCGACGACGGTGCGGGCCGGCGTCGGCTCCGGGAGGTCCCAAGCGAGCGGGGCGACGCCAAGCGGATCCCAGGAAGGTGGGGTCGAGCCGCCGATGATGGCGGAGTGCGCGGCCACGGGGCGGTGCGTGGTCGCGACCGGCCGGGACACCGGAACGTCTTTGCCGAGGGCGACCGGACCATCGGATGAGGTCCCGGCGACGGATTCGCGCCTGTCGGTCGTGGCGGGCGCGGTTCGGCCGACTGCCTCGGCTTGCCCGCCGCCGGCCGCAGCCGGTCCATGATCATCGACCGCGGTGGGCGAATCGGCCCGGTCGCGGTCGTCGGCGGACGAATTCGTCTCCGCCCCCGCGGCGGGCATCGCCGACGTTTCCGGAGCCACGGTCGCGGGCTTGTGCAGCGGGACCGTGGTCGCAGCGCCGTCAGGCGCGGGCGCCTCCGGAACGTAGGCGTCCGGCAGCTTCGTATAAGGGGTGTACACGCTGGTCGGCGGAACGTACATGTCTCCGACGGTCCGGGGCGCTCCCGGCGGGAAGACCGCGCCGGGGTAGCCGGTGGCGGTGATCCCGCCCTCCGGGGCGAATCCGAACGCCTCGGTGGTTCCTGGCGGCGGGTTGGGCGTGCGCAGGTGCAGCATCCACCAGCCCGCCAGCATCAGGGCGAGGCTGATCAGACCGGATCCACCGAGACCGACCCCGACCGGGCCCATCGTGCTGACCGCGATGGCCAGGGCCACGATCAAGACGATGGTCTTGGTCTGCGACTGCGAGCTGGGGCCCTTGCCGACCAGCGACTCGGCCGCGGACGCCTGATCGCCCGCCGCGCTCAGCAGCAGCCAGGCCAGCAGGTAGAGCACCATGCCCGCGCCGCCGAAGATCGTCGAGACGACGAACGCGACGCGCACCAGCACCGGGTCGATCTCGTAGCGGCGCGCGAACCCCGCCGCGACGCCCGCGATCGGTCCCTGTCGCGGCAATCGGACCGGCCGGGTCTGCCATATCTGCTGGACCTGGTCGCCGAAGCTCGTTTTCGTCATGTTTCCCATGGTGTGCCGCGCCACGGAATCGGCGCATCGGGGGGAACCCTGAAAAACGGCCTGAACACTTTGGACCGATCCACTGATGTAGCAATCACCCAGCTATGTCTGTGCCCGGCTGGGACCGACCGCGTCTGCCCTGGTCGGCATGGGTGTCGTCCAGCAAGATCAGGGTGAATCCCGATGGCTGGCAGCTGCGTTGTCGGGCAGTATCGAAGACATGTACCCGTCTGTTCCCGCGTTCGACACTCGGGGGTTCGACGCTGCCCGTGGGCTGGGACCCGCGCCCGCGCCGGTTCCCGGGCCGCCGCAGGCGCGGATGGTCCGCCGGTCCGGCGGCCGGATCGTCGGCGGGGTGGCCGGCGGTCTGGCCGACCACTTGGACGTCGACGTGTTCAAGGTGCGGATGGCGTTCGTGCTGTTGTCCGCGCTGGCCGGGGCGGGCATCGTCGCCTACGGGCTGCTGTGGATCTTCTCGCCGGGCGGGTCGGACCAGGCGAAACCCTCCGGTGCGGAGCGTCGGCAGGCGATCGGGCTCGCTCTGCTCGGGCTCGGGCTCGCGGTCGCCGTGTCGTGGGTGTTCAGCGGGACGGCGGCGAAGGTGATCGCGCCGATCATCGTGGTCGCGGTCGGTGCGGCGCTGGTATGGCGGGAGTACGACGTCGACGGGCCGCGTTCGCTGCTCGGCATGCCCGCGCGGCCCTCGGTGGTCACCTGGTCGCGCATCGTCGCCGGTGTGACGCTGATCGTGGCCGGTCTCGGAGTGGTGGTGCTTGCGCGGATCGATCTGAGCTCGCTCGGATCGGCGCTGCTCGCGGTCGCGGTCACGTTGATCGGCGCAGGCTTGCTGACGGTTCCGTTGTGGCTGCGGATGATGCGCGCGTTGAACGCCGAGCGGGCCGCGCGCATCCGCAACGAGGAACGCGAGGAGATCGCCTCGCATCTGCACGATTCGGTGCTCCAGACGCTCGCGCTCATCCAGCGCCAGGCCGACGACCCGCAGGAGGTGCTGCGACTGGCCCGCAGCCAGGAGCGGGAATTGCGGAAATGGCTGTTCGAGGATGCCGCCCCCGCGCAGTCGAGCCTGGCCGCGGCCCTGCGGACCATCGCGGGCGAGGTGGAGGACCAGCACGGCGTGAAGGTGGCGCCGGTGACCGTCGGCGACGTGTCGATGGACGTCGACGGCTCCGGGGCGGGTCTGCCGAAAGAGCACTTCACCGCATTGCTCGGCGCGAGCAGGGAAGCCCTGGTCAACGCCGCGAAGCACGCGGGCGTCCCGGAGATCGACCTGTTCGCCGAGGTGGAGCCGCATCAGGTGAGCATCTTCGTCCGTGACCGCGGCTCCGGCTTCCACCTCGCGTCCGTGCCGGAAGATCGCCGCGGCCTGGCCAAGTCCGTGCGCGGCCGGATCGAGCGCCGCGGGGGTCAGGTGGACATCCTGTCGACGCCGGGCCGCGGCACCGAGGTCCGGATCATCATGCCGCGCAGCGACTCCGGTTGCCCCACCGCGGAGGAAGAGCCGGCTCCCGCCGCGGGTGTCCCCCGCTAGGACGCGGACTCCTTCGATTCCGCGCGGTCGGCGCAGCCGGCGCCCGGACGTGACATTCTGCGGAGCGCGTGGGGGATGAGTGTGGTACGGGTTGG
This sequence comes from Nocardia sp. NPDC004573, assembly GCF_053602135.1. Classification (NCBI taxonomy): domain Bacteria; kingdom Bacillati; phylum Actinomycetota; class Actinomycetes; order Mycobacteriales; family Nocardiaceae; genus Nocardia; species Nocardia sp. NPDC004573. The sequence continues at coordinate 199,680 of NZ_JBSGDA010000009.1, forward strand.
GGGTCATGGGTCGGTTAGGAGAAGTAGGTGACCGTGCGGGTCTTTCTCGTCGATGATCACGCCGTTTTTCGGTCGGGTGTGCGTGCCGAGTTGAGCCGGGAGGCGGACATGGAGGTGGTCGGGGAGGCCGGCGGGGTGGCGGCGGCGGTGGCCGGGATCAACGCCGAGCGCCCGGACGTCGTCCTGCTCGACGTGCACATGCCCGACGGCGGCGGGGTGGCGGTGCTGGCCGGTATCGAACCGGGACCGGTGTGCCTGGCGTTGAGCGTGTCCGACGCGGCCGAGGACGTGATCGCGGTGATCCGGGCCGGGGCCAGAGGGTATGTGACCAAGACGATTTCGGGAGCCGAGCTGGCCGACGGCATCCGCAGGGTGGCGGGCGGCGACGCGGTCTTCAGCCCGCGATTGGCCGGATTCGTGCTGGACTCGTTCACCGGGAGATCCCCGGTGCCCGAACCGCCCCTCGACCCCGAACTCGACTCACTGACGCCGCGCGAGCTGGAGGTGCTGCGCCTGCTCGCCCGCGGCTACACCTATCGCGAGATCGCCGAAAACCTGTTCATCTCCGTGAAAACCGTGGAGACGCACGCCTCCAACGTGCTGCGCAAGACTCAGCAGTCCAACCGCAACGCCCTGACCCGCTGGGCCCACCGCCGCCGCATCGACTGACCGCCGCTCGCACACCGCTGGATACGCGCGGAGGTCAGAGGACGGCGACGATGATCGCGATGATGATGATCAGGCCGATCAGAAGACCCACGGCGATGGCCAAGGGGGCGTTGCTCGGCTGCGGGTTCCTGGCGCGCTGCCCAGGTGTGGCCGCGGTGGCGCCCACGTGGTTGCGATGCGGGCGAGGGAGCGGCGTGGAGTGGGGGCTGCGGATGCCGGACGCCGAATTGCGGGCGGCCCAGAACGGGATGGTTCCGTCCTCGGTGCGGACGGGCGCGCCGAGAATGTACGGTCCGGTGCCGGGACCGAAAGCCGCGGTGAGGATCTCGTCGCGCGCCTCGGCCATGGTCGGGCGGCGCTGCGGCGCGGGCTCCATCATGTGCAGCAGCGCCTGGGTGAGCGCGCCGCTGCGGGTCGGCGGGATGATCTGCGCCATGGCGGCGCGGTGCACGATGACGTCGCTGTCCTCGTCGAAGCCGTACGGCGGCTGCCCTTCGATCGCGGTGTAGAGCGTGGCGCCCAGGGAGAACACGTCGCTGGCTTTGGTCGGCTGTGCCCCGCGCGCCACCTCGGGCGGCAGGTAGGAGGGGGTGCCGGTGATCACGCCGTCCGGTTCGTCGGACAGATCGCCCGCACCGCGGGAGATGCCGAAGTCGCTGAGTTTCGCCATGCCCACGCCGGGGCCGCGGTCGGCGACGAGGATGTTGCCCGGCTTGATATCCCGGTGCACGATCCCGACCGCGTGCGCGGCGGCCAGCGCGTCGGCGACCTGAGCGCCGATCTGCGCGACCTCGATCGGCGGCAGGGTGTCGACCAGCGCGAGCGCTTTCGCGACACTGCGGGAGGGTAGGTGCTCCATCACCAGCCAGGGCTCACCGGCTTCGAGCACCACGTCGTAGACGGCGATCGCGTGGTCGTGCGAGAGTTTCGCGGCGACCCGGCCCTCGTGCATGATCTGGTTGCGGACGGCGTTCGCTTCTTCCTCGTCCAGCCCGGCCGTGGTGAGCACCTGCTTGATCGCGACGTCCCGGTCGAGCAGGCGGTCGTGCGCCAGCCAGACCGCGCCCATGCCGCCGCCCCCCAGCTTCGACTGGAGGCGATAGCGGCCTGCGACGAGATATTGGGGGCCGACAGTGGGACGAGCGCGTTCGGTCACGGGTGCAGGGTAGCGGAAAATGAGGCTAGCTGGCCTGATTCGTGTTCGCGCATAGGCGCGACAGCAGGCGCGGCCGTACGGCCGGGGGTGCCTGCTGACGTTGGGTCGGATGTGTGTCACACACCATACCGATGAACGGGTGCTGCGGTGCTGTAGCCGGGCATCCGCCGGATTCTGCCCCGCCTGTTCTCGCATCGAGAATCACGTCCCTCGGCGTAGGTTGCCGGGCGGAATCGGGGTTGCGATCCCGGTTTGCCGGCGGATCGCGTTCGCCCGCGGGCAGGACGCGCGTCTGCCGGAGCCGGGTCCGCCGCGCGGCTGAATGCGCGCCCGGCCTGGGGGCCAGGGCGGAATCCGCTCGATGCACCGTTCGGGCGACACGAAGCGCTGCGCCCTTGACGAAACCTGGGGGTCGGTTTCTACTGAGTCGGTATCGAACGTATATTCGATACGAATCGATAGCTGGATCGGTGCTGACGCTCGAATAGAGGGTCGCTCCGCATGCTTCGCCTCGGGTCCATCGTGGGAAGTAGGTGTTGGGATGGGTTCGGATGCGATCTCGCAGGGAGGGGTGAATCGGGGCGCGCCGGCGCGCAGTGGTGGGCGGGGGGATGCTCCATCACTGGCTGAACTGCGCAGACGCATGGCCGCGGTACCGGGTCGCGGGGAATCGGCGGCGCATCGGGTGCCGCTCGGCGCCGGGTCGCGGGGAATGGCGCTGCCCGTGCCCGCGGCGCTCGCACCACTGTTGCCCGATGGTGGCTTGGCCAAGGGTTCCGTCGTGGCGTACACGGGGGCGAACTCGCTGCTGGCCGGCCTGCTCGCCGCGGTGACCGAAGGCGGCGGGCATGCGGCGGTGGTCGGCATGCCCCGGCTCGGTCTGCTCGCCGCGGTGGAAATGGGCGCGCAGCTGCGGCGACTGGCCGTGATCGCCGACCCCGGCCCCGACCCGGTAGAGGTGGCCGCGGTGCTGCTCGACGGGCTCGATCTGGTCGTGCTCGGGCTCGGCGGCGGCGCCGTCGCGCCCGCGCGCAGCCGGGTGATCGCGGCCCGCGCCCGCAACAAGGGCGCCACCCTCGTGGTCGCCGACGGTCGCTGGCCGGGCGCGTCTCTCCGGCTCGACGCCCGTGTCTCGGGGTATACCGGGCTCGGCCGCGGGCGTGGACGCTTGCGTTCGCTCGGCTTGACGGTCGAGGTGCGTGGCAAGGCGGGACCGCCGCGGCGCGGACGGCTGGATCTGTGCCCGAACGCCGGACGCGTGGAATGGGTGCTGCGCGAAAAAGCCGCTCGAACAGTCGAAGCCATCGACACGCAGGAGGCGGTGTCGTGAGTGTGCCTGCGAGCTCCGCGGCTGCCCCCGGCGTCTCGACGACTCCGGCCACCCTCCGCCGGGAGCGATCGCTGCCGAGCCGGCCCGGCGCACCGACCGAGCGATTCGGCGCGGCTGGTCACGACGGCCGCAACCGCGATCCAGGGGTGCGGACGGGCGGCAGCGAGCGCGCGCGGGGCCGGTGTGACGGTCTTGCCCGCTATCTCGAGCCCATGCCCGGCGATGCCCCGGCCCGTTCCGCCGGAGCAGTGCGTTTGCGCGGACGCACTGGTCGCCGGAAACCGGGGATGGTGGAAGGTCGTGCGGCGCCGTGACCCGGCCGGGGTCGAAACGGGTGCTCGCACTGTGGTGCCCCGACTGGCCCGCGGTCGCCGCGGCGGCGGTGGCGGGACTGCCCGCGACGCGGCCGGTGGCGGTGTTGTTCGCCAACCGGGTAGTGGCCTGTTCGGCGATCGCGCGAGCCGAAGGGGTGCGGCGCGGCCTGAAACGCCGAGAAGCGCAGGCGCGGTGTCCCGAGCTGTACCTCGCGCAACAGGATCAGGATCGCGACGCGCGACTGTTCGAACCGGTGGTGGCGGCGGTGGCCGCGACGGTGCCCGGAGTGGAGGTGCTGCGTCCCGGGTTGCTGGTGCTCGCCGCGCGCGGTGCGGCGCGGTTCTTCGGGTCCGAGGAGGCGGCGGCCGAGCGGCTGGTCGACGCGGTGGCCGCGGCCGGGGTGGAGGCGCAGATCGGGATCGCCGACGAGTTGTCCACGGCGGTGATCGCCGCCCGGCGCGCCGCGATCGTGCCCGCGGGGGCGGGAGCGCGCTTCCTCGCGCCGTTGCGGGTCGGGGAACTCGCGGTCGAGCCGAGCTTGGCCGCACCGGAACGCGCCGATCTGGTCGATCTGCTGCACCGCTTGGGTTTACGCCGGATCGGGGATTTCGCCGCGCTCTCGGCGGCGGAGGTCGCCTCTCGGTTCGGGACCGACGCCGTGCTCGCGCATCGCTGCGCCAGGGCCGAGCCGGAGCGTCCGCCCTCCGCGCGGCAGCCGCCGCCGGATCTGGTGGTGGAGTACCGCTGCGATCCGCCGATCGAGCGGGTCGATGCGGCGGCCTTCGCCGGACGCTTGCTCGCCACCCGGCTGCACAGCGCGCTCGCGGCTGCCGGGCTGGCCTGCACCAGGCTTTCGGTGCACGCGGAAACCGGTGCTGGAGAAGATCTTTCGCGGATCTGGCGCTGCGCCGAGCCGCTCACCCCGGAGGGCACGGCCGATCGGGTGCGCTGGCAGCTGGACGGCTGGCTCACCCGGCGTGCCGGCGCGCGACCCACCGCGCCGATCACCGTGCTGCGGCTGGAACCCGTCGAGGTGATCACGGCGGGCGCGCTGCAACTCGGGTTGTGGGGTGGAGACGGGGAAGAGGACGAGCGTGCCCGTCGCGCGCTGATCCGGGTGCAGGGGCTGCTCGGCGGGGCATCGGTGCGGGTCGGCGTCCTGAGCGGCGGACGCGGACCCGCCGAGCGCATCACCATGGTCACGCTGGGCGATGAACTCGTCCCCGCGACCGACCCGGCGCAACCCTGGCCGGGGCGGCTGCCCGAGCCCGCCCCCGCCGTGATCCTGCTGAACCGTCCGCTGGTACGGCTGGAAGCCGCCGACGGCGCGCTCGTCAAAGTCACCGACCGCGCCCTGTTCGACGCCGACCCCGCACTGCTGCGGTGGGGAAGCAAACAGTGGCGGCTGACCGGCTGGGCGGGCCCGTGGCCGGTGGACGAACGCTGGTGGGCGCCCGATTCGGACGACGCGTTCACCGCACGCGCACAGGTCCAGCTCGATGACGACCCTGCCGCGGGCAAAGTGCTGTTGCTGATCTATCACGACGAGACTTGGCGGGCCGAGGGGCTTTACGACTGACGCCCTGCGCGCCACTGCACGTGATCAACAGCAAAGGCACATGATCGATCGACTCCGGCTCTGTTCGACTGAAACCCATGGATTGGGTGCGGGAGTTCTACTCCAGAAATGACTCGTGGTGGGGCAAGACCGAGGCGAGGGTTGCCGATCGCGACCGGCACCGCGTGCGTCTGCTCCGCGACCACGGCGCATCGGCGGGCCGGGTGCTCGAACTGGGCTCGGGTTATGGCACCACCGCGGTGGCGATGGCGCTGGAAGCGCTACGCCGTGACTGCGATCGAGATCAGCGACCGCGCCGACTTCACCCACCAGCTGGTCGAGGACAACGCCGCGTGACGCGCACGAATATCTCGCGATCATCCGCCGGACCGCCGAGGCGTAACCCCCGGATCGCGTGCTGCGACGGGCTTACTCCGGGCGCGACCACACCGTCGCCAGCGTGAACGGATGGCCGCGCAAGGCGGCCCATTTCGGCTTGCGAGCCAGCCAGGCGTCGTCCACCAACGCCTCGGCTACCTCGGTGAGCACCCAGCCCGCGGCCAGGCCTGCCGTCAGGTGCTCGCTGATCAAGTGCAAGTGGGTGCTGATCGCCACCGGTTCGCCGGACGGGTCGGTGTAGTGCGTCGGCATTCCGGACACCATGATGAATTGCGGGTGATAGCTGACCAGTACGCACCGCGCGCCCGGCGCGGCCAGCCGCCACGCCTCCGCGTAGAACGGCGCCTGCTCGGGTAGGTGCTCGTCGATCAGGGACGCGATCACCAAGTCGTAGGCGCCGCCCGGCAGGCCGGTGGCCCGCACGTCCGCGCGGGTCAGCGTGGTGTGGGCGCCGCGTTCGGCGGCCAAGGCCAGCATTCCCCGGCTCACGTCGACCCCATCGATGTGCGTTATCCCCTGCTCGCGCAACCAGCTTCCGGTTCGGCCGGTGCCGCAGCCGAGGTCGGCCGCGCGCCGTACTCGGCCGAGGTCCAGGTGCAACCGCCCGAGCAGGGCGAGATCCATCTCGTCCAGGACCGTTTGCTCATAGGTGGGCGCCCAGCCGTCGTACCCGGTGGCGACGTCGACGGTGCGGTAGTCGCGGCGGTCGAAATCGGCGAATGAGGGCATGGGGCGAGTATTGTTCCGAGTCGGCGCCCGCGCCAGGCGTTTTTCGGGCAACTCGAAATACCGAGGGGGTCAGCGCAGTTCGTGACCTCTCGCCGCCGATCTCGGCAAAGTGCCATTCGAACTGCGTCTTTGCCGCAGGTGATCAGCGCTACACCGTGCGGAGTCGGCGCATGACTGCCGGTATTCTCGTTGGTCGTGGATCTGACGCTGGGCCAGGTGACTTTCGGAGACGTGCGGATCGCCTATCGGGACTCGGGGGTGGGCGCGGTCAGCGACATCCCCGTGCTGCTGGTGCACGGGATGGGCGGCGACGGGCATACGTGGGATCGGTTCGCGCGCGTTCTGATGCGGTCCGGGCGCCGTGTGATCATCCCCGATCTCCGTGGACACGGCCGTAGCTCACACGCCGGTTCCTACCTCTTCGACGACTTCGGCGACGATCTGCTGCGCCTGTGCGACCATCTGGAACTGCCCACGGTAGACCTGGTCGGGCATTCGCTCGGCGGTTACGCGGTGTCGCGGGTCGCGCAGGAGCGGCCGGAACTGGTGCGCAGGCTGGTCATGGAGGAGTGTCCGCTTCCGCTGCAGTCCGGCGCCGAGGAAGTGCGTCTGACCCGCCGGTTTCCCACCGTGCCCGAACTGTGGCACGCCACCTCGAGCCTGGTCCGGCACCCGCGCGCGGTGCTCGCGTTCGACCGCTCCATGACGAAGACGGCGCTCGAGCAGTTCCGCAAGCCGAACCCGGAGTGGTGGGACCGGCTCTCCGACATCACCGCACCTACCCTGGTGCTGTGCGGCGGGCCAGGCGGCATGGTGGATCCGGAGAAGCTCACCGTCCTGCAAGCCGGCCTCGCGGACTGCACGGTCACCACCTTCACCTGCGGCCACAGCATCCATCGCGACCGCTACTGGGAGTTCGCCGCCGCCGTCCGGCCGTTCCTGGCGGGCTGACCTTCTTTCGGATCACCAATGGGTGCCGGGTACCCAGCGGGCGGCGCGGCGTAAGGCTGTACCTGTGACGCGGCGCGCGGTCGACCGGGTGCGGGGTGTGGGGAGCGCGGCGATGGGGTCGGCCGGTTCACCGGGCACGTTCGGTTCGCCCTTGGCCGCGGGGGAGTCGGGCAGGGCGCGGTAGTAGCGGTGCAGGACGCGGTCGCGGATCTTCGGGGTGAGCAGCGCGCCGTATTCGGCGATGGTGCCCAGCGGTACGTCGATGCGTTTGGGCCGTTCGGTCAGCGCGCGCACGATGGTCGCGGCCGCCCACTCGGGGGACTCGGCGGGGCCCTGGTCACCGCTCGGGGTGATCATCGGGGTGCGCACCAGCGGCATGTGGATGGTGGTGAACGTGACGCCGTCGGCCATCGTCTCGACGGCAGCCACCTCGGTGAACTTGTCCAGCGCCGCCTTGCTGGCCAGATAAGCCGAGAACCGCGGCGTGGCCATCTGCACGCCCGCGCTGCTGATGTTGACGATGTGCCCGAACTTACGTTCCCGCATCTGCGGCAGCAGGGCCAGCGTCAGCCGCAGTGCGCCGAAGTAATTGACGGCCATGGTGCGTTCGAAGTCGTGCAGCCGGTCGGTGGAGCGGTGGATGGCGCGGCGGATCGAGCGGCCCGCGTTGTTGACCAGCATGTCCACGTGATCGTGTTCGCGCAGGATGGTCTCGACCACGTGGTCGACCGAGTCGGTATCGGTGACGTCGCAGGAGTATCCGTAAGCCGAGCCGCCCGCGGCCCGAATCTCGTCGACGACGGCGGCGAGCTCCTCGCCCCGGCGCGCGAGGAGAAAGACGGTGGCGCCTTTGCCCGCCACCGCCACCGCCGCCGCCCGGCCGATTCCGGAGGACGCTCCGGTGATGAGGACGTGCCGTCCGGTGAGGTCGCGGGTGCGGCGCCGGGTGTGCTCAGCGGATGCGTCGGTCATCACTGCTCCTTTGCAGGTCTGGTGCCCATGAACTTACTCTGAAGTAAGTTCGCTGCCAAGTGTCCCGGTCGCACTCGGATCGGCACACCACCCCGTCGGCGCGTCCGCGCCGGGGTGTTCGAGAACCGCACGGGCGCGGGGTTTTCGGGTGCGCGAAACGCATCGAACAACTCTCGAAACGTTCGAACATATGTGCGATACTTCACCGCATGTCGGACGATCGGATGGCGGAGGTGTTTGCCGCGGTGCGGCTCGGTGGCGTCGACCCCGCGGCGGGGCGACGGGCGTTGGAAAAGCTCTGGGACGAACTCGGCGAACGCGGCGGAGCGTTGCAGCGCTGCGTGGTCGCCCATCATCTCGCCGATCTCCAAGCGGAGCCCGCCGAGGCGTTGCGCTGGGATCAGCGCGCACTGGCCGCGGTATTCGGCCCCGGAGTGCCGCTCGACGAAGGGCTGCGCGGCTTCTTGCCCTCGCTCTATCTCAACCTGGCCGACAGTCATCGCCGGGTCGGCGAGTTCGAAGTGGCCAGGATGCAACTGGCGATCGCTCGCGGGCATCTCGACGTCCTCGCCTCCGACGCCTACGGCGCGCTCATCCGCGCTCGGCTGAAGGGTGTCGAAGCCGCGCTGGCCGCCGGGTCCGTCGAACGCCTGTCGGTGGCCTGACCTGCCTGTACAACGTCGCGCATCGAATGTATGTTCGAGGCGAGGAGGTGAGTCGTGGGCTGGGGCAACGGTCCGCCCAGCTGGGCGGAGATGGAGCGGGTGCTGTCCGGGCGGCCCGGACGGACGAACCCCGACGCGATGTATCCGGGCGACGGCGGCGACAGCCCGGCGTGGTCGCGCAAGCGCGGCGAGTACCACGCCGAGCCCGTGCGACGCGCCGAAGAGCCACCGGTCCCGTACGCGGAGCTGCACGCGCATTCGGCCTACAGCTTCCTGGACGGCGCCAGCCCACCGGAGGAACTGGTGGAGGAGGCGGTACGGCTCGGCCTGACGGCGATCGCGCTCACCGACCACGACGGCTTCTACGGCACCGTCCGCTTCGCCGAGGCGGCCAGGGAATGGGGAATGCCCACCGTCTTCGGCGCCGAGCTGTCCCTCGGCACGGCTGCCGAGCCGCACGTTCCCGGCTCCGCGAGCGGGCCCGCCGCCGCCCCCGACTCGGCGCCGCGCACCGGCGCGCCGGACCCGGCCGGGCCGCACCTGCTGGTGCTGGCTCGCGGCCAGGAGGGCTACCGCAGACTCTCCCGCGAGATCGCCGCCGCGCACATGGCCGCCGGGGAGAAAGGGATCCTGCGTTACGACCTCGACACGCTCACCGCGGCGGCCGAGGGGCACTGGCAGATCCTCACCGGCTGCCGGAAGGGGCAGCTGCGCCAGGCGCTCGAGCTCGACCTGCGCGCCGGCAGCACCCGCCTGGAACGGGCGGAAGCCGCGCTGCGTGAGCTGACCGAGCGCTTCGGCGCCGACCGGGTGAGCGTGGAGCTGACCCAGCACGGCATCCCGGAGGACGACGAGCGCAACGCGCACCTGATCGCCTTGGCCGATCGCGTCGGCCTGCCCGTGCTCGCCACCACCGGAGCGCATTTCGCCGCACCGAGCCGGCGTCGCCGCGCCATGGCGCTCGCGGCGATCCGGGCCAGACAGAGCCTGGACGAGATAGCGGGCTGGCTGGCGCCGGTGGGCGGCGCGCATCTACGGTCCGGTGCGGAAATGGCGCGGTTGTTCGCCGACTGCCCGCAGGCGGTGGCGAACGCGGCGGCCCTGGCCCGCGAATGCGCCTTCGACCTGCAGCTGATCGCTCCGCACCTGCCGCCCTTCGACGTGCCCGCCGGGCACGACGAGCAGTCCTGGCTGCGCGAGCTCACGATGGCGGGCGCCGCGGCGCGCTATGGGACCCCCGAGCAGAACCCGGAGGCCTACCGGCAGATCGAGCACGAACTCGCGGTGATCGAGAAGCTGGAGTTCCCTGGCTACTTCCTGGTGGTGCACGACATCGTCAGCTTCTGCAAGGACAACGACATCCTGTGCCAGGGGCGCGGCTCGGCGGCCAACTCCGCGGTCTGCTATGCCATCGGCATCACCAATGTCGACCCGGTCCGTAATCAATTGCTGTTCGAGCGTTTCCTCTCCCCGGAGCGCGACGGTCCGCCCGACATCGACGTCGACATCGAATCCGATCGCCGCGAAGAGGCCATCCAGCACGTCTACCGGAAGTACGGCCGCGAATACGCCGCGCAGGTGGCCAACGTGATCACCTACCGCGGCAAGTCCGCGGTCCGGGATGCCGCACGGGCACTGGGGTTTTCACCCGGGCAGCAGGACGCGTGGAGCAAACAGGTGAGCCGCTGGACGGGCGTCGGCGCCGAGACGAACACCGACATCCCCGCCGAGGTGCTGGAACTGGCCGCCGACATCGAGGGCCTGCCCAGGCACTTGGGCATCCACTCCGGCGGCATGGTGATCTGCGACCGGCCGATCGCCGACGTCTGCCCGGTGGAATGGGCGCGCATGCCCGGCCGCAGCGTCCTGCAGTGGGACAAGGACGATTGCGCCGCCATCGATCTGGTGAAGTTCGACCTGCTCGGCCTCGGCATGCTCTCGGCCCTGCACTACATGATCGACCTGGTGCGCGAGCACAAAGGCGAGACCGTCGAGCTGCACTCGCTGGACCTGGCCGAGCCCGAGGTCTACGAGATGCTCGCGCGCGCGGACTCGGTCGGCGTCTTCCAGGTCGAGTCGCGCGCGCAGATGGCGACCTTGCCCCGGCTGCGCCCGCGCAGTTTCTACGACCTGGTGGTCGAGGTGGCGCTGATCCGTCCCGGTCCGATCCAGGGCGGATCGGTGCATCCCTACATCCGCAGGCGCAACGGCGTGGAGGACGTCGTCTACGACCATCCGGCGCTGAAGAATTCGCTGGAACGCACGCTCGGCGTGCCGCTGTTCCAGGAGCAGCTCATGCAGATGGCCGTCGACGTCGCCGGATTCACCGCCGTCGAGGCCGATCAGCTGCGCCGCGCCATGGGCTCCAAGCGGTCCACGGAACGCATGGAGCGCCTGAAGGCGCGGCTCTACCAGGGCATGCGCGAGCGGCACGGGATCACCGGCGAAGTCGCCGACCGGATCTACGAGAAGCTCTACGCTTTCGCGAATTTCGGCTTCCCGGAGAGTCATTCGCAGAGCTTCGCCGCGATCGTGTACTACTCGGCCTGGTTCAAACTGCATCATCCCGCCGCCTTCTGCGCGGGTCTGCTGCGCGCCCAGCCGATGGGGTTCTACTCGCCGCAGTCGCTGGTCGCCGACGCGCGCAGGCACGCGGTCGCGGTGCACGGTCCCGACGTCAACGCCAGCCGGGCCGAGGCGACCCTGGAGGCTCAGGGCACCGAGGTGCGCCTGGGTCTCGCCGCGATCCGCCAGATCGGCGACGACCTCGCCGAACGCATCGTCGCCGCCAGGGGCGAGCGGCCCTACACGTCCTTCCTCGACCTGACCGGCCGGGTGGAACTGACTGTGGCGCAAGCCGAATCGCTCGCCACGGCGGGCGCGCTCGGCAGTCTCGGGATCACCCGCCGCGAGGCGCTCTGGGCGGCCGGCGCCGCCGCGGGCGAGCGCTCGGACCGGTTGCCCGGTACCGGCGCGGCCACCACCGCGCCCGCTCTGCCCGGGATGAGTGACCTCGAGCTGGCGGCCGCCGACGTATGGGCCACCGGCGTCTCGCCGGGTAGTTATCCGACGGAATTCTTGCGCCCGCACTTGGACGCGCTCGGCGTCGTGCCGGCCGCCGGCCTGCTCACCGTGCCCGACGGCTCTCGTGTGCTGGTGGGCGGCGCGGTGACGCACCGGCAGCGTCCCGCCACCGCGGAGGGCGTCACCTTCCTGAATCTGGAAGACGAGACCGGCATGGTGAACATCGTCTGCTCGCTGGGGCTGTGGCGGCGTTACCGGCGTCTGGCCCAGGGCGCCGCCGCTCTGCTCATCCGCGGCCGGGTGCAGAATGCCGAAGGCGTGGTCAGCGTGGTCGCCGAACATCTCCAGCGCATGGATCTGCGGATGGCGTCCACATCGCGCGACTTCCGTTGAGCCCATTGCTTTAAAGAAGTGTTAGAAGCGCTCTAGGAAACCGTTATGCGGGGCTGTCCGCGCAGCGTAAACGGCTACTGTGCCAGGCATGAGGAAGCTTGCTGTGCTGTGTGTCGGCGCGCTGGGGTTGGCTCTGCTCGCCGGTTGCGGTGACGACGACGCGAAACCCGCTCGGGACCGGTCGTCGACGGTGGTCACCGGTCCCGCCCCCGCGATCGCACCGCCGGGAGCGCACGAGCTGGCGCCTCCGAAGCGGGACAACAACTCCGGCGGCGAACCGGTGTCCACGCGCAAGGAAGTGGTCACCGGCAGCGTGGAAATCACCGCCGACGCGCCGGTCGCCGCGGCGGGCACGATCATCGACCAGGTGCGCGCCGCGGGCGGCCGGGTCGACAGCCGCACCGAGCAGCCCGGCACCGACGACACCGAGCCCAGCGCCACGCTCGTCGTCCGCCTGCCCGCGGACAAGACCGACGCGTTCATCACCGGTCTCGGCGGGGTCGGGCAAGTCACCCGGGTCACCACCAACCGCGACGATGTCACCATGCAGTGGGAGGACCTGGACGCGCGGATCAAGGCACTACAAGCGTCGGTGGACCGGCTGCGCGCGCTCATCGCGGGCGCCACCAGCACCTCCGACCTGCTCGCCGCCGAACAGGCGCTGTCGAGCCGCCAGGGTGAACTGGACAGCCTCACCGCGCAGAAGCGACGCCTCGACGACCAGGTCGCCTTGTCCACGCTGACCATCGAGATCACCACCGACCGCGACGGGCCCGGCGACGACCCGGACAATTTCTGGGACGGCATCGTCGCCGGCTGGAATTCCCTGGTGAACTGGCTGCAGGACGCCGTCGTGTTCAGCGGCAGAGCGATTCCCTGGCTCGGCTTCCTCGCTGTGGTGGCCGCGGTGCTGTGGGGTATCGCGCGCCTGGTGCGGCGTCGGAAGCCCGCGCCGCGTAGGGAAGAATCGGCGCAGGCTCCCGTCGAGCCCGCGAGCAGCGCCGCGGACGGCGCGCAGACCAGCGCAGGAGGCGAGAATGCCGACGGTGGTAAGGGCGACGATCAAGCCGAACAGCCGTAAGGGCCCGCTGGTGGAAACCCTCGACGACGGCAGTCTGCAGCTGTACGTGCGGGCTCCCGCCGTCGAGGGAAAAGCCAACAAGGCGGCCGTCGAACTGCTCGCCGAGCACTACGGAGTCCCCAAGTCCGCCGTCCGGCTGGCCGCGGGCGCGACGTCTCGCTTCAAGCGCTTCGAGATCGACCTGCCATGACCACGCCTATACGCCGCCGGGAAAGCCCAGTTGGCGCCATGCTTCGTAGACGGTGACCGCGGCCGCGTTGGACAGGTTCATGGAGCGGCGGCCGGGCAGCATCGGGATGCGCAGCCGGTCGGTGACGTGCGGGTCCGCCAGCACCTCCGCGGGCAGGCCGGTGGGTTCGGTGCCGAACAGCAGGACGTCGTTCTCCCGGTAGGCCACGTCCGTGAACCGGGTGGTGGCTTGCGTGGTGAACGCGAAAACCCGCTCCGGCCGCAACGTCTCCCACGCGGCCGCCAGAGTCGCGTGCACCGTCACCGACGCCAGATCGTGGTAATCCAACCCGGCTCGGCGCAGCTTCGGCTCCGACAGATCGAACCCCAACGGCTCGATCAGGTGCAGATGACACCCGGTCCCCGCGACCAACCGGATCGCGTTGCCGGTATTCGGCGGAATGCGCGGCTCGTGGAACATCAGATGGAACACGGGTGTCAGTCAACCAGGCGCCACGACCGCCGGGGCTACCGGCGAGGCCTCAGCCGAAGCTGCCCGTGCTCGGCTTGCCGATCACGTCGACGGTGACGATGTCCGTCGTCGCGGTGTCGCCCGCGCGGGGATCGCCGGTGGGCCGTTCCCAGGCGCATGCGCCACGCACGCGCATCTGTCCGGCGGGCAGGGACCCGTTGCCGAGCGACGTCTGGACCATCTTGCCGTCCGCGATGGCGAACGAGGTGGGGTTGTTGCCGCCGAAGATCTCCCCGGTGTCGTCGTTGTACACCCAGCACATGCCCTCGGCGTTGGGATTGTGGAACTTCGCCGACACGGTTCCGGGCACCGAGAAGACCTCCTCGAGCACCGGAGGCGACAGCGGAGGTGTCGCGGTAGCGGTGGCGCCGGAGCCGAGCCCCACCGCCAGAAGGGCGGTAACGGCGAGAAGGGGAAGTCGTCGCGCGATCATGATCGACATGTTGTCACCCGAGCGTGCCCTGTCTCCAGGGGTGGCCATACCACTGGACGACGACGCTTTCGATCCGGTAGGAAGCGATAGACCAGCTGAGCGGGAGGGCGCGCTGTCCGTGGCCGCGTCGAACCTGAGCGGAGGCAACATGGTGGGGGCGGTGGTTCGTGCCGGATCGAGTCTGCTGGCCGTCGTCGTCGCCGGCGTTGCGCTGCTGGCAGGTTGCGGTTCCGGGAGTTCGGCGGATCCGGCGGCGGAGCCGACCGGGACAACGACTTCGACGGCAGCCATACCAGCAGGCTGCCCCGCCCTGTCTGTCGATCCTCTGGTCACCGGGGAGTTGAAGACCGCCCTGACAGCGATAAACCTTCCGGTGGGAGCATGTCTCACGTCCGTGCATGTGGTGGGAAGCCCGGCCACCCTGGATGAACTGGCGTTCCTCGTCACCCTCACCATACCCACGGCGGCAGCACCGGATGATCTACGCCCGATCGCCACCGACATCGCACACGTGTGGAAGAAAAGCCAGCTCGGGCAGCGGACGTCCGAGCTGGCGGTCACCAATTGGGCGTATACCGGAGCGAAGTACGTGGAATACCTGACCGACGAGCGCTTTCGGGATCATCCGTGGGACGGAACGCAGTCCCGCGAAGCCGAGTTGGCGATATGGACCGTCACGGCCAAGGGATGAATCCTCTCAGATTTCCCGGGTATCGACCCGCCGACGGTCGGGTGCGAGGAGCTGGACCAGCGCTGTGATGCTCTGCTCGCCCAGGCCCTCGGCTACCGCTCGGTGCAGCAGGTCGTGTATCGGGGCATGCCAGGACATATCGACGCCCGACTCCGCGGCGAGTCGCTCGTCGTCGCCGATCGCGTTGTGGAACAGCGCGATCGACGAGCCGAGCCGGGTGTAGTCCTCGCTGTCGATCTCCTCGGCCATGACCGGCAGCAGTGACTCGATCATCTGTAGCCATTTGATCGAATACGGCACCATTGTGCGTGCTGTCAGACCGCGCGCGGACAGTATCGCTGCGCCTTCGAAGAATCCGAGCAGTGTGGGCAGAAGTGTTGCGCCGACCGCAGATTCGTAGAGAGCGGCCAGGTCCGGTTCGGCACCCAGATGGACGAGTTCACCACCGAGCACTCGCAGTGTTTCCTTGTGCTCGTCGAAGATGTCCGGTTCGCCGCCGAAGTACAGCAGTGTGTCCGGCTTCCCGACGGCCGCAGGTACGTTCTTGATCGCGCCACCGAGGAAACGCGCTCCTCGGCCGGCGGCCCACCGCGCGAAGTCTCGCGCGTCGGCCGGGGTGCCGCTGTTGAGAGTGATCAGCGTTCGCCCGTTCAGCTCGGTGTCGGCAGCGGTCAAAGTGTCGCGGGTCGCTTGAAACGTGGTCAGGCAGGTGATTATCAGCGGGCTGGCGGTGATGGCATCGGCGACGGCGAGCTGTTGACGCGCGCCCACGGCCACCAGCGCAGACGCTCGCTGCGGGCTGCGATTCCACACGGTGGTCGAATATCCCGCCGCGAGAAGAGCCTCTGCGAGGGCGTAACCCATCGAACCCGTGCCGAGCACGGTCACCGCGGTTGTCCGATCGTTCATGCGACTCCCCTCGCGCGCTGTGCCCGTAGGGCTCACGGCTTCCTGACCACGACCGAGTGTTTGCTCAGCCCGCGACGACGACAAGTACGCACTTTCGACACCAGTTCCGCACGTTCAGGTAAGCGCCCAGGTGGCCGGGAGTGGAACCCGGCCCAAGTGACCGGAGTCACCATCGGCCGTCGCCATCGAGGCGGTCGCCATGGGCGCGACAGCCAAGCTCGCGGAACCTCCGGCGGACCGGACGCGGGCAGGTCTGCAAGAATCGGGGCGTGACCGATGCCGACATGCCTGTCGCCAGGCGACGCAGTCCGGGGGCGGAGTTCTTGCGTTCCCATCTGCCGATGGTGGTTGTGACGCTGGTCATCGTGGTGGCGGTGGTTTTCGTCGCGTCCGATCGGTGGCGGCGCGGGGCGTTCTTCTTCGGGGGGGCGACGTTGCTGGCGGCGGCGTTCCGGCTGTGCCTGCCGACCGCGCGGGTGGGGCTGCTCGCGGTGCGCAGCAAGCCCTTCGACGTCGGCGCGCTGACCCTGCTCGGATCGAGCATCCTGTTTCTCGCGGCCACGATCAACACGCTCGGCGTCGGCTGAGGCGCGGGCGACCCGGCCGGGCCGGGCCGCCCTGGCGATCAGCGGGCAGCGGGATATCGCTCGGCGAAAACAGTTCGCGCGCGCGGGCGGCGCCCGGGGTGGGGCGGGACGGTGTCGCTGTAGCCGATGGTGACCAGCACCGCGATGGCGAGATCGTCGCGGTCGCCGATGCCGATGGCTTGTTTCACGAGCGTGGGGTCCCAGCCGTTCATCGGTGCCGAGGCCAATCCGAGACCGGTGGCGGCGAGCATCGCGTAGGTGGCGGCGATCATCGCGTTCTTGACGGCGTTCTCCCGTAGCAGCCCGTGCCGCTCCAAGGTCAGGTACTCGGCGCGCGCGTCGAACATAGCGGTGAACTCGGCGTTCCACGCGCCGTTGCGGCCGGCCAGTTCGGCGATGTCGGCGTTGGCCGCTCGCCAGGCGGCGGCATCGGCGACGAAGACCAGCACCACCGGCGCCTCTGTGGGTTGCGGCTGACCGAACGCCGCCTCCGACAGCGCGGCGCGGCCGGATTCACTCGTCACCACCACGATCGACCGGTCTTGCATGTTCCATGCGCTCGGCGCTTGCATCGCCAGCTCGAGCAACTCCTCGATCAGCTCGGGTGCCACCGGATCGGAGCGGTAGTGGCGCACCGTGCGACGCCCGCGGATCGCGTCGGCCACCGAAAGTGTTTGCGTTTCCATATTTCTAACTATCGGAGAGTCACACTCTCTTAGGAAGAAGGCACTAATCGGTGCGCTACACTCCAATAGGTGTCCACCTATGTCGAAAGCTCCGGCCTGCCCGCCGACGTGTACTCCGCGAAGTGCCCGACGCGGGAGATTCTCGACCACATCGCGGGCAAGTGGACGGTGCTCATCATCGACGCGCTCGCCGACGGCACCCTGCGCTACACCGATCTGCGCCACCGCATCGATGGGATCTCCCAGAAGATGTTGACGCAGACGTTGCGGCAACTCGAGAACGACGGATTCGTCACTCGCACAGTGCATCCCACCATCCCGCCGCGGGTGGACTACACGCTCACCGAACTCGGCCACAGTCTGCGCACGCCGATCGCCGCGCTGCGGGAATGGATCGAAACCAACATCAACCTGATCGAATCCGCGCGGCGGCGCGCGGCGCTCTGAGCGCAAGGCGACGCGGACAGCGCCCGGAACGCCGCCGGGCACTGTGCGGCGATCGACGGCCGGGCCGAACCGCTCAGCGTTCGGGCCGCACCACGGCGCGCGCCAGGCGCATGGTCTCGGTCAGCAGCTTCGACACCGCCGCCGCCTCGGTGAGGAATCCGTCGTGCCCGTCGCGCGAGTGCACGACGTCCAGCCCGTCGCAGCCGGGCAGCAGATCGGCGAGTTCCTGCTGGGTCCGCAGCGGGTACAGCCGGTCGGAGTCGACGCCGCCGACCACGCACGGCACCGGCGTCGCCGCGAGCGCCGCCTCGATGCCGCCCCGGCCGCGACCGACGTCGTGACGGTTCATCGCCTCGGTCAGCAGGACGTAGGTGGCGGGATCGAAACGCTTGCACAGCTTTTCGGCCTGATGGTCGAGGTAGCTCTGCACGGCGTAGCGGCCGCCGTGCCACGGGTCCTCGTCGTCCTGAGGCTTGTTCTCGAACCGGTGATCCAGCTCGAATTCGGTGCGGTAGGTCAGGTGCGCGATCCGGCGGGCCAGGGCCATGCCCGTCGTCGGGGCGCGGCCGGTGCCGTGATAGTCGCCGCCCTGCCAGTCCGGATCGGCCTTGATCGCCGCGATCTGGGTGGTCTGGGTGCCGATCTGGTCGGCGGTGGCGCGGGCGCCGACCGCGAGCACCAGTGCCGCGGCGACCCGCTCCGGCGCCCCCACCATCCACTCGAGCACCCGCATGCCGCCCATCGACCCGCCGACGACGGCGGCGAGCCGCTCGATGCCGAGCAGGTCGAACAGAGCCGCCTCGGCGGTCACCTGATCGCGGATGGAGATCTCGGGAAACCTCGCGCCCCAGGGCTTTCCGTCCGGGGCGAGGCTGGAGGGCCCGGTGCTGCCCTTGCAGCCGCCGAGCACGTTGGTCGCGATCACACACCATTCGTCGGTGTCCAGCGGCGCGCCCGGCCCGACCATGCCGTCCCACCAGCCGGGCATCGGGTGCACGTCGTCGGGCTTGCCGACGACATGGGAATCGCCGGTCAGCGCGTGTTCGACCAGTACCACGTTGTCCAGGCCGGGCGAGAGTTCACCCCAGCGCTGCACCGCCAAGTGGACGTCCGGGATGACCGCGCCGTTCTCCAGACGCACGTCCCCGATGGCGATGGTGCCGAGCCGCCCATCCGGAGGGGGCAGGGCGACGCCGGAGGTTCGTGCGTTCGCTTCGGTACCCACGGTCACGTCGCCGCCGTCGCTGAACCTGCGTGCGCATCCGCAATGTCCACGCTGCGGAAAGACCACTGCGCGGGCTCGGCCCCGGGCGCGGTGAATTCACTCATGGTTTGCTCCCAAGCAGGTGTTCGCCGGTACAGCAGGGGTTAGCGGTGTGTGGGTGACGAACAACAACACATGCCGGCGACCTCCTGTTACGCGCTTGCTCCCGGCTCTCGGGAGCCAGGTCATCACCCGGAGCACCCCACCGCGGCTGGAGGGTTGCCGACCAGCGAGCCGGGGCTTGGCGCTGGTACTCATGACCTGCCCGGCATCATAACCGGCGGCGGTCAGCGCCCGAAATCCTCCGTCGAACTCACCGGTCCGCGGCGCCCGGCGCCCCGCAGCAGGCGCGGACGAACTCATCGTAGGTCTCGGTGAACGCGGCGCGGCCCGCCCTGGCCGCGGCTGAAAGGTCCTCGTCCAGGAATGTGTCGTCCGAGCATTCCATGCCGATGTGGCCGATGAGTTGCCAGGTGCCGACGATGAGCCGCACGGGACGCGCGTCGGGTGTGGTGCCGAGACGCTCGGCGACCACCGCCGCGATCGCGGTGTTCTTGTCGTCGGCGTGTTCCATGCTGCGCGCGCTGACCGACGGGCTGCTGCGCAGGATGCGCTGTATCTGCTGGAACTGGCGGAACGACAGCGGATCGGCGTCGCCCGCCGCGGCGGCTCGATCGACCACGTGCAGGAACGCCGTGCGCAACGCCTCGAGTTCGTTGCCCGTGCGGGGCAGCTCGCGCAGCGTCTCGGCGATGGTACGGCCGAAGTCCTTTACCGGGCCGAGGACGATGTCCTCCTTGTTGTCGAAGTAGCGATTGATCGTGCGCGGTGAGACGTCCGCCACGTGGGCGATCTGCTCGATCGTGGTCGCGTCGAAGCCCTGCGTATCGCACAGATCCAAGGCGGCCGCGATGATGCGCAACCTCGTCTGCTGCTTCTTGCGTTCGCGCAGCCCTGTGGTCGGTGGGGCGCCCGCGGCGCGGGCGGCCGCTGCGCTCGCGCCCATCGGCGCCGATGACTCGAGCATGTGCCCATGCTAACGCAACCTGCTGCTTTTCTGTCCTTAACGGTCAAATGTCGTAATGCGACATTTTTCTCTTGACGACAAATGTCGCTCGATGACAGGATAGCTCGGACGACGAGGACGAGGAGATGACCGTGACGGAAACGGCAACGGCGGTGCCCGCGCCGCAAAAAGCGGCCGGTTCGGCGCGCTGGCTCGCGCTGGCAGTGATCGCATTGGCCCAGCTCATGGTGGTGCTGGACGCCACCATCGTGACCATCTCGCTGCCGTTCGCGCAGCGTGATCTCGACATCAGCGACGGCAACCGGCAATGGATGCTCACCGCCTACACGCTGATCTTCGGCGGCTTGCTGCTGCTGGGCGGCAGGCTGGCCGACTACCTCGGCAGGCGCCGGATCTTCATCATCGGCCTGATCGGTTTCGCGGGCGCTTCGGCGCTGGCCGGCCTCGCGCAGAACGGCGCGGAACTGTTCGCCGGGCGCGCGCTGCAAGGCGCGTTCGCCGCGCTGCTCGCCCCGGCGGCGCTGTCGCTGCTGTCGGTGACCTTCACCGAACCGGGTGAGCGGGCCACCGCGTTCGGCGTGTTCGCGGGCATCTCCGCGGGTGGCGCGGCGCTCGGCCTGATCGCGGGCGGCGCACTCACCGAATACGCGTCGTGGCGCTGGTGCCTGCTGGTCAACACCCCGATCGCGCTCATCGCGCTGTTCGGCGCGCTGGCCTGGGTCGCCAAGGACGTGCCCGCGCCGCGTAGTGGGGGATACGACGTGCCCGGTGCCGTCACGGTGACGCTCGGCCTGATCGCCATCGTGTACGGCTTCAGCCGCGCCGCTGACGACGGCTGGCTGGCAGGCAGCACCCTGGCGCTGCTCGTCGCCGGGCTGGTCCTGCTCGCCGCCTTCGTCGCGATCGAACGGCGCTCGTCGAACCCGCTGCTGCCGCTGCACATTCCGGGTGAGATCAACCGGGGCGGCGCCTTCCTCGCCGCGCTGCTCATCCCGATCGCGATGTTCGCGATGTTCCTGTTCCTGAGCTACTACTTCCAGATCACGCTGGGCTACTCCGCGCTGAAGGCGGGCTTCGCGTTCCTGCCCTTCCCTGCGGGCATCGCGATCTCTGCCGGTGTCACCAGTGCCTTGCTCCCGAAGCTCGGCCCGCGGCCGCTGATGCTGGCCGGCGCCGTGCTCGGCGTCATCGGCCTGCTGCTGCTGGCCCAGCTCGGCTACGGCGACAGCTTCCTCGCCGGGGTGCTGCCGGCTCAGGTGCTCATCGCGCTCGGCATGGGTCCGCTGTTCGTCGGGATGCAGACGGTCGCGCTGCACCAGGTGGAGGAAGAGGACTCCGGCGTCGCCTCCGCGTTGCTGAACGCGGCGCAGCAGGTCGGCGGTGCGGTCGGGACGGCGCTGCTGACCACGATCTCGGTGCAGGTCGCCAAGTCCTTCGCGCAGGAGAACCCCGGCATCGACAACCTGGCCGCGCGGGCCGCGATCCACAGCTACGACGTCGCCTTCTATGTGGGCGCCGGGTTCTTCCTCGCGGCCATCCCGATCATCGCCCTGATGATCCGGGACCGGCCGGAGAACCTCATCGAGGGTTCCGAGGAGGGGGCCCGGATCCCGGTCGCGGTCTGATCCACCGCCCGAGAGGTCCGCGCAACGTCACGATGTTGCGCGGGCCTCGTCGTGTGCCAGGCGGTTGCCGGGCTTGGAAGGAAGGCGGATCATGGCGGCGACGGCGGTTGCGGGGATGCGTCCGGGAGTCGTCGCCGACCTACCAATCGGTAACAAAGGTGGCGCAGCTCACTCCGGGGGCTGCCCGTGCGGTGAGGACTCGGGCAGCAGTACGCTTGTCTTGTTTGCACCACACGTCTCGCCGACAACGCGGGACATATACGTTGTCTGTTGGAACAGCTGGGGTCCGCTCACAAGCGTGTTCGCCTGGCCGTGCAATGAGGGCACCATCCTAGGAGGACACGAAGATCCATGTCCAAGATCAAGGTTGAAGGCACCGTCGTAGAACTCGACGGCGACGAGATGACCCGGATTATCTGGCAGTTCATCAAGGACAAGCTGATCCACCCGTATCTCGATGTGAACCTGGAGTACTACGACCTCGGCATCGAGTACCGGGACAAGACAGACGACCAGGTCACCGTCGACGCCGCCGAAGCCATCAAGCGGCACGGCGTCGGTGTGAAGTGCGCCACCATCACCCCGGACGAGGCGCGGGTCAAGGAATTCGGCCTCAAGAAGATGTGGCGCTCGCCCAACGGCACCATCCGCAACATCCTGGGCGGCACGATCTTCCGCGCCCCGATCATCATCTCGAACGTGCCCCGGCTGGTTCCCGGCTGGACCAAGCCGATCATCATCGGCCGCCACGCCTTCGGCGATCAGTACCGCGCCACCGACTTCAAGGTGTTCCAGGGCGGCACCGTCACCTTGACCTTCACCCCGGACGACGGCAGCGAGCCGATCGTGCACGAGGTCGTGAAGATGCCCGAGGACGGCGGCGTCGTCATGGGCATGTACAACTTCCGCAAGTCCATCGAGGATTTCGCGCGGGCGTCGTTCAACTACGGCCTGCAGCAGAACTACCCGGTGTACATGTCGACGAAGAACACCATCCTCAAGGCCTACGACGGCATGTTCAAGGACACCTTCCAGGACATCTTCGACGCCGAGTTCAAGAGCCAGTTCGACGCCGCGGGCCTGACCTACGAGCACCGCCTGATCGACGACATGGTCGCCTCCTCCATGAAGTGGGAGGGCGGCTATGTCTGGGCCTGCAAGAACTACGACGGCGACGTGCAGTCCGACACGGTGGCCCAGGGCTTCGGTTCGCTCGGCCTGATGACCTCGGTGCTGCTCACTCCGGACGGGCAGACCTGTGAGGCCGAGGCCGCGCACGGCACCGTCACCCGCCACTACCGCCAGCATCAGCAGGGCAAGCCGACCTCGACCAACCCGATCGCGTCCATCTTCGCCTGGACCCGCGGGCTCGAGCATCGCGGCAAGCTGGACAACACCCCCGAGGTGATCGGCTTCGCGCAGACCCTGGAGGACGTCGTCATCAAGACCGTCGAGGGCGGCCAGATGACCAAGGACCTCGCGCTGCTCGTCGGTGGTGACCAGGGCTACCTGAGCACCGAGGAGTTCCTCGGCGCGCTCGATGCCAATTTGGCTCGCGCACTGCGCTGAGCCGCTCCGGCGCCGCGTCGTCGCGGGGCCGGGTTGCCGGGCCGAGCCGCGTCGCTCGACCGACTCCGGCGCTGGGTGCCCAACCCAGCGCCGGGCTGAATCTCGGGCACCCGCCCCACCTCGGTGGAACGGGTGCCCGGACTGTTTCGGCGACGAGTTCGCCGGGCGTCGGTGAGGCATGCCGCTGGGGGCGATGTCGCCGCTCGTCAGCTCGAGTCGCCGAGCGCGAATTGTCATGTCACCTGCGTAGTTCACCGGCGGCGCGTGGGCGAACTCACGTTCGCCCGGGAAGCGAATGCGGGCCGGGGCCGGTTACATGAACACGTGACCAGCCCCGTGAGTACCAGTGCCGCCGCTCCGCCCGGACGCACCGATTGGCACGTACCGGCCATGTCGGCGCTGGCCCTCGGCGGATTCGGGATCGGCACGACCGAGTTCGTCACCATGGGTTTGCTACCGGACATCGCGTCGGCCGTGCACGTCTCCGAGCCGACGGCGGGACACGCGGTGTCGGCCTATGCGCTCGGTGTGGTGATCGGTGCGCCCCTGATCGCGGCGCTGTGCGCGCGGGTGCCGCGCAAGCGGCTGCTCGTGGCGCTCATGGTGGCGTTCACCGTCGGAAACGCGGCGACCGTGCTGGCGCCCTCGTTCGGGATGCTCGTTCTGGCGCGGTTCGTATCGGGATTGCCGCACGGTGCTTATTTCGGTGTCGCCTCGCTGGCCGCCGCCACCCTCGCCCCGGTAGGGCAGCGGGCCAAGGCGGTTGCTGGAGTTATGCTGGGATTGAGCGCCGCCAATGTCGTCGGCGTTCCCGCAGCAACTTGGCTCGGCCAGCACCTCGGCTGGCGCGACGCGTTCGTGGTGGTCGCGCTGATCGGGGTGAGCACCGTAGCCGCGCTGCTGCGCTTCGTCCCGGAACTCACCGGCGTCACGATCACCGATCCGATGACCGAACTCGGCGCGCTGCGCCGTCCGCAGGTGCTGTTGACGCTGCTGGTGGGCGCCGTCGGATTCGGCGGCATGTTCGCCGTCTATACCTACATCGCCACCACGCTCACCGACGTCGCCGGGCTGCGCGCCGGGGCGATCCCGCTGGTGCTGATGTTGTTCGGCGTGGGCATGGTGATCGGCAACATCGTCGGCGGCGTGCTCGCCGATCGCGGTGTGGACCGCGCCATCTCGGTGTCGATGGTCGCGATGACCGTCATCCTCGGCGGCTTCGTCGCCGCGGCGCACAACCCGTACACCGCCGCCTTCGGCGCGTTGCTGGTCGGCGCGTCCGGAGCCGCGCTGGCGCCTGGGCTGCAGACCCGCTTGATGGACGTGGCAGCCGATGCCCAGACCCTCGCCGCCGCCCTCAACCACGCCGCCCTGAACATCGCCAATGCCGCGGGCGCCTGGCTGGGTGGCTTGGTCATCGCGGCGGGCTTCGGTTACACGGCGCCGGCCGTGGTCGGCGCCGCCCTGGCCGCTATCGGCGTCTTGTTGTTCACGGCGACCGTCTGGGCCGCGCGCCCGGCCGTGCGGAAGAAACGCGCGGCGCGGTAGCGCCTTGCCGAGCGCGGGCACTGGAGGCGACGGCGTCTTCCCGGTGCGAGGCCCGGCGCGCTCACCCGTGGTGGCCGTCGGAATCCGGACGCACCGGGTCGGGTGAGGACTGTTCGGAGCGGGCGGCGAGGGCACGACCGGCGATCTCGTGCAGATGCGCCGAGGCGCGCCGCCACCGGCGACGGGCGCGCTCGTCGTCGGGGTCGATGAAATTGGAGATCAGGATGCCGCGCAGCGCGTCCATGGCCGTGTAGATGAAATCGCGCGCCTCCTTGCGGCGCACGTCGTCCGGCACGAACCGGGCGACAGCCAGCAAGACGGCGTTGTTCACGAACGGCTCGACCTTCTCCATCGCCGCGGCGAGCACCGGGTCGGTCCGTCCCGCCACCCACAGTTCCACGGTCGCGATGAACAGCGGACCCTGATGCAGGTCCCACAGGAACTCCAGCGCCGCCGCCACCGGATCGTCACCGGCTTCGACCCGTGACATCTCCCGCATGGCGGTTTCGGCGCGCAGCTGCGCGAGATGGCTGATGGCGGCCACCACCAGATCGGTTTTCGAGCCGAAGTGATGCACTTGGGCCCCGCGGGTCACTCCCGCGCGTTCGGCCACCCGTGGCGTCGTGGTGCCGGAGTATCCGTACTCGACCAGGCAGTCCACTGTCGCGTCCAGCAAGCGGGTGCGCATCTCGGTGCTGCGCTGCTCCTGTGTCCGGCGCTGCTGCTTCGCGACTACGCTCCTGGCCATCGCTCGATCCTACACTTACATACACTGCTGTATGTTCCGGCTCGGATGGGGATCGGGATGGGCCGGGAATCGTTCTGGACGGCGACTTCGATGACTCGCCGGGGCGTCGCTCATCCCGGGTGGCGAGCGGGTGTCTACCGGCGGTGAGTCCGGTCTGAGGTTCTAAGAACATGCATGTCTCACTGTATGTAGCAGCCGAGCGGCAATCGGCTGGTCGATCGGGCGTCTGTAAAGAGCGTGGGGAATCTCTTGCCCAGTTTACATACAACCTTGTATGTTTGTTTTTACTCGCGCCCGCCGCCCCGCGGCGGACGCACAGATGTGAGGAGTTCGATGGCGAACAAGGTCTACGTCGTCGGTGTCGGAATGACGAAGTTCGAAAAGCCGGGCCGCCGCGTGGTCGAGGAGGCCGACGGCACCACCCGCGCCTGGGACTACCCGGACATGGCCAGGGAATCGGGCACCAAGGCGCTCGCGGACGCGGGCATCGCCTACGACCTGGTGGAACAGGCCTACGTGGGCTACGTCTACGGCGAATCCACCTCGGGCCAGCGTGCCGTCTACGAACTCGGCATGACCGGCATTCCGGTGGTCAATGTGAACAACAACTGCTCCACCGGCTCAACGGCGCTGTACCTCGCGGCGCAGGCGATCCGTGGCGGTCTGGCGGACTGCACGCTGGCGCTGGGTTTCGAGAAGATGCAGCCCGGGTCGCTCGGGTCGACCTGGGACGACCGCGAGCAGCCGATGGCCAAGCACGTCATGGCGCTGGCCGAGATCTCCGAGGTGCTCTTCCCGGTGGCGCCGTGGATGTTCGGCGCGGCGGGCCGCGAGCACATGAAGCAGTACGGCACCACCGCCGAGCACTTCGCCAAGATCGGCTACAAGAACCACAAGCACTCGGTGAACAACCCGTACTCGCAATTCCAGGACGAGTACACCCTCGACGACATACTCGCCTCGCGGATGATCTACGACCCGCTCACCAAGCTGCAGTGCTCGCCGACCTCGGACGGATCCGGTGCGGTGATCCTGGCGAGCGAGGCTTTCGTCGACGTCCACGACCTCGCCGGACAGGCGGTGGAGATCGTCGGCCAGGCGATGACCACCGACTTCGCCTCGACCTTCGACCAGACCGCCAAGAACCTGATCGGCTACGACATGAACGTCCAGGCCGCGCGGAAGGTCTACCAGCAGTCGGGGTTGGGCCCGGAGGACTTCCAGGTCATAGAGCTGCACGACTGCTTCTCGGCCAACGAACTGCTGCTCTACGAAGCGCTCGGACTCTGCGGCGAGGGCGAGGCCGGGCAACTGGTGGACGACGGCCGGACCACCTACGGCGGCACCTGGGTGGTCAACCCGTCCGGCGGCCTGATCTCCAAGGGGCATCCGCTCGGCGCGACGGGTCTCGCGCAGTGCTCGGAGCTGACCTGGCAGCTGCGCGGCACCGCGGACAAGCGACAGGTGCAGGGCGCCACCGCCGCCCTGCAACACAACATCGGCCTCGGCGGCGCGGCCGTCGTCACCGCCTACCAGCGCGCCGATCGCTGAACGGCGAACCGGCCCTGGACGAATTCGACGAGGAGTCGACACATGGGACACATCGAAGCCACCAAAGACGTCAACGCCGCCCCGGAGGCTTTGTGGGCGGTCGTCTCCGACCCGCAGACCTGGGACAAGTGGTTCACCATCCACGAACGCTTCATGGAGGAGCCGCCCGCCGTACTGAGCGAGGGCGCCAAGCTGGTCGCCAAGATCGTGATGCTCGGCATGGCGAACAAGCTGGAATGGACCATCGTCGCGGTGGACGCGCCGCACAAGCTGACCCTCGGCGGCACCGGCATGGCCGGGGTCAAGACCGAATTCACCTTCGACATCCGGCCCAACGGCGAGGGAAGCACCGTCCTGGTGTCCGGCGACTTCGAGGGCGCGCTGATCAAGGGCGCGCTCGGCAAAGCCGTGGAGAAGGACGGCATCAAACAGCTGGACCGATCCCTCGAACAACTCGACGCCCTGGCTGTAGCGGCATGAGCGGTCAGGCCCGGAGGAGGCAGCGCAGCGTGACCACGCAGGGCCCCGCTCATGCCGGAAAGGACAGAGCATGAGCGGTCAGGCCCGGAGGAGGCAGCGGAGCGTGACCACGCAGGGCCCCGCTCATGCCGGAAGGCACACAGCATGAGCGGTCCGGCCCCGGGGACCGCCCGGGTCGTCGAGTTCGACGACAGCGGCTTGGAGACCTGGTCCGACGAGGACCGTTTCGAGGTCACCGCCGAGCGCGTCGCGGAATACGCCGCCGCGACGAACGATCCGATCGCCGCGCATCTGGCCGGTACGGTGGCCGGGCCGGTCTTCGCCATCGTGCCGGTCTTCGAGGCCATGATGATGCCCGTCATCGATGTCGCGCCGATGGACATCTTCGGCCGGGTCGTGCACGGGGAGCAGGACTTCCATTTCCATCGCGCGATCCGGCCCGGCGATCGGCTGGTGTCGCGGGCGAAGGCGATCGGCTACGCCAGCCGTCCGAACGGGACGGCCATCACCATCCGCATCGAATGCCGCACCGATGCGGGCGAACCGGTCAACGACCAGTACCTGACCGCCTTCTTCCGCAACATCGATGCGGGCGCCACGGTCGGCGCGGCCGCTCCGCCACACAAGTTCGACGAGCGGCTGCGCGAGCAGGATCCGGTCGCCGTGGTGGCGCAGCACGTGGACCACGACCAGACCTTCCGCTACGCACCCGCGTCCGGTGATCCGGTGCCGCTGCACCTGGACGAGCAGGTCGCCAAGGACGCCGGGTTGCCCGGCATCATCGCGCACGGGTTGTGCACCATGGCGTTCGCGTCCTGGGCGGTGCTCACCGAGGTCGCGGCGTCGGATGTGCACCGGCTCCGGCGCTTCGCGGTGCGCTTCGCCAAACTCGTCTTCCCCGGCGACGATCTGGAGACCCGCATCTGGCGGGCGGGCTCCGCCGACGGCGTCACCCGCTACGCCTTCGAGACCGTGCGCGGCGACGATGTCGTGCTCAGCGACGGACTGGCCGAGATCGCCGACTGACCATCGCGCGGCGGCACCGACGCCGCCGTTTTTCCCATCGCCGGAATCGGCGCGACTTCAGGAGACATCACATGGGCGTACTGGCCGGACGGGTCGCCGTCATCACCGGCGCGGGTCGCGGCATCGGCCGCGAGCACGCACTACTGTTCGCGAAGGAAGGGGCCGCGGTGGTCGTCAACGACCTCGGCGGCAGCAACGCGGGCGAGGGGACCGACACCGGCCCCGCCCAGGAGGTGGTGCGCGAGATCGTCGCCGCCGGCGGCAAGGCGGTGGCCAACACCGACGACGTCGCCACCTGGGACGGCGCGCAGAAGCTGGTCGACCAGGCGGTCGCCGAGTTCGGCGGGCTCGACGTCGTGGTCAACAACGCGGGCATCCTGCGCGACGCCTTCCTCGCGGGCATGTCCGAGGCACAATGGGACGCGGTGATCGCGGTGCATCTCAAGGGCCACGCAGCGGTGCTGCATCACGCCGCCGCGTACTGGAAGCAGCAGTCCAAGGCGGGCAACCAGCCCAAGGCCGCGGTGATCAACACCGCCTCGGCGTCGGGCACCACGCTGCCCAATCCGGGTCAGGCCAATTACGGCGCGGCGAAGGCCGGGATCGCCGCGCTCACCCTGGTGGCCGCCGACGAACTGGCGCGCTACGGCGTGCGGGTCAACGCGATCGCGCCGATCGCGCGCACCCGGCTCACCCTGGCCACGCCCGGTATGGGGGAGATGCTGGCGGCCGAGGCGGAGTCGTCCGAGGGCGGGTTCGACGCCTTCGCGCCGGCGAATATCGCGCCGCTGGTCGCCTACCTGGCCGCGGAGACGTGCCCGATCACCGGGAAGGTGTTCGCGGTGCAGGGCGGCGCGATCTCCGAGCTGGCCGGTTGGCACGATGTGAAGACCATCGAGACCGAGGGTCCCTGGCTGATCGACGACATCGCCGCCCGGCTGCCCTGATCTCGGGGAATGTGAGGAGAACGACGATGTTCGAATGGTCCGAGACCGATCTGCTGATCCGCGACGCCGTCCGGGCGTTCATCGACAGGGAGATCCGTCCGAATCTGGACGCGCTCGACAGCGGCGAATTGCCGCCCTACCCCGTCATCCGGAAGCTGTTCCGCGAGTTCGGGATCGACGTAATGGGCGGCGAGGCTGTGCAGAAGATGCTGGCCAGGCAGGAGGCGCGCGCGGCGGACGCGGCGGCGGGGGAGCCGAAGCAGGAGAAGAAGGCCTCCGGCGCGAGCCCGTTCGCGGGGCAGGAATCGCTGATGGCGGTGCTCATCGGGGAGCTGTCCGGGGTGTGCATGGGCTTGGTCTCCGCGATGGGGGTGAGCATCGGTCTCGGCGCCACCACGATCATGTCGCGAGGCACCCTGGCGCAGAAGCAGCGCTGGCTGGAGGACATCGTCACCATGCGCAAGGTGGCGTCCTGGGCGATCACCGAGCCGGACTCCGGTTCCGACGCGTTCGGCGGCATGAAGACCTACGTCAAGCGCGACGGGGAGGACTACCTGCTCAACGGTCAGAAGACCTTCATCACCAACGGCCCGTACGCCGACGTGATGATCGTCTACGCGAAGCTCGACGACGGCGCGGGTGGCGACAAGCGCGACCGCAAGGTGCTCGCGTTCGTGCTCGACAAGGGGATGCCCGGCCTCACCCAGGGCAAGCCGTTCAAGAAGATGGGCTTGCACTCCTCGCCGACCGGTGAGCTGTTCTTCGACAACGTGCGCGTCGGCCGGGACCGGCTGCTCGGCGAGACCGAGGAGCACAAGGGCGGGGACGGGCGGGAGAGCGCGCGCTCCAGCTTCACCGCCGAGCGCGTCGGCGTGGCGTTCATGGCGCTGGGCATCATCAACGAGTGTCATCGGCTGTGCGTCGAGTACGCCAAGACCCGCAAGCTCTGGGGCCAGGAGATCGGGCGGTTCCAGCTGGTCCAGTTGAAGCTGGCGAAGATGGAGATCGCGCGGATCAACGTGCAGAACATGGTGTTCAACACGCTCGAGCGCGGCCGCGCGGGCAAACCCCCGACGCTGGCCGAGGCCTCCGCGATGAAGTTGTACGCCTCCGAGACCGCCACCGAAGTCGCCATGGAAGCGGTCCAACTCTTCGGCGGCAACGGCTACATGACCGAATACCGCGTGGAGCAGCTCGCCCGCGACGCCAAGTCGCTGATGATCTACGCGGGCAGCAACGAGATCCAGGTGACCCACATCGCAAAGGGATTGCTGGCGCAGTAACCCGACAACTTCGCTCGCCGTGGACGCGGTGGTGCCTTCAGCCGTGTGCCTGTTGCTGCATGCGCCCCGCGTCTCGACTGTTCCAGTCGCGTGCTCCGTGCCTGGGGTTCGATTGCCAACGTGCCCAGCGCACCCCGGCCACGTCTTTCGAGCGAAGCGGACCGAGCATTGCCTGTTCGCGGCCTGGCTAGCGTTTGCGTGGCCGCCGCATACGCGGCGAACGAGCAGGCGGCGGTCGCGCAGAGGAGTCTCTCGAAACGGCGTGCCACGGGCTGTAGCGCTCGGCCCCTGACCCGCCCAGCGGATCTCGACCCCCGGTTTCGAGCGAAGCGAGACCGAGCATTGCCCGTTCGCGGCCCGGCTCGCGTTTGCGTGGCCGCCGCGTCCGCGACGAAGTCGCAAGCGGCGGTCGCGCAAACGCGAGCCACAAGGGGGCCGCGAACACCCAGCGCCGCAGGCGCTGGACAAATCACACAGCGCGTAACCGGGTGCGGCTGGCGTACACGTGCTCGGCGATGAGGGTGGCGATGCGGTCGGGCGCTTCCAGCATCGGTACGTGGCCGACGCCGTTGACCAGGATGCGGTCGGCGGATTCGGGAAGCTCCTTCAGGTAGCGGCGGGCGTACACGCGGTTGGGGATGACCCGGTCGTACTCCGAGAGCAGCAGCCGGACCGGCGTGCGGAGGGTGGACAGGTCTTCTTGGGCCGGCGCCCGCATCGCGCCGAGAATCATCGGAACCATCGCCGGGCAGTGCAGTGCGGCGGCGAGGGCGGCGGCCGCGTCGCGCCGTGGCACCGCGGAGGCATGCTTGCTCAGGGCGAGCAGCGCGATCCGCTGGGCGAGCGGGTTGCCGATCGCGAATCCGCCCAAGCGCTTGCCGATTTCGACGATCGGGACCAGGGACAGGAATTTCAGGTTGACCCGCCACTGCGTCAGCGAGGGCGCGTGCCAGCCGCCCGCGGGCGCGATGAGCGTCAGGGTGCGGGCTCGTCCGCGGCGGGCGAGTTCGACGCCGACCAGGCCGCCGAGCGAGTTGCCCGCGATATGGCAGGTGCGCCAACCCAGTTCGTCGAGCTGTTCGCAGATCCGGTCGGCCAGCGTCGGCACGTTCACCGCCGGGCCCTCGGCGGGCGCGCCGCCCCAGTGGCCCGCGAACGCGGGCGCGAACACTTCGCAGTGTGTCGACAGTCGCGCGGCGGTCTGCTCCCAGCAGTGCGGCGACATCATGAACCCGTGCAGCAACAGCAGCGGGTCGCCGGAACCCACGTGCAATGCCTTGATCGGCTGGGGCTGTTCGGCCCGGGTGGATCCGCGCGCGGCGGCGGAGGAGGACTGGGAGGTGTCGGACGACATCGTCATCACCCCTTCCTGGACGGCAGTGTCCGGGGGACTTCATCTGACCAGCATTGTACGGTCGTGGGGTGCCGTATATCTCGACAGTGAACGTGAACGGTGTCCGCGCGGCCGCGGGCAAGGGGCTGCTGGCCTGGCTCACGGCCACCGAGGCGGACGTCGTCTGCGTGCAGGAGACCCGCGCCACCGACGAGCAGGTCAGGGCCGCGCTGGCGCCCGCCCTCGACGCGGGATGGCAGCTGTCGCATGCCGAGCCGGAGTCCAAGGGGCGCGCCGGTGTCGGCATCCTGTCCCGGCGGGCGCCGAGCGCGGTGCGAGTCGGCTTCGGCAGCGATGAATTCGCGGCTGCCGGACGCTATCTCGAGGCCGATTTCGGCGACCTCACCGTGGCCAACGTCTACGTGCACTCCGGTGACGCGGGCACGGTTCGCCAAGAAGAGAAGTATCGCTTCATGGCCGAGCTCGGCGCGTACCTCGCGGCTCGAACCGGGGATTTCGTGGTCGCCGGGGACTGGAACATCGCGCACACCGAGCGGGACCTGAAGAACTGGAAGGGCAACCTGAAGTCGGCCGGATTCCTGCCGCAGGAGCGGGCGTGGATCGACGAACTGCTGGCCGCCGGATATGTCGACGTGGTGCGCAGGCTGCATCCCGAGGTCGACGGTCCCTACAGCTGGTGGTCCTACCGTGGCCGCGCGTTCGACAACGACAGCGGCTGGCGCATCGACTATCACTTGGCCCGAGGCGATCTGGCCACCCGCGCCAAGGCCGCGGTGGTGGAGCGCGCTGCCGCGTACGATCAGCGCTGGTCCGACCACGCTCCCGTTACGGTGCAGTACCGATGAACCGGTCGCTCAGGCGCGGCCTCGGACTGCTCGGCGCGGTCGCTCTGGTGCTGCTCGCGGCGGTGCTGGCGCTGTACGACGGTGGCGATACCACCACGGCCGCGCCGACGAGTCGCGCGACGACCGTCGCGGTGACCACGACCGCCGCCGCCCCGCGCGGTGGGGACACCGCTTCGCCGGTCACCCAGGCGGCCGGCGTCCCGGAGCGCGCGTACGTCACCCTCCGGGAGATCGATGCGGGACGGTGGCCGGACTCGGCGAACGCCCCGGGCACGAAAGGGGGCGAGCGATGGCAGAACCGCGGCCGCGACCTGCCCACCACCGACGGCTCGGGTAAGCCGATCGCCTATCAGGAATGGGACGTCAATCCCAAGCAGCCCGGCCGATCCCGCGACGCCGAACGCATCGTCACCGGCAGCGACGGCTCGGCCTGGTACACCGGCGACCACTACCAGACCTTCACGAGGATGCGCTGATGACAAAGACCGTCACGCTGTCGCAGTTCCTTGCCCGGCCCGACGCGGACGACGCGCCACCCAGCGCCGAACTCGCGCCGCCGGGCGTCACGTTCGGCGCCCTCGCGGTCGACGCCGCCGAGTTCAGCGCGGTGCGGGACAAGGCGCCTTCCGGCTACCTGGTGCGCGAGCTGCGCGGCGCGAAGATGCCGACCACCGCCCGGCTGTTCGACGAGTTCGCCGCCGCGTTCCAGTTTCCGTACTACTTCGGCGAGAACAAGGACGCGTTCGACGAGTGCCTGCGTGACCTGGACGATTTTCTCGGCGAGGGCGCCGGTTACGTTGCCGTGGTACGCGACTCGGCCGAATTGCTGGCCGAGGAGCCGATCGAACGCGACTGGTTCGCCGAGGCGATGCGCGACTGCGCCGCATACTGGTCGCGGCGGGAGGTGCTCTTCCGGGTCGTCCTGCAAGGCGACGCGCCCGACCTGCGGGACGTGTCGCTGCGGCTGTGAGCGGGGCCGTTACCGCAATTTGTCGGCCAGGTCCTCGCCGAGCAGGACGAAGACGTCGACCGTGTGCTCGATCAGTTCGTCGCGCGTGAGATTCAGATCGCCCTGCAGCCAAGCGGTCAGCGTCTGCACCAGCCCCCCGACCAGGTAGAGGGCGCGGAAGTCGACCGCCGAGGCGGGGGCCGAATCGGGCATCCGATAGAAGTCGGTGCCCTCCGCGGCCACCATCCGCGCGAACCCGCGAACGGTCTCGGTGGTGCGGGCGCGCAGGTCGGGCGTCGCCATGCCCGCGATCAACGCTGCCTTCGCCTTGCGCGGGTCGTCGGTGAGCAGGTGCACGCCCGCGGTGATCGCGGCGTGCGCGGTGGCGCGCGTGTCCGGCGCGGCGGTGCGCACGGCCGCGAGAATGGCCGCCGCCAGTTCTTCGGCGATCCCGTCGATCAGGGCGGTGAGCACGGCGTCGCGGCTGTCGAAGTTCTCGTAGTAGTACCGCTCGTTGAGACCGGCCCGCGCGCACAACCCCGACACGGTGAGTTTCCCCAGACCTTCCGTGCCGATGATGTCGAGCGCGGCCTCCAGCAACGCGCCGCGCCGCTGCGCCCGGCGCTCTTCGGCGGATATGCCTCCATAGGTTCGTTGCGCCGTCACAGTTCGATTCTTACAGGCGCCCGAGGTACCGGCGGCTGCCTTGCCGCCCACGCTGCCCGACGCGGCTCGGCAACATTCTGGAGGTAACTCTTGCCAGAATATCTAATTCTGGTGGATGCTATTGCCAGATGTTCTCGACGAGGAGGCGGCGATGTCCGAGCCCGGCTATTTCAGTGACCATTCGATGGTCCGGCGGGTGATGAGCAAGCGCGTGGTCGGGCTGACCTACGGCTTGCGCGCGCTGGTGATCGGCGCGGTGCATCCGCTGCTCTACGTGGGCACCGCGGAGAACACCGAGCACCGGATGACGCCCTACACCCGGCTCGCGCTGACCGGCCGCCTGTTCGAGGCGGTGTTCCTCGGCAGCAAGGCCGACGCCGATCGAGCGCTGGCGTTCACCAGGAAGCGGCACGTCAGGGTGCATGGCGCGCTGCCGGAGGATGCCGGTGCCCGCCACCCGGCGGGGACTGGGTACTCCGCGCTCGACCCGCATCTGATGTTCATGACGATGGCCTTCACCTTCGACTCGGCAGAGGTGATGTACGACCTGCTGGTGCGCACCATGACCGACGGGGAGCGCGAGGCGCTCTACCAAGACTACGTGCGCTGGGGGGAGCTGTTCGGCATGCCCGCCGACGCCGCGCCGGGCGGCTACCGCGAGTTCCGCGCGTTCTTCGACGGCTACCTCGCCTCCGACGAGCTGTTCCTCACCGACGAGGCGCGCCTGGTCGGCTCCTACTTGGCCGGGCAGCACGTCCCTTACCCGCAGGGCGCGCCGTTGCAGCAGGTCACGTCCGCGTTCTATCTGCTGGTGCAGGGCAGCCTGCCGCCGCGGATCCGGCAGATGTACGGCATGCGGTGGGGCGTACCCGAGGAGGTCGCCTACCAGGGCCTTTCGCGCGCGGTTCGCACCGCGCACGTGTCGGTTCCGCTGGTGCCCCCGGTGCTGCGCAACACGCTCGCCGGTCCGAGCGCCCCGGTCTACAAAATGCTGTCCCGGCGTGAGCACGAACTGGTCAGCGGCGGCAAGCCGAGCATGCCCGGGGTGGACCCGCGCAACTGGGTGCAGCGAAATTCGGCTTGAGCCGCATGCGAAGATCGGGGTATGTCCAGTCCTGCGCCCAGCCCGGCCGCCGAACGCAAACAGCGGGTTCTGTCCGGGATCCAGCCGACCAGCTCCTCGTTTCATCTAGGGAACTACCTTGGCGCGCTGCAGTACTGGGTGACCATGCAGGACGACTACGACGCGCTGTATTTCATCCCGGATCTGCACGCGATCACGGTGCCGCAGGAGCCCAAGGAGCTGAGGCTGCGCACCAAGGCCGCCGCCGCCCAACTGCTGGCGCTCGGCATCGACCCGAAGAAGTCGACCCTGTTCGTGCAGAGTCAGGTGCCCGAGCACGCCGAACTGGCCTGGGTGCTCAGCTGCATCACCGGTTTCGGCGAGGCCGGTCGGATGACCCAGTTCAAGGACAAGTCGGTGAAGCAGGGGGCGGAGAACGCGACCGTCGGCCTGTTCACCTACCCGGTGCTGATGGCCGCCGACATCCTGCTCTACCGCGCCCATCAGGTGCCCGTCGGCGAGGACCAGCGCCAGCACCTGGAGTTGACCCGGAACCTGGCCCAGCGCTTCAACACTCGGTTCAAGAAGACGTTCGTGGTGCCGGAGGCGCACATCGTCAAGGGCACGGCGAAGATCTACGACCTGCAGGATCCGACCGCGAAGATGAGCAAGTCCGCCTCCGCCGACGCGGGCCTGATCAACCTGCTCGACGATCCGAAGGTCACCGCGAAGAAGGTGAAATCCGCGGTCACCGACACCGAACGCGAGATCCGGTACGACCCGGAGCGCAAGCCGGGTGTCAGCAACCTGCTGGTGATCCTGAGCTCGCTGACCGGTGCGCCGATCGTCACCTTGGAGAAGGACTTCGAGGGTAAGGGCTATGGCGAGCTGAAAGCCGACGTGGCCGACGCGCTGGTCGAATTTGTCACGCCGCTGCGGGCGAAGGTGCAAGAGTACATGTCGGATCAAGGTGAACTCGACCGTGTACTCGCCGCCGGAGCCGAGCGCGCGCGAGAGATCGCCGGCAACACCCTCGCACAGGTCTACGACCGGGTCGGTTTGCTGAGTCGCTAGGCTGCCGAGTCTTCGCCGGACGGTTGTCGCGCGCCCGCCCGGGTAACACCGGTGTGAGGTCTCTCGGTCGAAGGGGCGAATGGTGCAGGTGATCGACAACGTCAAAGCCGGGATCGAACGCCGGATTCAGGCGCAGCCGTGGCTGGACCATTTGGTCCGCACCGCGGGACGCTATCAGCGGCAACGCGGCGACTACTACGCGGCCGGCATCACGTATTTCACTGTGCTGTCGTTGTTTCCGCTGCTCATGATCGCCTTCTCGGTCGCGGGCGTGGTCTTGTCCAGTAATCCGGAACTGCTCCAGGAGTTACAGGCCAAAATCATCGAGAACGTTCCCGGTTCGTTCGGCACTCAGCTGAACGACCTGGTGAATCAGGCGGTCGATTCCCGCGGTACAGTCGGCACCCTGGGTTTGCTCACCGGCATCTACAGCGGGCTCGGTTGGATGGCGAACCTGCGCGCCGCGCTCACCGAACAATGGGAGCAGAAGTCTCCGGACGGCAATTGGCTGATGACCAAGCTGTCCGATCTGGGGGCGCTGGTCGGTCTCGGGCTCGCCTTCGCCGTGTCGCTCGGGTTGTCGGCGTTGGCCTCGAGCACCCTCGGCAGCCGGTTGCTCGAGAGCATCGGCCTCGACGAAGCCCCAGGCGCGGGCGTGCTGCTGTGGCTGTTGTCCACCTCGCTCGGGTTCCTCGCCTCGTGGGCGGTGTTCGCGTGGGTCATCGCCCGGTTGCCCCGGGAGCCGGTGACGCTGGCCAGCGCCGCCAAGGCGGCTGCCATAGCCGCGTTGGTGTTCGAGGTGTTCAAGATCGTCGCGTCGATCTATTTGCGATCGGTGCTGAGCAGCCCCGCGGGCGCCACATTCGGCTCGATCATCGGACTGATGGTGTTCAGTTACGTCACCTACCGCATCGTCCTGTTCGCCACCGCCTGGGCCGCCACCGCGACGGAGAACGAGCCGGAAGCGGAGATTCCCGCACCCGGACCCGCTGTGATAGCGCCGCGGGTCAGGGCAAGCGAGCTGTCGGCGGGCGTGGGCGCCGCCTACTTCGGCGCGGGCGCGCTTGCCGCCCTGGCGCTTTCCGGCCTACGTAAGTTGCCCGGCCGTCGTTGATCTGTCCGCCGCGCCGAGTGTTCATGCGCGGGTTCGATCAGCGTCGCCGGTTGGCCTGCCGGGCGGCTAGCAGCAGCGCGGCGACCACGAGGACACCGCCGATGATCAGCATGGTCCTGGCGCCTGCGCGGCGATCCTCGGCCGCGGGC
This sequence comes from Nocardia sp. NPDC004573, assembly GCF_053602135.1. Classification (NCBI taxonomy): domain Bacteria; kingdom Bacillati; phylum Actinomycetota; class Actinomycetes; order Mycobacteriales; family Nocardiaceae; genus Nocardia; species Nocardia sp. NPDC004573. The sequence continues at coordinate 237,657 of NZ_JBSGDA010000009.1, forward strand.
ATCGCGGACGGGTCGCTGCCCGGCACCGACGGCGTGGCCCGGTCGCTGTCCGCAGTGGGCGGCGCGGCCAACGTGACCGCGCTCTGGTCCCGCTGCGGCACCACCGCACCGGGCAGGTTGCCGACGGAGGCGCCGCGGGGCAGTGCGAATCCGTAGTCGAGCAGGTGGGCGGCCTGTTCCCAGGGCCGCAACGGCTGCACGTCGGCCTTGAGCAGGGTGACGGCGAGTCTGCGGCCGCCCCGCTGGGCGGCGGCGACGAAGGTCTGGCGCGCGTCGTCGGTGAAGCCGGTCTTGCCGCCGAGCGCGCCGTCGTAGTTGTAGAGCAACTGGTTGTCGTTGCCGATCGGGTAACCGGGACGGTCGGTGTCGCCGGGAATCGCCGGGTCGGCCGGGTAGCCCGGGAAGTCGACCTGCTCGGTGTGGATCAGTTCGGCGAACAGCGGGATGGTCATGGCCTCGCGGAACAGCACGGCGAGGTCGTAGGCCGATGTGCTCATCCCGGGTCCGTCCAGCCCCGACGGCGTAGCCGTACGAGTGTCCATGGCGCGCAACGACTTCGCCAAGTCGTTCATTTTCGCGACGGTCGCGGCGTCACCGCCGAGCTGCGCGGCGATGGCATGCGCAGCGTCGTTGCCCGAAGCCATGATCAGCGCCTGCAGGAGCTGCCGGTTCGTATACCGGCCGCCGGGGCCGATGCCGACGCGGGTGCCGTCCACATCGGCGTCGGCCCGCGTGCCGACCACCACCTTGTCCAGCTTCAGCGTGCGCAGCGCCAGTGTGGCCAGCAGCACTTTGATCGTGCTGGCGGGCCGGTAACGCCCGTGCGGGTCCTTCGCGGCCAGCACTTCGCCGCTGTCCAGATCCGCGACCAGCCAAGCCGTCGCCGAGATGTCCTGCGGGGCGGGCGGCGCGGCTTTGGGAAGCACGACACCGCATTCGCCGAGGCGCGTGCCGCCGATCGGCGGGGAGGGGATCGGCAGCGGGGTCGGGGTCGGCTGTCCGGGCGCGGGCACTTCGGAGGCGTCGATCGGCGCGGGCGGCAACGTCTTCTGCGGGCAGCCGTCGGTGTTCGGGGTGGTGAACGGCGTAGTGGTGCCGGGCTCGGCGAGCGACGGCGCGGCCGTCGCTCCGATCGCGGCGACGGCCAGCACGACGCCCACGCAGAGCAAGGCACGGCGAGTGATCTTCATCGCCGATGAGCCTAGCGAGCGATCCGGTGATCGGCCGCACACGCTTGGGCTTCCGAACCAGATATTGACAGACTCTACTAAATGACAGCTACTATCAAATAAATGCAACTACCATTTATGGAGGCGTCATGAAGAACGACTCGCCCCGGCGCTGGCTCGCTCTCGGCGCGCTGGCCGTGGCGATGCTGACCATCGGGCTCGATGTCACCGTGCTGACCGTGGCGCTGCCCACGCTCGCGATCGACCTCAACGCGAATACCGCCGCGCTGCAATGGTTCAGCAGCGCCTACACGCTGGCGCTGGCCGCCGTGATGCTGCCCGCGGGCGCGCTCGGCGACCGCTACGGTCGCAAGAAGTTCCTGCTGGCCGCCCTGGCGCTGTTCGGCGTCGCGTCCGTCGCCTGTGCCGTGGCCGGTTCTCCAGGCGAGCTCATCGCGGCGCGGGTCGTGCTCGGTATCGCGGCGGCGGCGATGATGCCGCTGTCGATGTCGGTGCTGCCGGCGATGTTCCCCGAACCGGCCGATCGCCAGCGAGCGCTCACCATCTGGATCACCTCGACCGCGATCGGCTTGCCGCTGGGCCCGATCGTGGGCGGCTGGCTGCTGCGCAACTTCTGGTGGGGGTCGGTGTTCCTGATCAACGTGCCGATGGTCGTGATCGGCGCGCTGGCCGTCGCCGTACTCGTGCCCGAATCGCGCAGCGCGCAGCGCTTCCGGATCGATCTGCTCGGGGTGGCGCTGTCCGCGGTGGGCATGCTCGGGCTCACCTACGGCTTCATCCGGATCGGTGAGCAGGGCTGGAGCGACGGCCCGGCCTGGGCGACCGTCGCGGCCGGTGTGCTGCTGTTCGGCGCGTTCCTGGCCTGGCAGCGCAAGGCCGCGCATCCGCTGGTCGACCTCGCGTTGTTCGCGACGGACGGATTCCGCTGGGGGACGGCTTTTTCCATCGTGGTGAACTTCGCCATGTTCGGCATGTTCTTCACCGTTCCGCAGTACTTCCAAGCGGTGCTCGGCGTGGACGCGCTGGGCAGCGGCCTGCGGTTGCTTCCGCTGATCGGCGGGTTGCTGGTCGGCAGCAGGCTGGTCGACAAGGTGCTGCCGAAACTGGGCCTTCGCATCGTGATCACCGCGGGGTTCACCCTGCTTGCCGGTTCGCTGGCGCTGGGCGCGCTCACCACGGTGGACAGCGGCTACGGCTTCACCGCGGTGTGGCTGACGCTGCTCGGCGCCGGAATGGGGTTGGTGATGCCCGCCGCGATGGGCATGGCGATGGGTGAACTGGACGCGGAGCGCTCCGGCTCGGGTTCCGCGCTGCTACAGGCGCTGCGCCAGGCGGGCGGCACCATCGGCGTCGCGGTGCTGGGCACCGTGCTGTCCACCCGGTACCGATCCGAACTCGGCGCGCTGAACCGCGAACCGATCGACGACGGTGTGAACGCGGGCGTCGCCACGGCACGCAAGCTGGGAGATCCGTCGATGCTGCACCACGTGCAGGTGGCCTTTCTCGGCGGCATGAGCGCGATGCTCTGGGCCTGCGCGGGGCTGTGCCTGCTGGCGGCCGTGCTCGCGGCGACCGTGATGCGTGCGCGGCAACCCGCCGGGGCGCCGGAGCCGGGTGCGGCAGAATCAATACATGTCGGTTGAGCTACCCGCGAACGGGACGGCGCAGGGTTTGCGCGAGCGGAAGAAGGAACGGACCCGCCGGACGATTCGCCTGGAGGCGTTCCGGCTGTTCCGCGAGCAGGGGTACAACGAGACGACCGTCGAGCAGATCGCCGCGGCCGCCGATGTCTCGCCGAGCACCTTCTTCCGCTATTTCCCGTCCAAGGAACAGTTGGTGCTCGCCGACGACCTGGATCCGCTGATGCTCGAGGCGCTGCGGCGTCAGTCGCGCGATCTCAAGCCGATGGCGGCCTTCCGCAACGCGGTGCTCGAGGTCTTCGGCAATCTGCCCGCCGCCGAGCTGGCGTTCGAGCAGGAGCGGCAGGCGCTGCTGTATCACGTGCCGGAGCTGCGGTCGGCCATCGGCTTGGAGATCATCCGCAGCATCGACCTCATCGCGACCCTGCTGGCCGATCATCTGGGCCGGGCCGCCGACGACTTCGAGGTGCGGGTGGCGGCGGGCGCGATGGCGGGCGCGGCCCTCGGCATGGCGACGATGACGCCGTTGAACGTCGAGAACATCACCCGCACCTTGGATTTTCTGGATGCGGGCATGCCGCTCGGCCCGCGGCCCGAGTCCTGAGGTCGTGACCCGGCGCTACCGGGCCTTGGCGGTGCGTAAGCGATCCGGTGTCTCGTCGTCCATGGTCGCGAAGAAGCCGCCGATCACGTCCTCGATCTCGGCGATCGAGTCCGCGCAGTACAGAATCGGCTGGTAGTGCGTGATGTCGTAGGTCGCGGTGCCCATCTGGGCGATGTCGAGCGGGCGCAGCTCGGCGTGCCGGAACTCCTCGATCTCACCGTAGGACGACAGCAGGCCCGCGCCGTAACAGCGGACCTCGCCGTGCTCCCGGACGACGCCGAACTCCATCGAGAACCAGAAGACGTCGGCGAGGAATTTCAAGGCGCGGTCGGTGGTCAGGCGCGCGACCGCCGCACCGACCGTCGCGTAGATCGCCGCGAAGCGCGGGCTGGCGATCTGGTTGGCGTGACCGATGATCTCGTGGATGGCGTCCGGCTCGGGGGTGTACAACGGCGCGGAATGATGCCGGATGTACTGCGTGGAGTGGAAGATCCGATCGGCGAACGAGCCGAAGAACTCCCGCAGCGGCACCAGGCCCGCGGCCGGCGCGTAACGGAACCCGGTCAGCGGTGCCAGCGCGGCGGAGACCTCGTCCAGTTGCGGGATGTGATCGGTGGGCAACGCGAGCGCCTCGGCGGCCGCGAGTACCTCCGCGCTGGCGTAGCTGCGATGTTTGCGGGCGAGTTCGGCCGACACGATTCGCCACACCTGCTGCTCTTCGTCGGTGTAGGCGATGTGGGGGAGCGGCTTTCCCGGCGCGTAGTCCAGCGCCAGCGCCGCGATGGCGTTGCGTCGGACCCGGTATACCGGGTCGTGCACGCCGGGGTGCTCCTCGCTCAGGTGCACGGTCACGTCGCCGTCGCCGGTGCGGGTCACCGGCGAGTACAGCTGCGCCTCGGTGAACATATCTCGATGCAAGCACCGCCCGAACCCGCCGACAACAAAAGCCCGTTCAGCTGAGCAAACTGCCTAGCTGAACGGGCTGGCGGCCGACAATCCCGGCACTGGAGGGCGCGGATCCGGCGGCGTGCTGATCAGTGGCCGCCGTGCAGCGAATGCACCACCGCGTGGCCCTTGCCGCGGCCGATCATCCATTTGTTGACCGGCGTGGTCACCACGAAGGCGACTGCGAAGGCGACGGCGAGGGTGGCCCAGAACAGCGCCGTGTCCAGGTGGGCGTCCATCGCACCCGGGACCGCCAGGATCACGGCGTTGTCCACGATCTCCATGACCGTGATGGACACCGTGTCGGCGGCCAGTGCGGTGCCGATCGCGGCGGCCAACGGCAGGCCCGCCCGCAGCACGCCGCGCATGGTGAACGCGTAGCCGAACACGAACGCCAGCACGATGGCCAGCACCATCGTCGAGGCGTTGTTCCAGCCCAGCGCGGTGCCGATCACCATGCCGAGGATCTCGCCGATGGCACAGCCGGTGAGGCAGTGCAGCGTCGCCATGGCCGCCATCCGCCAGGTAGCGGGGGCGTGGTGTCCGGCGTGCTGTGCGGTGTGCGTGGCGTGCGAGGTGTGCTCGGCCGACGGGTGGTGCCTGTGTTCCATGCTGTGAACTATACCCCCGTAGGGTATTAGCGCAAGCCCGAGTTCCTGATTTGCCGGACATGAGCGGGCGCCATGCCGCAAGATGGCGAAAGTACGAAGGAGGGCGCATGAAATCCGTGCGGATCGATCTCGACCAGGACTTACTCGCCGCGGCCGCCGCCATCATGGGCACGGCGACCAGCGACGCCACGATCAACGAGGCCTTGCGCCGGATCGTCGTGCACGAGCGCCAGCTGCACAATCTGGCGCGGCTCGCCGCGAACGCGTTCGTCGGGCTACCGGACGTCGCGGTGGCGGACCGCTAGACCCTCCGATCGAGCGGGCTATCGGGGCGAGGTAGGCCGTCGCTCGTCGAGAGCGCGCCGCCAGACCGCATCGAACTCCGTGGCGTCGATCTGTAGTGCGGTGAATTCGGTCTCCTCGCTCAGCTCCTCCGGGGTCGGAACCGGGATCTGCCCGAGTTCGGTGGTCCCGGTGCCGCGATCGGAATCGGCCCAGTCGCGGTGCCCGTCGCGGAAGACTTCGACCTTACGCACCTCGAAGCCGTCGTCACCGATCTCGCTGTACAGCTCGACCGGTTCGTCATCGAAATCGTGGTGCCATTGCGCCTTCAGGTACCACATCGCCATCAGCTCCCCAGCTCGCGACCGACTCGGTTACCGAACCGCACATCAGCCAGCATATGGGCGCGGCATCCCGGTGCCGAGTTGTCCGTACGGTTCGCGGGCGCGCGGGCCTCGGGGCGCGGGTCGGCGTTCTGCTGCTGAGCGCTCGGGTCGGTACGCCGAGGAACCGGCCAGGCCGGTCCGGTCCCGGCGGAACTGTCGGTGGCCGCTGGCAGAATCCCGGGCACTGTTGGCGTGACCGAGGGGTGGGGTTCATGGCGGTCTCTCTAGTCGACGTGCCGGTGACGCAGCGGCCGCGGGAACGGTTGCTGGCACTCGGGCCGCACGCACTGAGCGACGCGGAGTTGCTGGCCCTGCTGTTACGGCAGGGCAGGCGCGGTGCGAGCGCGCTGGACCTGGCGGTCGAGCTGCTGGTCGAGCACGGCGGGCTCGCCGGGCTGGCGTCCGCGCGTCCGGAGGAGTTGTCGCGCCGGGCGGGCATCGGCGTGGCGAAGGCCGCCGCGATCATCGCCGCCTTCCACCTCGGCGCGCGAGCGCGCGGCAGGCCGGACACGTCGATCCGGCTCACCAGCTCCGCCGACGTGGCCGCTGCCGCCCGCCCGCTGTTCGCGGGTTGCCGGGTCGAACGCCTCCTCGTACTCGTCTGCGACGCCCAGAATCGTCTGCGCCAGAAGGTTTTCGTCGCCGAGGGCGCCATAGACCAGGTCGCGGTCCCCGTGCGGGAAATCCTGAACACCGTCCTGCGCCACGACGGCCGAGCCTTCGCCATCGTGCACAACCACCCCTCCGGAGACCCGACCCCCAGCTCAGACGACCGTCGCACCACCACCATGCTCACCGAAGCCGCCCAGACCGTTGGCCTCCGCTTTCTCGACCACGTGGTGATCGCGGGAGAGAGGTGGACGAGTGCCCCGAGATTCGCTTGACCTTCTCACTGTGTGAAGGCCTTCACTGGCTGTCGGAGGTGGTCCCCATCAATTCGACACACAGCAATACACAGCACACCCGGCTGCTGGACGCATTGGCGGCCGTGAACTCGTCGACGCGGCTACAGGCGGCGCTGGCGGCAGGCACACATCCCGAACCCGAGTTCATCGATGCCCTGGTGGAGCGGTCCGCGATCGAGCCGGACTTCTTCGTGCGCGACATGCTCACCTGGGCGCTGACTCGGCTCCCGGCGGAGCTCACGGTGCCGAAACTGCTCACGGAGGTGCGTTCCGAGCGGGCGCAGGCCCGCAGCCAAGCGTTGCACACGCTGTCCAAGATCGGGGATCCGAGCGCGTGGGCGGCGATCACGCGCTCGTTGCTGCACGATGCCGACGATGACGTCGCGCGGAGTGCCTGGCGCGCTGCCGTGGTTCTGGTGCCCGACGAAGCGAAAGAATGGCTGGGTACGGAACTGGCAGGGCAATTCGGCCGGGGAGACCGGGAGGTACGGTTGAGCCTGAGCCGCGCTCTCGTCGCGCTCGGGGAGGTGGTCGAGCCGGTCCTGCGGACCGCGATGGCGCATTCCGACCCGACGGTGCGGGCGCACGCGCGCGCCACGGAGCGGCTGCTACGCGATCCGGACGCCGGATTCGACATGGCCATCGATGAGGCGCGGCGGGTCGTCGCGCTCGGCCCGGATCGGGAGGAGACGACTGCGTGCTGATCGGCGAGGTGGCGCGCCGCTCGGGAGTGAGCGCCCGCATGCTCAGGCACTACGACTCCCTCGGGCTGGTCCGGCCGACCGGCCGTACCGTGGGCGGTTACCGGGAATACTCCCCGGAAGACATCCGGCGGATCTTCCACGTCGAGGGTCTGCGCTCCCTGGGGCTGTCACTGAGCCAGATCGGACGCGCTCTCGATGACCCCGCGTTCACCCCGTCCACGCTCGTCGGCGACCTCATTCGGAAGACCGAAGAACGACTGAACCGGGAGCGAGAACTCCTGGAGCGGCTCCGTACGGTCGATTCGGCCGAGCCCTCGGGCTGGCAAGACGTCCTGCGCATCGTCGAACTGCTGCACGGACTCGGTTCGCAGAGCCCGGCCCGGCGGCAGCAGGCCGTCTTGGCCCCGGCCGAGGACGTAGCGGTGCCGGCCGAACTGCTGGCCGAAGCGGTGCTCACCGAATCCGATCCGTATGTGGCCGGGGCTTTGCGGTGGGCACTCGCGCGGTCCGGCGGTGACGGCGTGGCGAGCGTGGCATCCGGCATGGGCTCCGACAATGTCGACATCCGGCGGCGCGCTGTTCTGGCGCTCGCCGAGCTGCCGGGCGACGAGGCGACCGCGGTGCTCACGGCCGCGCTCGATGACCCGGACGCGACGGTCCGCAGACACGCCGCTCTCGCCTTGGGCGCGCGCGGCATGACCCTCGCCGTGCCCGCGCTCGTCGCCACGGTGGTCGGTGGCCCGAACGATGTCGAGGCGGCTGAACTCTTGGGAACCTTGGCGCGTGACCCGCAGTGGGCGGACCGGATCCTCACCGCACTGGTCGACGCGCTGACCACACACGCGGCGAACTCGGCGGTGCGGATACGCCTGACCCAAGCGCTCGCCGAAATGCCGGACGCCATCGCCATGAACACCCTGCGGCAACTGGTGAGCGACGACGATCCCACCGTAGCCGCCATCGCCTCGGCCCTCATGACAACGCTCGACCCCCGTCCCGGCCAAAAAGGCACGCTCCCTTGATTTGTTGGTCGAGCATTCCCGGGCGTCCTGGTCGACGATCTGGTTTCAGCGGCCTTCGGTCCAGAACCGCTGTATACGAGTGATCGCCTCCTCGCGGGTCATCAGGGCGATTTCGTCCTCGGTGAGACCTACTCGCTGAATCAGCAAGTGCACGAGGTCGATGGGCAATGATGACTTGGGCTTCTCTGGGAGACCACGGTTCGGCAGCACATCGTTCAAGACGCACTCCCAGAACGAATCCTCGGTTACGTCCAGTTGGTCCCGCAAGATATGCGACCACAGGGATGAGCCGTAAGTTGTGCGATCGACGGGATGGGAAATGCGTGTGCGCAGAATTCGGCCGTCCGGTAGGCCCAATTCGTAAGTGACGTGGTGGGTCCCCGTGCGGCCTCGTTCATCCCGTATCCGCTCCCACCCCTCGATCTCGCAAAACTGTTCGTGGCGTTTACGAGTCGGCTGCGGCCACGTCATGCGGCGGCTCCGACCAGCCATTCCCGAAGCTGGGCGTCGTCGCTCAGGCCGATCAGCTGAATGAGGCCCCAGTTCTCCCGATGGTTCGGCGCATCCCGCAGTCTGGTTTGCCAGTCCTCGGCGTATTCGCGTAGTGCGGCCATCGTCTCGTCGATGGCCTCATCGAGCGTGCTGCCGTCAGCGGCCACAGGCAAGCCTGGTAGGAATACCGACCACCCTCCGTTCTCGGCGACCACTTCTGCCCCGGACGGGCAAAACTTCGCAAGCATGTATCGGAGGCGTTCGGCATCGACGACTGCGGCGTACTCGGTGTCGCGCCGAACGGTCGCTACACGTCCTCGTACGGCCGCATCCAAAAGTTCTTTGAGATGAGCACGTGCGTCGGTGTAGCTGTCATAGTGCACCGCTGACATCGGTCACCTCCAAGCGCTCGCGCCCTCTGGAAGTACGTCAAGTACGCGACGTACTGTTCGGAACGACGAAGGCCGCCTTCCTCCGAAGAGAGAGGCGGCCTTCGATCGGCTTGTGCGAGCGATCAGCGGGTGAACAGGAGCGCTCGCTTGACTTCCTGGATCGCCTTGGTCACCTCGATGCCACGCGGGCAGGCGTCGGTGCAGTTGAAGGTGGTGCGGCAGCGCCAGACGCCTTCGACGTCGTTGAGGATGTCGAGGCGCTCGCGGGCGGCTTCGTCGCGGCTGTCGAAGATGAAGCGGTGGGCGTTCACGATCGCGGCCGGGCCGAAGTAGCTGCCGTCGCTCCAGTACACGGGGCAGGAGGTGGTGCAGCAGGCGCACAGGATGCACTTGGTGGTGTCGTCGAACCGGGCGCGGTCGGCCTGGCTCTGGATGCGCTCGCGGGTGGGTTCGTTACCCGAGGTGATCAGGTAGGGCTTCACCGCGCGGAAGGCGTCGAAGAACGGCTCCATGTTCACCACGAGGTCCTTCTCCACGGGCAGGCCGCGGATCGGCTCGACGGTGACGGTGATCGACTTGCCGCCCTTGGGCAGCATGTCCTTCATCAGCACCTTGCAGGCCAGCCGGTTGACGCCGTTGATCCGCATGGCGTCCGAACCACACACGCCGTGCGCGCAGGAACGGCGGAAGGTGAGCGTGCCGTCCAGGTAGGACTTGATGTAGATCAGCACGTTCAGGAAGCGGTCGGTCGGCAGGACCGGCACTTGGAAGGACTCCCAGTGCGCGCCCTTGTCGTCCTCCGGGTTGAACCGGGCCACCTTGACGGTGATCATCACCGAGCCCTCGGGGACCGGAGCGGGCTTCTGCGAAGAGGGTGCTTCGGCAACTGCGGTCATCAGTACTTACGCTCCATCGGCTCGTAACGGGTCTGCACCACCGGCTTGAAGTCCAGGCGGATGTCCGAAAGGAGCTCCGAGCCCTCCTTGTAGGCCATCGTGTGGCGCATGAAGTTCACGTCGTCGCGGTCCGGGTAGTCCTCGCGGGCGTGGCCGCCGCGCGATTCCTTCCGGTTGAGCGCGCCGACCACGGTGACCTCGGCCAGTTCGAGCAGGAAGCCGAGCTCGACGGCCTCGAGCAGGTCGCTGTTGTAACGCTTGCCCTTGTCCTGCACGGTGATCCGCGCGTAGCGCTCCTTGAGCGCGTGGATGTCGGTGAGCGCCTGCTTGAGCGTGTCCTCGGTGCGGAACACCGAAGCGTTGTTGTCCATCGACCGCTGCAGTTCGGTGCGGATGTCGGCGACCCGCTCGTCGCCGTGCTCGCTCAGCAGCTGGGCCAGCCAGTCCTGCACCATCTGCGCCGGGTTCTCCGGCAGCTCGACGAACTCGCTGCGCTGCGCGTACTCCGCCGCGGCGATGCCGGCGCGGCGGCCGAACACGTTGATGTCCAGCAGCGAGTTGGTGCCCAGACGGTTGGCGCCGTGCACCGAGACGCACGCGCACTCGCCGGCGGCGTACAGACCGGGGACGATGTCGCTGTTGTTGCGCAGCACCTCGCCGCGGATGCGAGTGGGGATGCCGCCCATCACGTAGTGACAGGTCGGGAACACCGGCACCAGTTCCTTCACCGGGTCCACACCCAGGTAGGTGCGGGAGAACTCGGTGATGTCGGGCAGCTTCTCCTCGAGCACGTCCTCGCCGAGGTGGGTCACGTCGATGTAGACGTAGTCCTTGTTCGGCCCCGCGCCACGGCCCTCCAGCACCTCGAGCACCATCGAGCGGGCGACGATGTCGCGCGGCGCGAGGTCCTTGATGGTGGGGGCGTAGCGCTCCATGAACCGCTCGCCGTCGGCGTTGCGCAGGATGCCGCCCTCGCCGCGGACGGCCTCGGAGATCAGGATGCCGAGCCCGGCCAGGCCCGTCGGATGGAACTGGTGGAACTCCATGTCCTCCAGCGGCAGGCCCTTGCGGAACACGATCGCCATGCCGTCGCCGGTCAAGGTGTGCGCATTCGAGGTGGTCTTGTACATCCGGCCCGAGCCGCCGGTGGCGAACACGATCGACTTGGCGTGGAAGACGTGCAGTTCACCGGTGGCCAGCTCGTAGGCGACGACGCCGGTCGCGACCGGGCCGCGATCGGTCTCGCTGAGCACCAGGTCCAGCACGTAGAACTCGTTGAAGAACTCCACGTCGTGCTTGACGCAGTTCTGGTACAGCGTCTGCAGGATCATGTGGCCGGTGCGGTCGGCGGCGTAGCACGCCCGGCGGACCGGGGCCTTGCCGTGATCGCGGGTGTGGCCGCCGAAGCGCCGCTGGTCGATCTTGCCTTCGGGGGTCCGGTTGAACGGCAGGCCCATCTTCTCCAGGTCGAGCACGGCGTCGATGGCCTCTTTGGCCATGATCTCCGCGGCGTCCTGGTCGACCAGGTAGTCACCACCCTTGACGGTGTCGAAGGTGTGCCATTCCCAGTTGTCCTCTTCGACGTTGGCCAACGCGGCGCACATGCCGCCCTGGGCCGCGCCGGTGTGGCTGCGGGTCGGGTACAGCTTGGTCAGCACCGCCGTCCGAGCACGCGGGCCGGCCTCGATCGCGGCGCGCATGCCCGCGCCACCCGCGCCGACGATGACGACGTCGTAGCGGTGCTCCTGGACAGGACGAGATTCACTCATGCGAGGGGGCCTGTTCCTAACTGATGTTGGGGTCGAAGGTGAAGATGACGTAGGTGCCCACGCCCATGATCAGAATCATCGACACGGCGAGCAGGGTCTTGAGCCAGAAACGGGTCGAGTCCTTGCGTGAGTAGTCGTCGATGACCGTGCGCAGGCCGTTGCCGCCGTGCAACTGTGCCAACCACAGCATGGTCAGGTCCCAGAACTGCCAGAACGGGCTGGACCAGCGGCCCGCGACGAAGGCGAAGTTGAGTCGCTTCACGCCGCCGTCGAGCAGCAGCATGATCGTCATGTGGCCGAGCACCAGCACGATCATCAGCAGGCCGGAGAAGCGCATGAACAACCAGGCGTACTTCTCGAAGTTGTTGTTCGAGCGCGCGCGCGGCGAGCGCGGCAGGTCCAGGCTGGCCGGACGGTCGTACGACTTACCGATGACAGGTGCGCTCATGCCTCCACCTCGCTGGCGCTCGTTTGCGGCATGACCGCACTTGCGGCTGTGTTCATGGGTCGCTCGCTTCGCTCGCTCATGATCAGTGCTCCGTGAACAGGTAGAAGAACTGACGCCCGATCGCCGGAACGGCCAGCAGGAACCAGATCGCGAGGATGATCCAGAGCATCAGGCGCTGGTACTTCGGGCCCTTGGACCAGAAGTCCACCAGGATCACGCGGACGCCGTTGAGCGCGTGGAACAGGACGACGACGACCAGGCCCATCTCCATCAACGCCACGATGGGCGTCTTGTAGGTCTCGATCGCCTCGTTGTAGGTGTCCGGGCTCACGCGCACCAGGGCGGTGTCCAGCACGTGGACGAAGAGGAAGAAGAAGATGGTGACGCCGGTGATCCGGTGCAGCGCCCACGACCACATTCCGGGGTCGCCTCGGTACAGCGTCTTCCGCTTCGGCTGGGCCGGAGCTTCAATCGTGGTCATAGAGTGCGGTGCCTCCAACGTCGTTGATGGACCCGGTCGCAGGTCCGACGCCGACGGCGTGGCGGGCGAATGCCCAGGTGGCTGTACTCCGGCCCGTCGCAGGAACCTGAACCGATCTGTTCTGGACTCTAATCCTCCAGCAATCCCGGAACTAATTCGGCGTACCGTGCGTTGCGCGACAGTCGATCGGGTTAGGCTTACCTTTCTTGATCGGTGCGGGGTTCCGTCGTGGCCCTCGCGCGGCCGTGATCGGGTCGGTCGGAGAGAGGTTCCCTGTGCCGGAAATCGACTGGAAATTGTTGCGTGACAACGCATTTCGAGTAATGCAGAATGCCTATGCGCCGTACTCGCGGTTTCCGGTCGGCGCCGCCGCTCTCAGCGCCGATGGCCGCGTGGTGAGCGGTTGCAATGTGGAAAATGTCTCATACGGATTGGGCCTGTGTGCCGAATGTGTACTCATCGGTAACTATATTTCGGGCGGCGGGGGTCGTCTGGTGGCCGTCTCGGTGGCGGATTCGCGCGGGGAGATCCTCATGCCTTGCGGGCGCTGCCGCCAGCTGCTCCACGAGCACGGCGGGGGCGATCTCCTCGTCGATCACAAGGACGGGCCGAAGCCCTTGCGCGCGTTGCTGCCGGACGCGTTCGGCCCCGACGACCTGGATGCAGGCCAGGTGTAACGAGTCCATTCGGCTGCGTCCCATCGGCGAGAACCCGGGTGCACGGCGGCGCGTGCCAGACTTGGCGACCGTGACGGCTCTGGACGCGGTTTCGATCATCACCCTCAAACGCGACGGCGGGGAGCTGTCGGACGCGCAGATCGACTGGGTGGTCGACGGGTTCACCCGCGGCGCGGTGGCCGACGAGCAGATGTCCGCCCTGGCCATGGCGATCTTCTGGCGCGGGATGACCCGACGCGAGACGGCGCGGTGGACCGCCGCGATGATCGCCTCCGGGCAGCGCATGGACTTCGCCGACCTGCCCCGCCCGACCGTGGACAAGCACTCGACCGGCGGGGTGGGCGACAAGATCACGCTCCCGCTGGCCCCGCTGGTCGCCGCGTGCGGCGCCGCGGTGCCGCAATTGTCCGGGCGCGGTCTCGGCCACACCGGCGGCACTCTGGACAAGCTGGAGTCCATTCCCGGCTGGCAGGCGGACGTGCCGGCGTCGCGGATGCGCGACCTGCTGACCGACCCTGCCATCGGCGCGGTGATCTGCGCGGCGGGCGCCGATCTCGCGCCCGCGGACCGGCGGCTCTACGCCTTGCGCGACGTCACCGGCACCGTCGAGTCGATCCCGCTGATCGCCAGCTCGATCATGAGCAAGAAGATCGCCGAGGGCACCGCCGCGCTGTTGCTCGACGTCAAGGTCGGCTCCGGCGCGTTCTTGAAGACCCTCGACGGCGCCCGCGCCCTGGCGACCGCGATGGTCGAACTCGGCGACGACGCGGGCGTCCGCACGGTCGCGCTGCTGACCGCCATGGACACCCCGCTCGGCCGCACCGCGGGCAACGCCCTGGAAGTCGCGGAATCGGTCGAAGTGCTCGCAGGCGGCGGTCCCGGCGACGTCGTGGAGCTGACCATCGCCTTGGCCCGGGAAATGGTCGCGCTGGCCGGGCTCGACGTCGACCCCGCCGACGCGCTGGCCGACGGCCGGGCCATGGACCACTGGCGCGCCATGATCCGCGCCCAAGGCGGCGACCCGGACGCGCCCCTGCCCACCGCGAGACACACCGAGACCGTGCGCGCCGACGCCGACGGCGTGCTGACCCGGCTCGACGCGCTGGGTGTCGGTGTCGCCGCGTGGCGACTCGGTGCGGGCCGGGCCCGTCAGGGCGATCCCGTTCAGTTCGGTGCGGGCATCGAAATGCATGTGAAGCCGGGCGGCGCCGTCACAGCGGGTCAGCCGCTGCTCACCCTGCACACCGATACCCCCGAAGCCTTCCCCGGAGCCATCGCAGCCTTGCGTGACGCCGTCACCATCGGAACCGATGCCGTGCCCGCTGCGGCGGACCCGCTGATTCTCGACCGCATCGTGTCCTGAGCGATTCGCGAGCACAGGGTTCAGCGCTGTCGCGGGGAGCCGTGGCTGATTCGCCGCCCCGGCCCGCGACTCGCCCAGGCGCGATGGCCGACGGTGATCACAGCGCCCGGTCCAGGCATCGCGTCGCGCGGAATGTTCGAGGACGACTGCGGTCGCCGCGTCGCACCGGGTGGCTGGAGCGAGCCGAGCGGGCGGCGAGCCTCCGGTCGAGGACCGGGTCGCGAAGCCGTGCGCGTCCCACAGGTGACGGAGCGGCTCGCTGGTGGTGCGGCAACCGGGTGGTGTCCTGCGGTGGACCGGCCCGCATCCGGCGGGCGACGAGATGGTTGTCACGGCCGGACTCGGCTGCCGTTTCGGCGCACTGCGGCTACCGTCGATACATGACTGGACCGATGCCTCTGACTCTCGCCTCGATCCGCCAGGCGCCCAAAGCGCTGCTGCACGACCACCTCGACGGTGGCCTGCGGCCCGCTACGGTGCTCGAACTGGCCGCGCACAGCGGCTACGACGACCTACCCGCCACCGACGAGGCGTCGCTGGCCGCCTGGTTCCGCGACGCGGCCGACAGCGGATCGCTGGAACGCTATCTGGAGACCTTCGCCCACACCGTCGCCGTGATGCAGACACCCGAGGGCCTGCGCCGGGTCGCCCGCGAATGCGCCGAGGATCTGGCCGCCGACGGCGTCGTGTACGCGGAGGTGCGGTTCGCCCCCGAGCAGCACTTGGAACGCGGGCTGACGCTGGACGAGGTGGTCGAGCACACGCTGGCCGGATTCCGCGAAGGCGAGGCGATCGCCGCGGAGCGGGGACACCCGATCGTGGTGACCTGTCTGCTCACCGCGATGCGGCACGCGGCGCGCTCGCGGGAGATCGCGGAACTGACGGTCCGCTTCCGCGATCGCGGGGTCGGCGGCTTCGACATCGCGGGTGCGGAAGCCGGTTACCCGCCGAGCAGGCACCTCGACGCGTTCGAATACATGCGCGCGAACAGCGCGCACTTCACCATCCACGCCGGCGAGGCTTTCGGCCTGCCGTCCATTCACGAGGCGCTCGCGTTCTGTGGCTGCGACCGGCTCGGCCACGGCGTGCGGATCACCGACGACATCAGCGTGCCCGGCGCGATCGAGGAAGCGCAGCTCGGGCTGGTCGCCAACTATGTCAGGGACATGCGCATCCCGCTGGAACTGTGCCCGTCGTCGAACGTGCAGACCGGCGCCGTGCCCTCACTGGACAAGCACCCGTTCGACCTGCTGGCCCGGCTGCGCTTCCGCGTCACCGTCAACACCGACAACCGGCTGATGAGCGACACCAGCATGAGTCAGGAGATGCTCAAGCTGGTCGAGACCTTCGGTTACGGCTGGAGTGACCTCGAGCGGTGGACCATCAACGCCATGAAGTCGGCGTTCATCCCGTTCCCGGAGCGGCTGCGGATCATCGACGACATCATCAAGCCCGGATACGCCGTGCTCATCGGCTAGCACGGCGTCCGAGCGGCCAGGGAGAACGGTTCCGCAGCCGATCGGCAACCAGTTCGCTAGCGTGGCGAACATGGCGACCTTGCGCATTTCCCGCCGGTTCAACGGTCCGCCCGATTCCGGCAACGGTGGCTACGTGGCAGGTCTGCTCGCCGCCCAGCGCGACGAGCGGACGGCCACCGTCATCCTGCGCAGTCCGCCGCCGCTGGAGACGCCGCTGGACGTGCGGGACGAACGGCTCTACGACGGTGACACGCTGATCGCCGAGTCGAAGCCCGGCGAACTCACGCGGGACGCACCGCGTCGGATCGCGTTCGCCGACGCGGCGGAGGCATCGCGCGGCTACACGAGTATCGAGATGTTCGCGTCTTGCTTCGTCTGCGGCAGCGGCCGGGCGGACGGGCTGCGCATCGAACCCGGCCGGGTCGATGAGCACCGCGTGGCCGCGCCGTGGGTGCCCGACGACACCGTGCCGCTGGGGCCGCCGCTGCTGTGGGCCGCGATGGACTGCCCCGGCGGGTGGTCGCTTCCCGGCATGCTCGAGCGTCCGGCACTGCTCGGCTCGATGACCGCAACGGTGCACGGCATCCCCGACGTGGAGGAGCGCTGCGTGGTCGTGGGCGAGTTCCACGGCGAGCAGGGCCGCAAATGCTGGACCTCGACCGCGGTCTACGGCGCCGATGAACGCCTGCTCGGGCAGGCCGAGCAGGTCTGGATCCGGCTGAGCTAGTTACTGCTTGTCGAGCCGGGACTCCAGGTTGCGTTCCAGTTCGCGCCAGGCCTGCGCCTCGGCGGTGAACGGCGGGTTGGGCGCCAACCGGGTGGGGTCGGGATTCAACAGGTAGGAGACGTACCAGCCCAGCGGGGTGGATTGCGCCAAGGCTTGCTCGACCGTGGCGTCGTCGGCGTAGTCGGCGGCGTCGGTGAACAGCTCGACCGCCAAGTCGAGTTGCTCGATGTCGACCGCTTCCGGGCCCTCGGCCAGGTCCTCGGCCAAACCGGGCAGCACGTAGACGTTCTCGTCGGTGACCTCCACCTCCAGCGAGCCGTCCACCGCCGCGGTCTGCACGTCGGCGAAAGTGCTCACCCGCGCCAAGTCGTGCTCGTGATCGTCGGCGAGGTAGCGGGCCAGCGCGCGCTCGGAGGAGAACACCGTGATCGAGCCCTTGGAGCCGAGGAAGATCGGTTCGTCGTCGAGGTAACAGCGCAGCGTGAAGACGCTGCCCTCGGACGTGACGATCTTGACCGGGTCGATGCCGACCTCGTGCCAGAACGACTCGTCCTCGTCCTCGTCGTCTTCTTCGTCTTCCTCGTCGTCGTCGAGGTCGACGGGCTCGAACTCCTCGTCCTCGTCGCTGTCGGCCGCGTCGTCGGCGTCGACCACGTTCTCCTCGGCCGCCAGCAACTCGGCTTCGGCGACCGCGACCGCCTCGGCGTCGACCTCGGGCGTCTGCACGACGGAGTCGATGGCGTCCAGCACGTCGTCCCAGCCTTTGGCGATGGCCGCGCCGATCTGGTCCCACAACTCCTCGCCGTCACGCCCGACGAACGCGCTGACACCGCCCGGCAGCGCGCCGAGCACCGGATGGGAACCGAAGAACTTGGTGACCGTCTCCAGTTCACACACCTCGCCGATGTTGCGCACCATGCCGAGCGTGTCCTCCAGCTCGGCGATGGTGTCGACGTCGGGATCGCCCGCCGCCAGCTCCGGCACCGCGACCAGATCGAAGGTGAAGTTCTCCTCCGGCTCCAGTTCGACCGCGGACAGACCGGCGACGACCTTCCACGCCGGATGGTCCACGAGGTCGTTGTCGGCGTTGGTGCGGATGAACGCGGCCAGCTCCGCTACGGACTCGAAACCGTAGAGGGCGTCCTCGTGACCGAGGAACGCCTCCCACTCGTCGTCACCGTCTCGCCAGCGCGGTGCCCACAGGGTGACGAGATCGCCGTCGGTCAGGCCGAGCTCGATCGGGACGATGTCTCCAGAAGCCATGTGCGGAAGCCTATCGACCTTCCGCGTCAGGCACTATCCGGCCCGCCCCCATTCGTTCCCCCGGGCGGCTGCCCGGACGGGACGAACGACTCGTTCAGTGTCGCAACGACCTTGGACCGCTGCGCGCCGGCGTCCTCCGCGGCCTGCCTGCACGCCCAGACGATCAGCTGTCCGACTTCGGCCGGCGGCAGCGATGTGACCGATTCCGCCAAGGTCAGACCGACCAAAGCGCCGTCGCTGTTCACCTCGACGCTCACCGCCCCGTCGTCGGAGGTCCACCGTCCGCGCACCTGCTTCAGCCCGTACAGCGCGGCTTCCAGCGCCTCCAGTTTCTGGGTGGCCGACGCGACCAGGGCGTCCATTTCCGCACTCATACCGGCCTCATCCAGCTCGTCGGTCCCGTGTCCGCGTCATCGATCCGGTCGAGCTCGTCCACCGCCTGCTGGCGGGTGGGCAGGCCGAGCCGGTCGAGGATGTCCGAGGGCATACCCGCCTCGGCGAGCAGTTCGCGCCGCCGCGCCCGCGCCGCGATCGCGGACCGCTGGGTGAGCCGCAGGATCTCGTTCGCGAGCGACTGTGCGCCGTAACGGTATTCGCTGCGCTCGAACTTGATCTCCACCGGCATGCCCTGATCGGTCGCGCGCACCGAAATGGTGCCCGACCGGTTGCTGCTCGAGGCCACCGTGACGTTGGGGACTTGGGGTCGGGTCATGCCGTCGGCCTGTAGAAACCGTAGAAGTCCATGCCTGAGTTCTCCGTTCGAATCGAGCTGATCTGGACCGGGTCACCCGCCTCGACCAACTGTCCGTTACCGATCACCATGGCCACGTGGCCGTCCCAGATTGCGAGGTCGCCCGGCATCAGGTCACCGGCCGACACCGGCGTGGCCCCGTTGCCCTGGTCGCACGCGAGCCGGGGCAGGTCGACGCCCGCCTCGCCGTAGGCGTACTTGGTGAGCCCGCTGCAATCCAATCCCGAGCCCGGGCTGTTGCCGCCCCAGACGTAAGGCGTGCCGACGGCGCCGATCGCCGACCGGACCGCCGTGGCCGCCTGCTCGTTGGGCGCCTCCACGACACTGCCGTCGGGCAGCGTGATCTTCACGCCCTTGCCGTCGTCGGGCGCTCCCGACGAACCGGTGTCCGGTCTGGGCGTGCCCGTCGTGCCGGGCGTGCCGGTGGAACTGCGCGAGGACGTCGACTGCAGGGGCGTGGCCATCACGGTGCTCAGCAACGAGCCCGCACCGTTGAGCACGCCGGACGCGGCGGACGCCGCCTGCTGCACGCCTGCGGCCGGCACGCCTGCGAGGGAGGGAGTGGTCGGCGGCGGGGTCAGGTCGTTCATGGACGCGGTGTGCGTCTGCAATTCGTTCTGGACCCGGCCGACGACGGTGAGCGCTTGGTTGAGATGGTCGATCGCGGAGCCGACGAGCGCCGTCAGACCTTCCGGTGTCGCCAGGACCGGCCCCATGCTCGCCGCGGTGTTCATGAAGGACTGCGCGATGTCGGTGAGATCTTTCTGTCCCGTCTCGACCTCGCCCGCGGCCTGGTTGACGACCGTCGCCATCTCGTTGCCGCGATCGGAGATGGTGGCCGCGGAGGTCTGCACGCGCAGTGCCTTGGCGGTGGCCGCGTCGGCCGCGCGGCCGTCCCACGCCGCGTTCATCCCGTTGATGCTGTCCCGGCCCATCTGATGGATCTGGTCCACCACGGAGGAAGTGCTGCGCAGCGCGTCGGTGGGACCGCCGGCGGGTAGCACCCCGCTGCCGAAGCTGGCGAGCAGATCCAGAATCGGTTGAGCCAGCGCGTTGACATCGATCACGAGCTCACTCCAGCTCGCCGGCCGCGTTCTGCAGCGCGCTCGCGTGGGTGGCGTCGGTCTCGGTGAGCACGGCCGCCGCACCGGTGGCCGCGCCGCCCATGCTGGTCAGCACCGCCGACAGCTGGCCGATCGCGGCGACATGCCCGGCGTGCGCCGCGGCGTAGGCCGCCATGAAGTCGCCACCGATCAGCCCCATGATCGGACCGAGCAACGCGGGCTCCGCCGCTGCGGCGCTCGCCCCGGCCGCTGCCATCTCACCCGCCATGACGTGGGCGGTCGCGCCGTAGGCCGCAATGCCTTCGGTGTCCGCCGACATCTTTCGCATCAGAACTTCCCCCATCTGTTGTTCCCAGGCAGAGTACGTCATCCACTTGGTTCGACGCGCGCGGTTCCGTTTCGGTTCCGCCGCTTCGGAAAAAAGTCCGGTGGCGTCCGGCGGCGCACCCGCGACCGACCTTATCGTTCCCTCATGCGCACCCACACCGTGGACCATCCACTCGTCGCCGCCCTGCTCACCACGATGCGGGACGAGCGAACGCCGAATCCGGCTTTCCGTGCCGCGCTGCGTGATCTGACCGGGATCCTGATCTACGAGGCGCTGCGCGACGCGGAGGTGGAGCGTTTCGAGATCGTCACGCCGGTCGCACCCACCGAGGGGATCCGGCTGGCCCGGCCGCCGTTGCTGGTTCCGGTGCTGCGCGCCGGACTCGGCATGATCGATGCGGCCGCCGAGCTGATCCCCGACGCCCGAATCGGGTTCGTCGGTCTCGCCCGGGACGAGGACACCCACCTGCCGGTGCCCTACATGGAATCGCTGCCCGCCGATCTCGCCGGACTGCCGGTCTTCGTGCTCGACCCGATGCTGGCCACGGGCGGCTCGATGCGGCACACCCTGCAATTGCTCGCGGCGCGCGGCGCCACCGACATCACCGTGATATGCGTCGTCGCGGTGCCGGAAGGCATTGCGACACTGGCGGATTCCGGTCTGCCCGTGCGGCTGGTGACCGCCGTCGTCGACACGGGCCTGAACGAGAACGCCTACATCGTGCCCGGCCTCGGCGACGCGGGCGACCGGCAGTTCGGCCCGCGCTGAATCTTCCGTGTGGCCGGTGTCAGAACTTCCGGCAGTAATTCCGCAGCGCCGAGAGGCGTTCGTGCGCGGCGGCTCGCGCGGCCGGGAGGCCGGCCCGCGAGCCGACCGGCTCGACCACCTCCAGATAACACTTGAGCTTCGGCTCCGTCCCGGAAGGACGGATCACCACGCGAGAAGAAACGCCCTCGAAGATCAACGCGTCGGTGCGCATCCGGCCCCGCACCCGGAGTTGATCGGTGTATTCGACCGGCTCGCCCCCGATCTCGTGCGGCGGGTCCGCGCGCAACCGGTCGACCACCGCGGCCGCGTCGGCGGCCGAGGCGAGCCGCAGCGACACCTGGTCGCCCGCGTGCAAGCCGAATTCGACCGCGTAACCGTCGAGTTGGTCGTTCAGATCGCGGCCCGCGGCCTTCAGCCGGGCTACCAGGTCGGCTACCAGCACGGCGGCGGAGATGCCGTCCTTGTCCCGGACCGCCGCCGGGTCGACGCAGTGGCCGATCGCCTCCTCGTACGCGTAGACCAAGCCGTCGCCCGCGCGGGCCAGCCACTTGAAGCCCGTGAGCGTTTCCGCGTACCGGCCGCCGCGCGCGGGCGCCAGCTTCGACAGCAGCCGCGACGACACGATGGTCGTCGCCACCAGCGCGTCGTCCGGGGCGGTGCGCAACACGCAGTCGCCCAGCAGCACGCCGGTCTCGTCGCCGCGCAGCATCCGCCAGGCACCGTCCGGCCCCGGGACGCCCACCGCGCACCGGTCGGCGTCCGGATCCAGTGCGATCGCCACGTCGGCGCCGACCCGGGCCGCCGCCGCGAGCAGCAGGTCGGCCGCACCGGGTTCCTCCGGGTTCGGGAACGCGACGGTGGGAAAGTCGGGGTCCGGTGCGAACTGCTCGTCGACCACATGGACATCGGGAAAGCCCGCCGCGCGCAGCGCTTCGACCGCGAGTTCACCGCCGACGCCGTGCAGGGGAGTGAGTGCGATCCGGATACCGGCGCGCTCGCCCGATCCACCGATGCGCGTGGGTATTCCGGCGACCCGGCGTAGGTAGCGCCGCACCACGTCGTCGTCGGCGGGAGTGACCGGCGCGCGGTCGATCGGCTCGACGACCGCCTCGATACAGCGCTCGATCTCGGCGTCGGACGGGGCGATCAACTGCGAACCGCCGTCGAGGTAGACCTTGTAGCCGTTGTCGGCGGCCGGATTGTGCGAGGCGGTGATCTGCACGCCGGCCACCGCGCCCAGCTCACGCACCGCGTACGCGACCACCGGCGTGGGCAGTGGACGCGGCAGCAGCGTCACCGGGAAGCCCGCTGCCGCGAAGACCTCCGCCGTCGCCGTGGCGAACTCGGCGGAACCGTGCCTGGCGTCGCGTCCGACGACAACCGCGCCGCCGCCGAGACACCGGTCGCGCAACCACGCCGCGAGCCCCGCGGTCGCCCGGCTCACCGTGGTCACGTTCATGCCGTCCGGACCGTCGCGCAGCGGCCCGCGCAGGCCTGCCGTGCCGAAACGCAGCATCTACACCCGTTCCAGGATGCCGCGCAGCAGCTTGCCGAGCCGGGGGGCGGCCGCGTGGCCTTCGGCGAGCACCTCCGCATGGGACAGATGCGCGCCGGTGACCCCCGCGGCGAGATTGGTGACCAGCGAAATGCCCAGCAGTCGCGCACCGAGCGCACGGCAGGCGATGGCTTCCAGCACCGTGGACATGCCGACCAGATCCGCGCCGATCGTGCGCAGCATCCGGATCTCGGCGGGCGTCTCGTACTGCGGCCCGGTGAGCCCCGCGTAGACACCCTCGGTCAGGCTCGGGTCGATCTCCCTGGCCAGCGCCCGCAGTTCGGGATCCCAGGCGTCCACCAGGTCGACGAAGGTCGCGCCGGCCAGCGGCGTGCGACCGGTCAAGTTGAGGTGATCGCTGATCAGCACCGGCTCACCCACCCGGAGGCCGGATCGGATACCGCCGGCGGCGTTGGTCAGCACTACGATCTCCGCGCCCGCCGCTACGGCCGCCGACACCGGATGCACCACATCGGCGGGCTGGTACCCCTCGTACAGATGCTGGCGGCCCATCAGCAGCAACACGGCGGTGTCGTCGACCTGGACGGAATGGATCACGCCGACATGGCCCTGCGCGGTCGGCGTCCCGAACCCGGGCAGCTCCGGCATCGGCACCGACGCCCGCGGCGCCCCGATCTCCGCGGCCGCGTCCTGCCAACCGGACCCCAGCACCACCGCGACCCGGTGGCGTGACACTCCCGTACGTTCGGCGATCGCCTCGGCGGCCTGTTCGGCAAGCATGATCGTCACGATAGTGGATTCCAGCGCCTTCGGTGCCGGGCCGCGAACGGGCAATGCTCGGTCTCGCTTCGCTCGAAACCGGGGTCGAGGTGCGCTGGGCGCGTCAGGGGCCGAGCGCGCTACGGCCCGTGGCACGCCGTTTCGGGAGACTCCTCTGCGCGAACTTGCTCCTTCGTCGCCTACCCGGCGGCCGCGTAAACGCGAGCCGGGCCGCGAACGGTGGATGCCTGTTCGCGCGGGCTTCGACCCGGGTCGTTTGCACGGGAGTCTCGCGCTCCTGGTCTCCCCTCCCGTGGTAGGGCGATTGCGGCCGGTGGGAGGGTGTCGGCACGAGAGTGCTACCCGTGAGTAGGAGATCGGCTGTGGCCCGTTACGCTGCACCGCATGCCGTATCTGGAACGCCAAGGGGAAGTGTTCGTCGTCTACCTCGGTGGCGAGGGGCAGACGGAGAGCGAGAACCGTTTCCACCCGGACTGGATCGATGCGCTCCACGGGCTGCTGGACGAGGTCGAGAGTTCCGCGGGGCCTGCGGCGCTGGTGACCACCGCGACCGGGAAATTCTTCAGCAATGGCCTGGACACCGACTGGCTGTTCGGCAATCTGGACAAGATGCACGGCTACCTCGACCGCGTGCACTCGCTCTACACCCGCCTGCTCGCCTTCCCGCTGCCGACCGTCGCTGCGCTCAACGGCCATGCCTTCGGAGCGGGCGCCATGCTGGCCACCTCCCACGACTTCCGCGTGATGCGCGCCGACCGCGGCTTCTACTGCCTGCCCGAGGTGCACTTGGGCATGCCGTTCACCATCGGTATGAACGCCTTGCTCACCGAGCGGCTGACCAACCAGGTCTGCGTGCAGGCGATGACCACCGGCCACCGCTACCCGGCCGACGAGGCCATCGCCGCTGGCATCGTGGACGCCAAGGCGGAAGCCGCCGAGTTGCTCGCGACCGCCGTCGAGCGCGCAGCCGCACTGGCGAGCAACCGCAAGCCCAACCTCCCGGTGATCAAGCGAGCCCTCCACGCCAAGGCGCTAGCCGGCCTCGCCGTCCCGACCACCCCGGAAAACCTGGCCTTCGCCACGAGCTGACCGCCACCGCGGACGGCCGACGCCGCTCGCGCACCGCGCCGCTACGTCGGCGAGGAGCCGCCACGCCACCACGGCCGGCCCCCGGTCCACGATGCAGCGAGGCATCCCACTCGCATCGAGGGCACACGACGAACACGCGAAAGCCGCCGGCGACCCGTCATCCCGAATCGGGCCTACATCGCGGGCGGCCGACGCACACGGATGGCAGCTGCCCCACCCGCTGAAGTCGTCCGAAACCGGCGGGTTACGGGCCGTAGCTTTCGGCTCGTGACGCGCTCAGCGAACTCGAGCCCCCGGTTTCGAAGCTGAGCGAGCGTGTGCATCCGCCGTTCGCGGTCCGGCGCCCGGCTGCGCGGGTGCCGCGTCCGCGACGAAGGAGCAAGTTCGGCACGCACCGCCGAGGAGTCGTTCGAAACGGCGTGCCATGGGCGTGACGCTCGGCCCCTGACCCGCCCAGCGCACCTCGACCACGTCTTTCGAGCGAAGCGAGACCGAGCATTGCCCGTTCGCGGCCCGGCTCGCGTTTGCGCGGCCGCCGCGTCCGCGACGAAGTCGCAAGCGGCGGTCGCTCGGACGCGAGCCACATTAGGGGGCCGCGAACCCGCCGCGCCGAAGGCGCGGCAAATCGAACACAGTGCGAGACTGTGTTGCATGCCACCACCGCGCAGCGGGCGCCAGGAAGCGCAACACGACGGCAACGCCGTATGTGAGGTCGACGCTGCCGCTCGCAGTGACGCCGCGATCCGCGCGGCGTCCGCCGAGCTGATCGGGCTTTCGCACGCGATTCACGCCGAGCCGGAGCTGGCCTTCGAGGAGACACGCAGCGTCGCGAAGACCATCGCTCCGCTGGCCGAGCGCGGCTTCGAGATCGAACCCGGGGTCGCCGAACTGCCCACGGCCTTCCGCGCGCGCTACGGCAGCGGGGCGCTGACCGTCGGTCTCTGCGCCGAATACGACGCGCTGCCCGAGATCGGCCACGCATGCGGGCACAACGTCATCGCCGCGGCCTCGGTGGGCGCGGCGCTCGGACTCGCCGAGGTCGCCGACGCGCTGGATCTCACCGTGCTGGTGTTCGGCACGCCCGCCGAGGAGAGCGGCGGCGGCAAGGTGCTCATGCTGGAGCGCGGGGTGTTCGACGACGTCGCGATGGCGATGATGGTGCACCCGGGCCCGCTCGACATCGTCGGCGCGCGTTCGCTGGCGCTGGCCGACGTGTCGGTGGTCTTCCACGGGCGTGAGGCGCACGCCAGCGCGGCCCCCGAGCAGGGCCGCAACGCGGGCGACGCGGTCACCGTCGCACAGGTCGCCCTGGGGTTGCTGCGACAACATCTCCTGCCCGGCCAGCAACTGCACGGTATAGTCGGCGACGGTGGCGTAGCTCCCAACATCGTGCCCGGACGTGCGGAACTGCTGTATTACCTACGCGCAGTCGACTCCGCATCCCTCGACGATCTGATGCGACGAGCGTCGGCTTGTTTCGAGGCGGGCGCCCTCGCGACCGGCTGCACCCACGAAATCCGGACGCTAGCGCCGACGTATACCGAGCTGACCCCGGATCCGGAGTTACTGCTCGTCTATCGCGAGCAGCTCACCGGATCGGGACGCGTGCCGCTCGCTCCGGAGTTCGAGGCGCAGCGGCTGCTGGGCAGCACCGACATGGGGAACGTCACCAACGTCATTCCGGGCATTCACCCGGTCATCGGCATCGATGCCGGTGGTGCGGTGACACATCAGCCAGGCTTCGCCGCGGCCAGCGTCAA
The DNA here is from genome assembly GCF_053602135.1 of Nocardia sp. NPDC004573. NCBI lineage: Bacteria > Bacillati > Actinomycetota > Actinomycetes > Mycobacteriales > Nocardiaceae > Nocardia > Nocardia sp. NPDC004573. The sequence goes on from NZ_JBSGDA010000009.1 coordinate 263,988, forward strand.
CGCCTCGGCGGATCGTGCGGTCCTCGACGGTGCGCTCGCGCTCGCGCGTACCGCGATCGCCGTCGCCCGCGATGACATCCATAGAGACAGGTTGTTGCAACGGCTAGTTCAACGACAGGAGGACATTCGGTGAGCACAACCGGCCGTTCGGCGGCGCCGGCTACGGGCCCGGCACCGGGCATCCGTGTGGCCATGGAAGGCCCCGGCAGCTCCGCGGCCTCGGAGACCCGGGGATCCGGGCGAGCAGCGGTGGAGTCCTGGCTGGCCGATCACACGGTCGATCTCGTTCAGTGGCGCAGGCATATCCACGCCAATCCGGAGCTGTCCCGGACCGAGTTCGGCACCACCGAGTTCGTCTCGGCGTGGCTGACCAAGGCGGGACTGACGCCGCAGGTACTTCCCGGCGGCACCGGGTTGATCTGTGACCTCGGACCGGACGGCCCGCGCATCGGCCTGCGCGCCGACATGGACGCGCTGCCCCTGCAAGAGTTCACCGGACTGCCCTTCGCCTCGACGGTGCCGGGCGTGTCGCACGCGTGCGGCCACGACGCGCACACCACCATCCTGCTCGGCACGGCGCTGGCGTTGGCCGAGGTTCCGCACCTGCCGGTCGGTGTGCGGCTGGTCTTCCAGCCCGCCGAGGAGATCATGCCCGGTGGCGCGATCGACGTGGTCGCGGCCGGTGCGATGACGGGTGTGGAGCGGATCTTCGCGCTGCACTGCGATCCGCGTCTCGAGGTCGGCCGGGTCGGCATCCGGGTGGGCGCGATCACCTCCGCCGCCGACACGATCGAGCTGGTGCTCGACTCGCCGGGCGGTCACACCTCGCGACCGCACCTGACCAGCGACCTGGTCTACGCGATCGGCTCGGTCATCACCGGGTTGCCTGGCCTGCTCAGCCGCCGCATCGACCCGCGTACCAGCACCGTGATGGTGTGGGGCGCGGTGAGCGCGGGGAAGGCTCCGAACGCCATCCCGCAAACCGGCATGCTCACCGGCACCATCCGCACCGGAGACCACGCGACCTGGTCGTTGCTGGAGCCGATGGTGCGGCAGATCGTCGACGGCCTGCTCGCCCCGACGGGCGTGCGCTACCAGTTGAACTACCGTCGCGGCGTGCCGCCGGTGGTCAATGACGAGCACTCCACCCGCATCTTCGAGGACGCGATCCGCGCGCTCGGCCCCGACGCGCTGGCCGACACCCCCCAGTCCGGCGGCGGCGAGGACTTCTCCTGGTACCTGGAGGAGGTGCCCGGCGCGATGGCGCGCCTGGGCGTCTGGTCCGGTGAGGGCGAGCAGCTGGATCTGCACCAGCCGACCTTCGACATCGACGAGCGGGCGCTCGCGGTCGGCGTCCGGGTGCTGAGCAATCTCGTGCTCGACGCGGGTTCGGCCTGATTCCAGCGCCTGCGGCGTAGCGAACCGTGCTCGATGGCCTCGCACTCCGTGCGCCGACGGCATGGCCGACCCAGCGGGTACGGCCGTGCCGCCGGCGTTGCGGTGAGCCGCGCGGTCAGCCGAAATTGCCCGGGCCGACGTTGCGGCTGTTGCGGGTACGTAGGGCGTGCACGTAATCCTCTGGCGCGCCCGCCTTTTCGGCGGCGTCGGCGATCACTCCGAGGTAGCGGGCCGAGGGCAGGCCACCCTCGTACGCGTCCAGCACGTAGAGCCAGGCCAGCGTGGGGTCGCCGCCGTCGCCGTTGCGGGTCACCCGCAGGCGGATCTTCTTGTGGATACCGAAGTCCGAGCCCTCCCAGCGGTCCAGCCGCTGCTCGTCCTCCGGGGACACGTCGTAGAGCACGACGAACACCCGGGAACCGGGATCCTCGACGACCGTCGCGAGAGGCCCTTCCCAGCCGATGTCGTCACCGGCGAAGGTGAGCCGCCAGCCCTCCAACCAGCCCGTCCCGGACATGGGGGAGTGCGGACAGCGCTCGAGCATCTGCGTCGAGTCCATATTGGACCCATAGGCGGCATAGATCGGCACCAGCAAAGGGTAGCCAATAATCTTCGCCGACCGCGTTCGATTGCCGCACCTGCGGCGCGGCGCGCGGCGGGGAACCGTTGCGCACCGGTAACGCGGTCGATGGTGCGAGGTGGTTGCCGGATAACGTTGACGCGTGCCGGAGATCCCGGCGCGAAGCACGAGCGGAGGTATCAATGACCCGCATCGCGATCATCGGTGGCGGACCGGCCGGCTACGAGGCGGCCCTGGTGGCGGCCCAGCACGGCGCGTCGGTGACGCTGATCGACTCCGACGGGATCGGCGGGGCGTGCGTGTTGTGGGATTGCGTTCCCTCGAAGACCTTCATCGCCTCGACCGGCGTGCGCACCGACCTGCGCCGCGCTCGCGATCTGGGGATCACCCTCGACCCGAATCAGGCGCAGGTGCAGCTGCCGGAGGTGAACGCGCGCGTCAAGGCGCTGGCGCTGGCGCAGTCCTCCGACATCCGCTCGAAGCTGCAGACCGTCGGGGTGAGGGTGCTGGCCGGGTACGGCGAGCTGATCGACCGCGGCAGCGGCCTGGCCGCGCACCGGGTGCTGGCCAAGCTCGCCGACGGCGCGCAGCAGACCATCGAGGCCGAGGTCGTGCTGATCGCCACCGGGGCGAGCCCGCGCGTGCTGCCGGGTGCGGAGCCGGACGGTGAGCGCATCCTCAACTGGCGTCAGCTCTACGACCTGGAGGAACTGCCGGAGACCCTGGTCGTGGTCGGTTCCGGTGTGACCGGTGCGGAATTCGTCTCGGCCTACACCGAGATGGGCGTGCGGGTGAAGCTGGTCTCCAGCCGCGACCGCGTGCTGCCGGGCGAGGACGCCGACGCGGCGCTCGTGCTGGAGGACGCGCTCGCCGAACGCGGCGTGGAACTGGTCAAGCACGCGCGCGCGGACGCGGTGGAGCGCACCGCCGACGGCATCGTGGTGAAGCTGTCCGACGGGCGTACCGTGTCCGGTTCGCACGCGCTGATGACGGTCGGCTCGACGCCCAACACCGCGAACCTGGGGCTGGATCGGGTCGGCATCGAACTCGACCGCGGCGGTTACCTCCGGGTGGACCGGGTGTCGCGCACGTCGGTGCCCGGCATCTACGCCGCGGGCGACTGCACCGGGCTGCTGCCGCTGGCCTCGGTGGCCGCGATGCAGGGACGCATCGCCATGTACCACGCGCTCGGCGAGGGCGTCAGCCCGATCCGCCTGAAGACCGTCGCCTCCGCGGTGTTCACCCGGCCGGAGATCGCGACCGTCGGCGTCAGCCAGACGGCGATCGACAACGGGGAGGTCCCCGCGCGCACGGTGATGCTGCCGCTGAACACGAACCCGCGCGCCAAGATGTCCGGGCTGCGACGCGGTTTCGTCAAGATCTTCTGCCGTCCGGCGACCGGTGTGGTGATCGGTGGTGTCGTCGTGGCGCCGATCGCCTCGGAGCTGATCCAGCCGATCGCGCTTGCGGTGCAGAACAATCTGACGGTCAACGACCTGGCCCAGACCTTCTCGGTGTACCCGTCGCTCACCGGCTCGGTGACCGAGGCGGCGCGTTTGCTGATGCGGCACGACGATTTGGACTGACCTCGGTTCGGCGTCTGCCGTGCCGTGTCCGATCCAGGACATCACGCCCGGTCAGCGCGGGACGCGCAGGGGATGCGGGCGCTCTTGCCAGCCTTGGCTATTCACCGCGTTGCCCATCGTGCGCACATGTGGTTCACTCTCGGCAGAGATGCGATCGAAGGATGGTCGCGGAGTTCGGTGTGGGGGGATGGGTCCTTTCCAAATCGGCACGAACGAACGGCCCGGGTCGTTCGACGATCAGGCGTCTCACCCAGGGACAACTGCATGCGGCCGTTCCGGTCGCACCCGGGAAGGGAATTGCGAAAAGTGAAACATCGTAAGCCGAGTCGGGCGCAGCGAGCGATGGCGAGCACCTCGTTGCCTCTGGCCACAGCGGCTGCAGTGGCCACTCTCTTCGCTGCGCCGGCGGGGGCGGCTCCCAACGATCCGACCACTCCGCCGACGCCTGCTCCGACGCAGCCGGGCGTGAACGAGTCGCCGAGTACCCCGGAGACCACGCAGCCGGAGCCGAACAAGCCGGAGTCCAGGCAGGATCCGCAGAAGCCGGAGAGCAAGCCCACGCCGAGCCAGCCCGGCGTCACCACCCCCGAGTCGGACCACGCCGCGCCGGACCAGAAGGATCCGAAGCTGGCGAAGCCGACCCAGCCGGGTGTGACCCCGCCGCGGGTCGCGCCGCTGCCGGTCCCCGGTCAGCAGAAGCCGAGCGACCCGCAGCCCGCGGTCGTGCCGGACCAGTCCGCGCCGCAGCCGGGTCAGCAGGCCGCGCCGCAGCCCGGCCAGCAGACCACTCCGCAGCTGGGCACGCAGAACGACAACGACAACGCTCAGGCGCGCCAGCCGGAGAGTTCCACGCTGGTGCAGCCGCGCTGGCAGGCGCCGCGGATGGAGGCGGCTCCGGCCGCGCCCGTCGTGGAGATGACCGGTCCGCACGCGGAGATCGGCGCGAACATCGACGGCGGCACCATCCTGCCGGGCCACGTGGCCAACACCCACCACTTCAGCAACGAGGCCGGTTACGTCGGCACCATCGGCTACCGCACGCCGACCGGCGCGGGTGAAGCGGGCGTCTCGGTGGAGTTCGTCGACAAGAACACGGTCAAGCTGACCACCTACACCGGTGGCGAGGGCTTGGCCTCGAACAACACCACCGCCGTGTTCGACACCACCCAGCTGAACCAGGCCAAGGCCGCGGTCGAGGACTGGATCCGGGAGCAGCCGGGCGGCGCGGCCGCCCTGGAGGCCGCCGCACAGGTTAAGCTTCCGCTTCAGCCGGGCGATTTCGCTCCGCAGACCGTCGACGTGGGTGGTGTCACCACCCAGTGGGGTGGTTCACTCCAGTACTGACACGTGCTGTTCGACGGGTGGGGCGGTCGTTCGCGGCCGCCCCACTTGTGTGTCCTGGGAAAGGATTGGGTGTGACTTCCGAGGGTTCTGCGAGGGAGAACGAATCCGATCAGTCCGGTTCGGCGTTCGGTCCGCCAGTGGGGGAGTTCGGGCCGCCGATTTCCGAATTCGGCCCGCCGGTAGCGGAATTCGGTCCGCCGATGGCTCCGGACGCCGGCCCCGGCTGGCAGGTGCCGCAGCAGTCGGCCGACCACACCGAGCTCACCTGGCGCCCGGTAGGTGAACCGGAGACGACCCCGGTACCGCCCGCGCGGTTTCGCGCGCCGGATTCGACGGTCTACGAAGAACGGCCGTCCGCACCGCCCGCGCCTGCCCAACTCGAGCCCCCCGCCGCGGATGGCGCGGGCCCGAAGTCCACGGACGGCGAGAAGGACTCCTGGTGGAACCGGCCGACGCAGGAAGGCGGCGTTCCGAAGCCGCCGCCGCCCTCCGGGTCGGGCCTGTCCTGGGCCGAGGATCCGATCGCCATGCGGCTCGCGCTGCGCATTCCCGAGACGCCCGCGCCCGCGCGGCGCAGTTCCTCGCGGCGCTGGGTCGTGCTGGGAACGCTCGCGGCAGTGGTGGCGCTGGTCGCGCTGACCGTGACCATCGTGGTCTTCAGCGGCAGCGAGGACGGCCCGGCTGCTTCGGACACCACCAGCGCCGTGGCGATGGACTGCCCGACCCGCACCGAGGGCAAGGTCACCTTCGGCAACGGTCCCGGTGATACGAGCAGTGGGATCCGGGCGATTCTGGGCTTCGAGCATGCGTACTATTCCGAGCGCAGCGCAGCTCGCGCCCACCTGTTCGTGGCGCCGGGCGCGAACGTCGAGCCCCCTGCCGACCTGCAGAAGACCATCGACCAGCACATCCCGCAGGGCACCGGCTATTGCCTGCGGATCGCGGAGATCTCCTCCGATCGCTTCAACGTCGAGATCACCGAGCGCCGTCCCGACGGCACCGAGGCACAGTACTTCCCGGTGATCACGACCGTGAACATGGACGGGCGGACGCTCATCTACCTGATCGATTGATTCTGCTCCGACCGCCCGAGGTGACCTGGTCTCCGCTCTAGAAAGGCGGGCCGCTGTGTCTCATATATTGAGATTACAATTTCACATTCTGGTAGACGATATGAAACAGTGAGGACTCGCGTACCGTGGCGTCCTTTCGGGAGGTTTCATGTCGGCGATCACTCCACCGCTGGCCCGGCGTCTCGACGGCCTGACGAGTTCGGCGATTCGGGACCTGCTGAAGGTGGCCGCCCGCGACGACGTGATCAGCCTGGCGGGCGGCTTGCCCGACGAGCAGTTGATGCCGCGCGACCGGATCGCGCAGGCCGCCGAGGCGGCGCTCGCGGACCGCGCGCGCCTGCAGTACACCGAATCGGCGGGCTGGGGCCCGCTGCGTGACGTGCTCGCGGCACGGGAGACCGTGCGGCTGGGGCGGCCGGTGTCGCTCGAGGAGGTGTTCGTCACCCACGGGTCGCAGCAGGCATTGTCGCTGCTCGCCGAGGTGCTGGTGGACCCAGGTGCGCTGGTCGTGGTCGAGGATCCGGCCTACGTCGGCGCCTTGCAGGTGTTCCGGGCCGCCGGTTCGCGCATCGTGACGGTGCCGTTGGACGCCGAGGGCATGCGGGTCGACGCCCTGGCCGAGTTGCTCGATCGTGGCGAGCGGCCCGCGCTGGTGCATACGGTGAGCAATTTCCACAACCCGCGCGGGGTCACCATGAGCCCGCGGCGACGCCGGGAGCTCGCCGGACTGGCCGATCGGTACGGATTCTGGGTGATCGAAGACGATCCCTATGGTGAGCTGTGGTTCGAGCGGCCGTCCCCGGAGCCCATCGCGACGTATTCGGCCAACGTGATCCGGCTGTCGAGCGTGTCGAAGATCCTGGCGCCGACCTTGCGGGTGGGCTGGATGACCGCGCCCGACGCGGTGTGCCGGGGCGTGGAGCTGCTGAAGCAAGGCGCGGACCTGTGCGGTTCGGCGCTCACCCAACAGATCGCCGCCGATCTGCTCGCCGACACGGATTGGCTGGGCGCGCAAGTGGAGGAGATCCGGCGCGTCTACGGAGCGCGAGCGCGCGTCCTGGTGGACGAGTTGCGTGCGCGTTTCGGTGACCGGCTGGTGAGTACGGACGCGGCGGGCGGCATGTTCGTGTGGGTCGACTTCACCGACGGGACGGACACCGTGGACCTGTTACCCCACGCGATCGATCTCGGCGTCGCCTACGTTCCCGGCGACGCGTTCGCGGTCTCCGGGGACCATCGGAACTCGATGCGGCTGTGCTTCACCACCTCCGAGGAGGCGACCCTCCGGGAGGCGGTCGCGCGCTTGGGGCATGCGATAGGCGGATGATCGTGGGCGCGGTTTCCTCGGCGCGCGTCACTGCCGGTCGCTGACCGGTGCCTGTTCCGGTCGATTCGGCCGCGCCGGGGTCGACGGCGGCAACCGCGCGGCGCGAGATCGCCGGCGGAGGCGCCCGTCAGTCCACCCAGCCGTAGGTGCGTTCGACCGCCTTGTTCCACGCGGCGAAGCGCTCGTCCCGGTCGGTGGCCGACATGGTCGGGTGCCAGGTCTTGTCGGCGGCCCAGTTGTCCCGGATGTCGTCGGTGCCCGACCAGTATCCGACGGCGAGTCCGGCCGCGTATGCCGCGCCGAGGGCGGTGGTCTCGTTGACCACGGGGCGCACGACGGGCACGTCCAGGATGTCGGATTGGAACTGCATGAGCAGGTCGTTGCCGACCATGCCGCCGTCCACCTTCAGCGTGGTCAGCTCCAGGCCGAGCCGTTGGGACTCGGCGTCCGCGCGCATCGCCTCGACCACCTCGCGGGTCTGGAAGGCGGTCGACTCCAGCACCGCCCGCGCCAGATGCGCCTTGGTGACGAAGCGGGTCAGCCCGGCGATCACGCCGCGCGCGTCGGGACGCCAGCGGGGCGCGAACAACCCGGAGAAAGCGGGCACGATGTAAGCGCCGCCGTTGTCGTCGACACTGCGGGCCAGCGGCTCGATCTCGTCGGCGGCGGAGATGATGCCGAGGTTGTCGCGCAACCACTGCACCAGCGAGCCGGTGACCGCGATGGACCCCTCCAGGGCGTACACCGCCTCCGTGTCACCGAGGCGGTAACACACCGTGGTGAGCAGGCCGTGCTTGCTGAACACCGGCGTGGTCCCGGTGTTGAGCAGCATGAAATTGCCGGTACCGTAGGTGTTCTTGGCCTCGCCGGGCGACAGGCACGCCTGGCCGAAGGTGGCGGCCTGCTGGTCGCCCAGGATGCCCGCGACCGGCACCCCCGCCAGCGGCCCGGACGCGATCGGCGCGTAGACCTCCGAGGAACTGCGCACCTGCGGCAGCATCGACTCCGGCACGCCGAACTCCGCACAGATCTCCAGATCCCACTGCAACGAGCGCAGATCCAGCAGCATGGTCCGGGAGGCATTGGTCACGTCGGTGATGTGCTCGCCGGTCAGATTCCACAGCACCCAGCTGTCGACCGTGCCGAAGCACAGCTCGCCCGCCTCCGCGCGCTCCCGCGCACCGGGCACGTTGTCCAGGATCCAGCGCAGCTTCGGGCCGGCGAAATAGGTGGACAGCGGTAGGCCGGTGCGGTCCTGGTAGCGGGCCGGACCGGCGTCGCCGCCCAGTTCGGCGCACAGCCGGTCGGTGCGGGTGTCCTGCCAGACGATCGCGTTGTACACCGGACGCCCGGTCGCGCGGTCCCACACCACGGTCGTCTCCCGCTGATTCGTGACGCCCACCGCGGCGATGTCGTCAGCGCCGAGACCGCCGCGTTCGAGCACGTCACCGAGCACGAATGCGGTATCGCGCCAGATGGTTTCGGCATCGTGCTCCACCCACCCCGGTTGCGGGAAGATCTGCTCGTGCTCGCGCTGGGCGACGCCGACGACGCGTGCCTGCCGGTCGAAGACGATGCACCGACTCGATGTCGTGCCCTGGTCGATGGCGGCCACATAACGACGCATCCGTGCAGTGTATTTTGGCCGCGACTGCGTCGCGGCGTGTTCGCGGCCCCCTAGTGGCTCGCGTTTGCGCCAGACGTTCGACGCTATACCCGAGGCTCTCGTCATGACTGCGGCGCGGCGACTGGCGAAAGCGACCGGGTGATCTCCGGCGGACGCGTCTGGCGGGGCGCGACCCGGTGTCGGTCCTCACTGAGCTGTGCGCGATGACTCGCCGCTCGGTTAGGGTGGTCTTGTTACCGATGAGTAGGTACAGGCGACACGGGCCGGGGCGCGGGCGGTCGATCCGCGGCGGTTCGCCTAGCCTGGACCTGAACGCTCGATCGGACACATCCGCGTCGGCTGGAGGAGTCGAGCATGGCCAATACACCGGATTCGCAGTTCCTCGGCCCGGAGCAGCGCAGGGCGGCCTGGGAGCGCTTCGGCAAGGATCATTTCGATGTGGTCGTCGTCGGCGGTGGCGTGGTCGGGGCCGGTATCGCGCTGGACGCGGCGACCAGGGGTTTGCAGGTGGCCTTGGTCGAGGCCCGGGATCTCGCGTCCGGGACTTCCAGCCGGTCGTCCAAGATGTTCCACGGCGGGCTGCGGTACCTCGAACAGCTGGAGTTCGGGCTGGTGCGCGAGGCGCTGCGGGAACGCGAGCTCACGCTGTCCATCCTGGCGCCGCACCTGGTCAAGCCGCTACGGTTTCTGTACCCCCTGACCAATCGCGTGTGGGAGCGTCCGTACGTAGCCGCCGGCCTCGTGCTCTACGACACCATGGGGGGATCCAAAAGCGTTCCGGGTCAACGTCATCTGAGTCGCGCGGGGGCATTGCGGCTGGCGCCGGGGTTGCGGCGCGACTCGTTGATCGGCGGTGTCAGCTATTACGACACGGTTGTCGACGACGCGCGGCACACCATGACGGTGGCCCGCACGGCCGCGCACTACGGCGCGGTGATCCGCACGTCCACCCAGGTCGTGGGGTTCGTGCGAGAGGCAGACCGGGTGATCGGCGTGAAGGTGCGCGACACCGAGGACGGGCGCAACGGCGAAGTCCGTGGCCATGTGGTGATCAACGCGACCGGCGTGTGGACCGACGAGGTGCAGGCCCTGTCGCATCAGCGCGGCCGATTCCACGTGCGGGCCTCCAAAGGCGTGCACATCGTGGTGCCGCGCGATCGGATCGTCAGCGACACCGCGATCATCCTGCGCACCGCGACCTCGGTGCTGTTCGTCATCCCGTGGGGTGCGCACTGGATCATCGGCACGACCGACACCGAGTGGAATCTCGACCTCGCGCATCCGGCCGCGACCAAGGCGGATATCGACTACCTGCTGGAACGGGTGAACGAGGTCCTGGTCACGCCGCTCACGCCGGGAGACATCGACGGCGTGTACGCGGGTTTGCGCCCGCTGCTGGCCGGGGAGAGCGACGAGACCTCCAAACTGTCACGCGAGCACGCCGTCGCCCGGGTGGCACCGGGCCTCGTCGGCATCGCGGGCGGCAAGTACACCACCTATCGGGTGATGGCCATGGACGCGGTGGACGAAGCGGCGCAGGACATTCCGGCCCGGGTCTCGCCGTCGATCACGGCGAAGGTGCCGCTGCTCGGCGCCGACGGCTATTTCGCGCTGGTCAACCAGACGGTGCAGCTGGCCGAGACCTACGGGGTGCACCCCTACCGGGTCAAGCATCTGCTGGATCGGTACGGCTCGCTCATCGCGGACGTCATGGCCTTCGCCGCGGACCAACCGGAACTCCTGCAACCCATTACGGACGCCCCGTCCTATCTGCAGGTGGAGGCGGTCTACGCGGCGGCGGCCGAGGGCGCTCTGCATCTCGACGACATCCTGGCCCGGCGGACCCGGATCTCGATCGAGTACCCGCATCGCGGCAGCAACTGCGCCGAGCAGGTGGCTCAGCTGGTCGCGCCCATTCTGGGCTGGGACGAGGAGGAGATCGAGCGGGAGGTCCGGACCTATCAGGCGCGGGTCGACGCGGAGATCCGTTCGCAGACGCAGCCGGACGACGCCTCCGCCGACGCCTTGCGCATCGCCGCCCCGGAGCCACGCGCGGAGATTCTGGAACCGGTCCCGTCCGAGAGTTGAGCCGCGCGACCGGGCCGTCTCTCCGCTCACTCCTCGCAGGCGGGGGCCTCGACGCGAATCGCCCAATCGACCAGTGAGCGCAGATAGCGCAGCATCAGATCGTCTGGATATTCGACCGGATCGACGAGGTGCAGCCGGGCCAATTCCTCCATGGCGGCCAACAGGATCCGCTCCGTCGGGCCGTTCGGATCCACGGTGGTCCCGAGATAGCGGGACAGATGACGCGCCCCGATCGCGCGGGCGTAGGCGCGGCGAAGTGCGAGCCGCTCGCGCAGCTCGGGCGGTCCGCCGTCGAACGGGCTGAGGATGATGCGCCAGCTCGTCGGCGCGGCGTGCAGGTAGGCGAGGATGCCGCGGCCGACCCGGTCCACGTCACCGTGCTCCCAGTCGACGCTGCGCACACCGGCGAACGCGATGGCCGACTCGCGATCCAGCAGCGCCGACGTCAGCCCGGACAGGTCGGTGAACTGCTGATACACCAGCGCGCGGGCGACCAGCGCCTCGCGAGCCACCCGATCGATGCTCACCGCGCCGAAGCCCTCGGTGGCCACGATGTCGCGCGCCACGTCCAGTAGCTGGGTACGGCGGTCGGCGGCGGACATCCGGCGCCTCGGCCGCGCCGCCTCGGTGGTCGCGCGCTCGGCCGTGGAGCGATCCGTGGTCACGCAGACGAAGGTAGCTCGAGCAGGGCCTCGACCGCCCGCGCGGCGCTGGGCACCGAGCTTTCCCTCGTCGCCGACCAGTCGGTGGCGGTCCAGTCGCCGGAGAGCACCAAGCCGGGGACCGAGGGCCGCTGCGCCGGTCGCAACGCTATGCCGAGCGCCAGCCGATCCCACGCCGCCGCACGTGCTTCGGCGGGCATGCCGACCCGGTCGAACCATTGCTCGGTGGTGATGCCGGGCAGGTCGGCGGCTGGTTCAGGCACTGCAGGCCGAGCCGGACGGCGGCGATCGCCGCGCGCGCTCCAGCGGATTCGCGTCGGGATGCGCGCCGAACAGCGTGCGCGGCGCGGCGACCAGCGTGCCTGCCTCCGCCGGCCAGACCGCCGAGGCGATCCCGCCCAGGCCGCCGCCGATCACCACGTACCGCCGTGGGTCGCTCATGGTGCCCGCGGATCAGCCGGCCGGGGCCGGCTGGCAGTGCGGACAGAAGAAGATGCCGCGTTCTCGCTGCACCACGCGGTCGTAATCCGGTGCGGTGTCGCCGAGCAGGTCGGCGACCAGCGGTGTGCCGCAGCGCTGGCACGGCCGGTGCGTGCGGCCGTAGGCCAGCGGCCGTCGCGGGGGCCGCTCGACCGCTTCGGTCAGGATGCGGTGTGCCTCGTTGACCATCGCCAGCAGATCGGGGACGTCCCCGACCCTGGTGGCGGGGTGCACGCGGCGCAGGAAGCAGACCTCGCTGCGGAAGACGTTGCCGATACCGGCCAGATTGCGCTGGTCGAGCAGGGCGACGCCGATGGGTTGATCCGGATACCGTTCCAATCGCCGGACGGCTTCGGCCGGATCCCATTCGGGCCCCAGCAGGTCCGGTCCGAGATGGTCGACGACGCGGTGCTCGTCGCGCACTCGAACCACCTCGACGGTGCCCAGCGAGAAGCCAACGGCTTCGACGTCCGCGGTGCTCAACACGACTCGTGCGGCCACGCGAGGTCTGGTCCAGCGCTGTCCGCAGTGGAACACGCGCCAGCTGCCCTCCATCTTCAAGTGCGTGTGCACGCTCACGGTGGGTGTGCGGATGAAAAGGTGCTTGCCGTAGCTGCCGACGCTTTCGACCACCTGCCCGCGCAGATCGACCGTGGCGTATCGCGGCACCCGGAAATCGCTGCGCGTCAGTTCCTTTCCCGCCAAAGCGGCGCGAAGCCTCTTGGCGGCCAGGAAGACGGTGTCACCCTCAGGCATGCGACCCCGGTGCGCCGATGGGCCCACTCGATGGGCCGAATGCGCTTCGGCTCGCTTTCACCCAGGTCTCACTGTTCACGGGCGGCTCCGGAGGCGGAGTCCGCGCGGGGTGGCGGAGAAGCCCGCTTCGGTGAGGAAACCGGCGAAGGTGTTGCCGTGCACGGTGTCTCCGTTCACGCGGTCGATGACCAGCGAGTCCACCCGGCGGCGCCGGACCAGGTCGGCGAGCGCTCCGGCGGCGGCCCGGCGGGCATCGGGGTCCTCGGTGAACGTGAGCAGGGTCTTGCCGCCTCGCTCCAGATACAGGACCAGTTCGCCGTCGACCAGCACGACCAGCGCTCCGGCCTTGCGGCCAGGGCGGTGGCCGCCCTCGATGTCGCTCTTCGGCCAGGCCAGCGCGGCGCCGTACGGGTTCGCGGGATCGGACGCGGCCAGCGCCAGCACCGTGCCGGTCGGCTGCCTGGACTCGGGACGAGCGCGTTCGGCGTCGAAGGAGCGCAACCGGTCCACCACGTCGGTGGTGGAGAACTGGGCGCCGCCGAGCGAGTCGACGAAATAGCCGCGACGGCAACGGCCGCGGTCCTCGAACTCGGTGAGCACCCGATACATCAGCGCGAATCCGCCCGGCACGCCCTCGTTCTGCACCGAGCCCCTGGTCAGCACCCCGTACCGCTCCAGAAGCAGATCCGCGGTCGCGTGCGCGCGCACCGTGCTGTCCGAGACGCGCTCCGGCAGCAGCGACCATCGTCCGGCGACCGAGGGCGGACCGGCGCGGGTGGGCATGCTCGGCCGGGGCAGGTAGGCCCGCCCCCGCGGCGCGCGCCGGGGCGTGCGATGGGCCGTGGTGGTGCGGGTGGTGCCGGACAGCAGCGCCCGCACGGGCGCGAACGTGTCCCCGGAAACCAGTCCTGCCCAGGCCAGTTCCCACAGTGCGGAGGCTACGGCGGCGTCGTCGAGCAGGCCGGTGGCGTCCGAGAGTTGCCGGAAGAAGTACGCGCCGCCGCCCTGCGGAACGGGTATCAGCCGTTGCGCGGGAGCGCCGGAGCCGGCAGGTTCCGTGCCGGCCGGTGAGCGGCGGCCGTTGTCCGGCCCGGACGCACTCGGTGCGCCGGATCGCCCGTCGGTGCCGCGTTCGTCGAACGCACTGCCCGCGGGGGAGTCGGGCTCGTCCAACGGCACCGGAGCGCGCACGGCGTGTGCGGCAGCGGGCGGCGACCACGGCACGAAGGTCGCGCCCAGCGCGGTGAGCAAGCGCAACTGCACGTCCGTGAGGTCGATCTCGTCCGGCGGGGCCAGAGTGAACGGCGCCTGCTCGGCCGGATGCAGAGCGATCCAGCCGTCCTTGGCGGTGATGGCGCCGTGCCCGGACCAGATCACCTCGCCGGTCGCCATGAGTTCGTCGAGCATGGCGGGGGTGTAGTCGGGCACCCGCGTGGGCAGGACGAGCGACTCCCAGGCGGAGGCGGGAATCGGCACACCCGCGAGCTGTTCCACGACGGCCGCCACACCGTCGACGCCGCGCAGCTCGCCGCTGCCGACGTGCTGCCAGGCCGGGAGGAAACGTCCGAACGCGGCGGTCGAGACCGGCTCCACCTCGTGCCGGGCCGCAGCGAGCGACCGGCGGCGCAACCGGCGCAGCACCTGCGCGTCACACCATTCCGCCCCGGCCGCTCCGGGCGTGAATTCCCCTTCTACCACCCGTTTCTCGGCGGTCAGCCGATGCAGGGCGGTCGCGGCCACCGCGGTGCCGAGCCCGAACCGGGCCGCCACCGCCTCCGTGGCGAACGGGCCGTGCGTGCGGGCGTAGCGGCCCACCAGATCGCCGAGCGGATCGGCCACCGGCTCGATGAACGCCGACGGCGTGCCGATCGGCAGCGGCACCCCGAGCGCGTCGCGTAACCGGGCCGCGTCCTCCACCGCGACCCACCAGCTGCGGCCCGCGAACGACACCTCCAGCGCCCGCCGTGCGGCCACCAGGCGCTCGAACCAGGCGGTGGGGTCGTCGTCGCAGCGCTCGGCGGCTTCGGCGGCGGTGAGCGGCCCGAGCAGGCGCAGCAGATCCGCCAAGCCCTCGGCGTCCCGCGCGTGCCGCTCCGGGGTGAGCCGCTGCAGCTCCCGCTCGGTCTGCTCCATGACCGCGGCGTCGAGCAGTTCGCGCAGTTCGACTCGGCCGAGCAGTTCGGCCAGCAGCCCGGAATCGAGCGACAGCGCGGCCGCGCGCCGCTCGGCCAGCGGGCTGTCGCCGTCGTACATGAACTGCCCGATGTAGTCGAACAGCAAAGCGTTGGCGAACGGTGACGGGGTCGCCGTCTCCACCTCGACCAGCCGGATCTGACGCCGCCCCACCCGGCCGAGCAGGTCGCGCAGCGACGGCAGGTCGTAGACGTCGCGCAGGCACTCGCGCACCGTCTCCAGCAGGATCGGGAACTCGGGGAATTTGCGCGCCACGTCGAGCAACTGGGCCGAGCGCTGCCGCTGCTGCCACAGCGGGGCTCGTTTGCCCGGGTCGCGGCGCGGCAGCAGCAACGCACGCGCCGCGCATTCGCGGAACCGGGAGGCGAACAGCGCCGAGCCGCCAACCTGCTCGGTGACGATGTCGTCGATCTCGTCGGACTCGAAGACGAACAGCTCGGCGCCGGGCGGATCGTCGGTGGTGTCGGGCAGCCGCACGACGATGCCGTCGTCGGAGGCGTTCGGCGCGGCGTCGACGCCGAACCGTTCCCGCAACCGTGCGCCGACGGCCAGCGCCCAAGGGGCGTGCACGGGGAGACCGAAGGGGGAGTGCAGTACCAGACGCCAGTCGCCGAGCTCGTCGCGGAACCGCTCCACCACGAGGGTGCGGTCGGTGGGCAGATGCCCGGTCGCGGTGCGCTGTTCGTCCAGCAGCGTGAGCAGATTGGCGGTCGCGTTGTCGTCGAGACCGGCGGATCGCATGATCTCCGCGACGTGGCCTGTCACCGGAACGACGGACGCGCCGAGTTCGCGCCCGGCCGGCTCGGCGCCGTCGTGTCGCGCTCGCGGCTTCGACGCGGCGGGCGGTGCGCTGCCGGCCCGCCGTGCCGTCTTCCCGGTGCTCGCGGCCGATCCGGTGGCACGGTCCTGCGCGACCGTGCGCACGAACTCGCCGAGCGCCGCGCCGAGTTCGGCGGGCCGCCCGAGCCCGTCGCCGTGCCAGAACGGCAAACGCCCCGGCTGCCCGAAAGCGGGCGTCACCAGCACCCGATCGAAGGTGATCTCCTCGATCCGCCAGCTCGTCGCCCCGAGCGCGAACACGTCGCCGACGCGTGACTCGTAGACCATCTCCTCATCGAGCTCCCCGACCCGAGACGCCTTCTCGCCGACCATGTACACCGCGAACATGCCGCGATCGGGTATCGCTCCGCCCGAGGTCACGGCCAGCCGCTGCGCGCCGGGCCGCCCGGTGAGCGTGCCCGCGTCGCGATCCCACACCAGCCTGGGACGCAGCTCGGCGAACTCGTCGGACGGATACCGCCCGGAGAGCAGGTCGAGTACCGACTCGTAGGCCGAGCGCGGCAGCGACGCGTAACTGCCGGTGCCGCGCACGATCTCGAACCATTCGTCGACATCGATCGGGTCCAGCGCGCACGCGGCGACGGTCTGCTGCGCGAGGATGTCCAGCGGGTGCGCCGGAATCTGGATCGCTTCGATCTGCCCGGCGGTCATCCGCTGCGACGCCACCGCGCAGTGGATGACATCGGTGCGGTGCTTCGGGAAGATCACACCGCGCGAGATCTCCCCGACCTGATGCCCGGCCCGCCCGATCCGCTGCAAACCGCTGGCCACCGAGGGCGGCGCCTCCACTTGAACCACCAGGTCGACCGCGCCCATGTCGATGCCCAGTTCCAGGCTGCTGGTCGCGACGACGCAGCGCAGCCGCCCGCTCTTGAGATCATCCTCGATCAGCGCCCGCTGCTCCTTGCTGACCGAGCCGTGGTGCGCGCGCGCCAGCAGGGGCCCGGCGCCGTGGTTCACCTCGGTGGACGGGCCGAGCTGGGCGGGCGGCACGTGCTCGGTTTCCACCGGCTCCCCGAGCCGGGCCGCGTAGGCCTCGTTGAGCCGGGCGGTGAGCCGCTCGGCCAGCCTGCGGGAGTTCGCGAACACGATCGAGGACCGGTGCTGCAGCACCAGCTCGACGATGGCCTCGTCCACGTGCGGCCAGATCGAGCCCGGCTGGTCGGAATCGCCCGGCTCGGTCATGTCCGCGACCGGCACTCGCACCGAGAGGTCGAATGTCTTCGGCGCGGGCGGCGCGACCAGGGTGATCGGCGCGTTGCCGACCAGGAACCGCCCGACCTCCTCCGGTGGCCGCACGGTCGCCGACAACCCGATGCGCTGGGCGGGCCGATCGGTCAACAGGTCGAGCCGGGCCAGGGACAGCGCCAGATGCGCACCGCGCTTGGAACCGGCGATCGCGTGTACCTCGTCCACGATCACCGTGCCCACGTCCCGCAGTGTTTCCCTGGCGGCCGAGGTCAGCATCAGGAACAGCGATTCCGGCGTGGTGATCAGGATGTCCGGCGGGGTGCGCAGCATGGACCGCCGGTCGGCCGCGCTGGTGTCGCCGGAACGAACTCCGACGGTGATCTCCGGCGGCTCCAGGCCCAGGCGTTTGGCGGTCTGGGTGACGCCGACCAGCGGGGCCCGCAGGTTGCGTTCCACGTCCACCGCGAGCGCCTTGAGCGGGGACACGTACAGCACCGCGGTGCCCGCGCGCTCTGGCCGCTGCTCCCGCGCGGCCAGCTGGTCTATCGCCCAGAGGAACGCCGAGAGCGTCTTCCCGGAGCCGGTAGGCGCGACGACCAACGTGTGCTCGCCCGCCGCGATCGCCTTCCAGGCCCCCAGTTGAGCGGAGGTCGGCGCAGGGAACGCGCCGTCGAACCACTCCTGGGTCGCGCGAGAGAACTGGGCCATGGATTCAGTGTGCACCGGCCCACCGACAAGCACGGCCGTACCGTTTC
This sequence comes from Nocardia sp. NPDC004573, assembly GCF_053602135.1. NCBI lineage: Bacteria > Bacillati > Actinomycetota > Actinomycetes > Mycobacteriales > Nocardiaceae > Nocardia > Nocardia sp. NPDC004573. Next base: position 281,888 of record NZ_JBSGDA010000009.1, read on the forward strand.
GCGAGCGAAGCGGCAGCAATCGCCGACGCCTGGCCGTACGCTTCCACAGGTGCAAAAAGTGCTCAGACTCGACCTGGTCAGCCATGGGATGACCGAGGCGATGCGGAAGGCACGCTTCCCGGTGGACGAATCGCTCACCGAGGCGGGCAGGCGGGCGGTGGCCGAGTGCGGGCCGCTCACCGCCGCGCGGGTGCTCACCGGGCCGGAACGCCGGACGGTGGAGACCGCGGCATTGCTGGGTTTGCCGGGCGAGGAGGACAACCGGTTGCGTGACCTGGACGCGGGCGCTTGGCGCGGCGGCGAACTGATGTCGGTGCCACAGGACGAGCTGTACGCCTGGCTCACCGACCCGGCGTTCCGCGGGCACGGCGGCGAATCCGTGCTGGACGTCATCGAACGGACCAGGCGGTGGATGGCCGAGGTGGCCGCGCAGTCGGTGTCCACGATCGCGGTCACCCACCCCGCGGTGGTCAGGGCCGCGTTGCTGGTGACGCTGGACGCCCCTCCGAAATCGTTCTGGCGCATCGACATTCCGCCCGGCAGCATCACCCGGCTGCACTATCGCGGCGAATGGACGCTGCACTTCACGGCCTGATACCGCCCGGTGCGCCGTTCGCGCGAAGACGTGGCATCCGCGCCGCACTGGGCTAGTGTCTGAGACTATGGGTAACAACAATGGGTCGCAACGGCGCGGCCTGGCCATCGGGTGTGGTGGCACCGTGGGGGCGGCGTGGATCGTCGCCGCCCTCGCCGCCGCCCGTGACGTGCTGGACTGGGATCCACGCGAGGCGGACGTGCTGATCGGCACCTCGGCGGGCGCGGAGACGGTCACGATGCTCGGCAGCGGTTTTTCGGTGGAAGACCTGGTCGCCATGCAGCGCGGCACGGTGACCGACCCGGTGCTGCGCGAGCACCGCGCGGCCGAGCCCGGCCGGTTTCCGCCGTTGCCGCGCCCGCGACTCGGCTCGCCCCGGCTGCCGCTGTGCCGCCAGGAACCAGGCCAGGCGCTGCTGGCCGCGGGCAGCGGACTGCTGCCGGTCGGCGGCGGCGACGCGGGGTGGCTGGGGCGGCTCGCCGAACGGCTGAACCCCGGCCGCGCGTGGGTGCCGCATCCGGCGACCAGGCTGGTGGCGATGGATTACGCGACCGGTGAGCGGGTGGCATTCGGTTCCCCCGGTGCTCCCGCCGCGACCATCGGCGAGGCGCTGCGGGCGTCCTGGGCGATTCCCGGCTGGTTCCCGCCGGTCACCATCGCGGGCCGTCGCTTCGTCGACGGTGGCGCGGGCTCGACCGCGTCGGTGGACCTGCTCGCCGCCGAAAAGCTCGACGAGGTCCTCGTGCTCGCGCCGATGGCCTCCGCGGCCCGGATCCCGGCCACCGGCCCCGGGCACCTGCTGGAACGGCACCTGCGCAACCGGATGAGCGACAAGCTTCGCGCCGAGATCGCCCGTTTGCGCGCGGCGGGCACCAAAGTGCTCTTCGTGGGCGCGTCCGCCGAGGACCTCGCCGTGATGGGACCCAACTTCATGGACGGCCGCCGCCGTCCGGCCACCTTCGAGCACAGCCTGCGCAGCACACGCCGCGCCCTCGAGCGAGGAGCATTCGCATGAACATCTTCGGCTCCGGTTACCCCGCGATCGACCTGCGCGAGGCGACCGTCCTGATCACGGGAGGCGCGCGGGGCATCGGCCGGGCCACCGCGGAATCGTTCGCCGCGAAGGGATCCCGCGTCGTGCTCGCGGACGTGGACAAAGCCGCCGTCGACGCGACCGCGGCCGCGATCGGAGCGAGTGCGTTCGAGCTCGACGTGCGTTCGCGTGGACAATGGGACGCGGTCGTCGCGGCGGTCGGCGAGATCGACGTGCTGGTCAACAACGCCGGTGTCATGCCTGCGGGAGCGTTTCTGGAACAACCCGACGTGGTGGGTCAGGCGACAATGGACATCAACGTCTGGGGTCTCGTGCACGGTATGCGCGCCGCCGCGCCGGGCATGATCGAACGCGGACGCGGGCACATCGTCAATGTCGCCTCCCTGGCGGGCAAGGTCCCGATTCCCGGGCTGGCCGTGTACAACGCCAGCAAGTTCGCGGCGGTCGGCCTCTCGGCGGCGACCCGGCTGGAATTCGCCGGGCAGGGCGTCAGCGTCAGTTGCGTGCTGCCGTCGGCCGTGCGGACCCGGCTCTCCTCGGGACTGGCCTTGGGCCACGGCATGCCGACCGTCGACCCGGAGGACGTCGCCGCCGCGATCCTGCGCACCTGCGCGACTCGCAAAGCCGAGGTGGCGGTGCCGACTTACCTAGGACCGCTGGACATCGCGCTGGCGGCCGCGCCGGAACGCGCGGTGCGCCTGATCCGCGGCCTGTTCGACGGGGATCGAGCGTTGCGCCCGGCCGACGAGACGACGCGGGCACAGTACGAGCAAGAGGTGCGATCCATCAGCTGATCGAACGAAAAATGGCCCGGGAGAGCGTCTCTCGGGCCGTACTCGTCCGCTTTCAGCAGCTGGTCGGTGCGGGTTCGCCGCGGAACCTGGCCTCCACGTAGTTCCACGCGTCGGCGAATCCGGCGGCCGCCGCGGTCATGTGCTCGGAGATGTCGACGGTGTGGAACTGCACCGGCGCACCCGCCTTGCAGTATCGGGCAGCGACCTCGGCGACGGGCGGATAGAAGGTGAGCTCGTCGTAGCGGCCCTGCCAGATGTAGGTCGGCACGGTCGGCACGCCGTCGAAGTACCGCAGGCTGTTCTCCCGCAGGACGGCGTGTGCCTCGGGGCTGTCCATCAGGCTCTTGGACGCCGCCATCTGCTCGGCGCTGCGGAAGGCGCCGTGGAAGAGCAGGAACCGGCGGCAGGCGTCATGCGTGAATTCCCGGAACCACAAACCGTTCTCGTTGAGTTGATCGGAGATCGGCAACCGGTCCGGATACTCCCGCTCGAGTCCCATGGCGGCGGCGAAGGCGAGGCCGAATCCGGGGTGCGGGTCGAAGCCCAGCGACATCGCCATTTGCTCGAGGTCGGCCGGGATGCCACCGGCCACGGCGGCGGTCAGCTTCAGATCCGGCGCGTAGGTGGGTTGCAGCGCGGCGGCCCAGGAGGTGGCCATGCCGCCGCCGGAGTAGCCCGCGAGGGCGACGGGGGAGGACGACAGACCGAGTTCGGCGACCTTGCGGACGGCCTTCACGCTGTCGAGGGTGATCATGCCGGCCAGGCGCGCGGCGCCGTAGGCGGAGGTCGGCCCCAGGTAGTCCGGCAGCGAGATCGCCCATCCGCGTCCGATCGGCAGCATCGCGCCGACCGCGTCCTGCAGTTCGCCGTTGAACAGCGATCGCGACGGATTGCACTGGGTGCCGAGCGAATTGATCAGCGCCTGATAGGAGACCAGCGGCGGGTTCTTCACCCCGGCGGGCAGCAGGACCGTCGTGATGGCCATGACGGGATCGTCCTGCGAATTGGTGGAGCGGAATGCCACCTGCCAGCCCTCGGTCCCGACATAGATACCGGTGTCGATCCGGCGGGCCCGCACGACGTCGCCCGGAGCGAGCGCCCCTAGATCGGGCGGTGCCGTGTAGAAGGGATCGGGATCGGGAGTGGGGTAGAGGGGCTGAGCCGTCGCTGGCAGGCCGAGCAGGCCGAGCGAGACGAGGCTCACCAGCAAGATCGCGATCCGGAACGCAACTCTGGACACGGGTTTCCTTCGAAAGTCAGCCGTCACCGACCCACCGCCCCGCGGGCACGCCGCGGTGTCGGTGTTCCGGACGGACCGGCACTACACGGAAAACCGCAGCGAACGTTCGCTGCGGGACGGAGCAGAAGGAACCGCCGCCGGAAAGATCCTGAGTCGATCATGGCGGACTGCCGCACCTCCTTCGACTCCGGGACCGCCGGTAGCCGCGAAGGCGGCACCATCCGCTGCGAAGATAACGCTCCGCTTATCGCGGCGTCGCACCGGAACAGGCGAACCGGACATGTCACAAAGCCCGCGGCCCGCCATTCGACAAGATCACTAAAGGAGGTGGCCTGCCCGGTCGCGCACCGAATCGTTCGCGCGTCGCGTAGCTCATGCGAAGCTGAGCACCGGCCGAGCGCCCAGCGGGCGAAGCAGGTCGACCACGACCACGCCGTACTCGCGCTTCTGCTCGGGATTCGCGCCCTGGCACGGCGGCATACCGCGATGCAGGCCACGGATCAGTCGCACGCTCACCAGGTCGGCAGATTCTTCCACGCGCGCGGTGAATCCGATACTCGGACAGCCGACCGGGCCGGGGATGTGGATCGCGAGTTTGTTCGTCCCGTCTTCGGTGTCGTACTCCGAGAAGGGCATGGTCGAACTGGGGTCCAGATCCGCGGCATGCGGGATGACGACCATCGTTCCGCCCGCGTAAGTGCGGGGACCCGGGTCTGCCCGCGTGCCCGTCGCGGCTTCCGCGGTGCGCTCCGGCGTGGAGGGGGCAGCCGGGTCCGCCTGCTGCCCGCACGCGGTCAGCGACCCCAACGTGATGGCGGCGAGCAGCGCCGCACCCCTCCTGAGCATTGACACCTTTCCACCTTCACACAGGCGGGCGCGGGTGCCGCGGAGGAAACGCGGTGTGGCACCCGCTCGGCTCGCCGACGCGGCGACGCTGTGCTGTGCGCGTCATCACATCGACCTCGCACTGTGCTTAGGTTGTGCCCACCGGCACTGCGAAGAATTGGGCATATTGCTCAACATGAAGAGTCAAGATTGCGCGTTCAGATCTTCACAGACACCATATCCGCAACAAGTGCTCAACGATGCGAGGCGCCGGACCGGCGCCGAGCGGACGGGTGGATCTGATGACCGAGCTCGCCGACCGCGATCTGATCGCAGCTCCCTACGACCTTGCCGACCGTTACCGCGTCGGCTCGGGGACGGTGGTCCTCACCGGCGTCCAGGCCATCGCGCGCCAGCTGGTCGAGCAGCACGTGCGTGATCTGCGCGCGGGCCTGCGGGTGGGCACGTTCGTCTCCGGGTATCAGGGCAGTCCGCTCGGCGGCGTCGACAAGATGCTGGCCGGCATGCCGGAGGTCCTGGCCGAGCACGACATCTCGTTCGTCCCGGGGTTGAACGAGGAACTGGCCGCGACCTCCGTGTGGGGCAGTCAGGCGGACCTGCCCGCGGGCACGGCGACCCACGACGGCGTCGTCGGCGTCTGGTACGGCAAGGGCCCCGGCTTGGACCGCGCGACCGACGCGCTGCGGCACGCCAATATGTACGGCGCGAATCCGCGGGGCGGCGTCCTGTTGCTGGTCGGCGACGATCCGGCGGCCAAGTCCTCCACCGTGCCCGCGGTGAGCGAGCGCTCGCTGGCGGCGATGAACATTCCCGTGCTGTTCCCGCGCAACGCCCGCGAGATCATCACCATGGGCCTGCACGGGGTGGCGCTGTCGCGCGCCTCGGGCTGCCTCGTGGCGCTGAAGATCGTCGCCGACGTCGCCGACGGCGCCTGGACCGTCGAGGGTTCGGTGGGTGACATCGATATCGTCGTACCCGAAATCGACTGGGCCGGAGCGCCTTTCCGTTACCGGCAGCGTCCGATGGCCGCGCCGGCCGACAGCCTGCTCGCCGAGGCGGATCTCTATGGTCCCCGCTGGGAGCTGGTGCGCGCCTACAGCACACGCAACGAGCTGGATGTGATCGAGGTCCACCCGGCTCGCGCCACGATCGGCATCGCCGCCACCGGGACCACCTTCGACGCCCTCCGCCAAGCCCTGCTCGACCTCGGCGCGGACGACGAGGCGTTGCACGCCGCAGGAATCCGGCTGTTGCGGATCGGCATGCCGTATCCGCTCGCGCCCGACCGGGTCCGGGAGTTCGCCGCCGGGCTCACCCGGCTGATCGTCGTCGAGGACAAGACGGCATTCGTCGAGACCCAGGTCCGCGAGATCCTGTACGGCGTTCCGGGTGCGCCCGAGATCCTCGGCAAGCGCGACCATGCGGGCCGCCCGCTGTTCGGCGCCGACGGCGAACTCACCTCCGGGCGTATCGCCGCACCGCTACGCCGCGTACTCGACGGCCACCTCGAAATGAAACGCCCACTGCCGCAGCCGCTGTCGCTGTCCGTGCTGCCCGCCAAGCGCGCGGCCTACTTCTGCAGCGGTTGTCCGCACAACCGTTCCACCGCCGTCCCGGAAGGATCGCTGGCGGGCGGCGGCATCGGCTGTCACACCTTGGTGACCATGTCCGGCCGGGAAGACAGCAAGGTCACCGGGCTGACCCAGATGGGCGGCGAAGGCGCCCAGTGGATCGGCCAAGCGCCGTTCACCGACGTGCCGCATCTGTTCCAGAACATCGGGGACGGAACGTATTTCCACTCCGGCCAGCTGGCTGTGCAGGCGTGCGTCGCCGCGGGCGTGAACATCACGTTCAAGCTGCTGCACAACGACGTGGTCGCGATGACCGGCGCGCAGCACGCCGAGGGCGCGCTCACGGTGCCGATGCTCACCCACAAGCTCGCCGTCGAGGGCGTCCGGCGGATCATCGTCTGCGCCGACGAGCCGGGGCGATACCGCAAGCGCGATCTCGCTCCCGGCACGCTGCTGTGGCACCGGGACCGTCTCGACGAAGCGCAGCGCGCGTTGCGGGAGGTCCCCGGCGTCACGGTGCTGATCTACGACCAGCACTGTGCGGCCGACGCGCGGCGCCAGCGCAAGCGGGGCGCCCTGCCGGTGCGCCGCACCCGGGTGGTCGTCAACGAGGCGGTGTGCGAAGGCTGCGGTGACTGCGGTGTGCAGAGCAACTGCCTGTCGGTGCAGCCGGTGGACACCGAGTTCGGGCGCAAGACGCGCATCGACCAAACCTCCTGCAACACCGATTACAGCTGCCTGAATGGGGATTGCCCCTCGTTCGTCACAGTGGAGCTGCCCGACCCGGCGAAGCGGAAGCCGCGCGGGAAAATCCAGCGGCAGCAGCCGCCGCGGCTGCCGGACCTCGTGCACGAACCACCGACGACCACGCAGAACGTCTTCCTCGCCGGCATCGGCGGCACCGGCATCGTGACCGTGAACCAGGTGCTGGCCACCGCCGCGCTGCGAGCCGGATACGAGGTGGCGAGCCTGGATCAGATCGGCATGAGCCAGAAGGCCGGCCCCGTGGTCTCGCACCTGCGTTTCGCCGCGGGCGCGCTGGAGCCCGCCAACCGCCTGGCCCCCGCCTCGGCCGACTGCGTGCTGGCCTTCGATCTGCTGGCCGCTACCGACAACAAGAACTTGGCCTACGGGTCCGCCACGACGACCGTGTCGGTCGCCTCCACCAGCAAGACTCCGACCGGGGACATGGTCTACGACAAATCGGTGGCCTATCCCGACGAGGCGGTGCTGCTGGGGCGTTTGGGGCAGGTGTCGCGCTCGGTACGGGCCTTCGACGCCCTGGCCGCCGCGGAAGTCCTCTTCGGCAACACCGCCGCCGCGAACTTTCTGCTGGTCGGCGCTGCTTATCAGACCGGAGGCCTGCGGTTGCCCGGCACCGCGATCGAAGAGGCCATCGGGATCAACGGAGTCGCGGTGGAGGCGAATCTGGCGGCCTTCCGGTGGGGGCGGGTCGCGATCGCGCGACCGGAGGAGTTCGCCGCCGCGACCACGCGCCGCGCACCCGAACGTGCCCCGGTGGCGGTGCCCGCGGACCTTTTCGAGGGGTTCACCGCCACGGGAGAGGTACGGCGGCTGGTCGAGCTGCGTGCGGTCGAACTGATCGGTTTCCAGAGCGTGGCGGTGGCCCGCGCTTATGTCGCCGCGGTACAACGCATCTGGGATGCCGAGCGGCGGGTGACCGACCGGACCGAGTTCAGCGAGCAGGTGGCGCGCGGCCTGTACAAGTTCACGGCATACAAAGACGAGTACGAGGTGGCGCGCCGGTTGACCGATCCGGCGTTCCTGGCCGAGGTCGCCGCGCAGGTACCCGAGGGGGCGAACCTCACCTATCGGCTGCACCCGCCGGTCCTGCGCGCGATGGGCCGGAAGAAGAAGATCGGGATGCGGCCGGGCAGCCACTTCGCCCTCCGCGTGCTGGCCAGAGGTAAGCGTTTGCGTGGCACCGCATTCGACCCCTTCGGATACGCCCACGTGCGGCGGGTGGAACGCGAACTGCTGGCGCACTACACCTCGATGGTGGCGGACCTTGCGTCGGTGTTGGACCCGGCGGGCTACGACCGCGCGGTGCGGGCCGCGGCACTGGCCGACGTGGTGCGCGGGTACGAAGACATCAAGCTCGCCAACGTCGCGCTCTACCGCGAACGCCTGCGGGAGCTCGGTATCGAGCCGCCGCGCTGCTAACGGCGCACTGCCCGACCGGGCACCGTTCGCCCAGGCTCCCAGGAATTCGGCGGACCTGCGCGTTCGTCTGACAGGCGGCCCAGCTCGGCCCATCCGCGCTGGGCGCGGAGTCCGCGCAGGAGGCGGCTGCTCGGCCGCAGCACGCGGCGACGGACGTCCTCCGATGATCGGCCGAAGACCTCGCTGCCGCGGCCACGGGTGGCGGTCGGCACCCGGCGCTGCCGAGGTCGGCGCAGGCCCGGCGGCCGGGCCTCGGTGTGCCGCCTCACCCCGCGTAACCGGTCACCTTGCCGATCCACGCGATGAAATCCTCCGGGTCTTCGTTGCTGCCGTGCCCGGCGTCCCAGTACATCGCGGTGTCGACCTCGTCCCCCAGGTTCTCCAAGCTCGCGGCGAGATTGCCAACGATCGTCAGTGACGTATCGGTGTCCTTGGTGCCCACGCGGATCCACCAATGCTTCGCCCGGACGGCATTCCGCTGTCGCAGGAAGAACATCGGGTTCATCATGCTGATCTTCTCGGGCAGGTCGCTGTCGAGTTGCGCGCCCGGGGCGCCGGTCGCTCGACGCAGGCTGAACAGGGTGAAGTGCCTTGCCTTGACGGTTCCCCCGCCGAACTCGTTGTTCTCGGGCGCCGACAGGTCGAAAGCGTCGAAGGCGGGCACGCCCTTCTGCCGCACGCCGACGTGCGAGAGGTAGTCCGGCCAGGTGAATTCCGCGCGATCGCCCGCCCAGGTGATCCAGCTGTTGGCCGCCAGGTAGCTGGAGCGGTCGGCGTCCGGCAGCTCGGTCAAGTACGCGGTCGCGGCCGGTTCGAGGTAGGTCCGCACCAGATAATTGCCGTAATTGCCGGCCGTGAGGGGGCCGAATCCGTTCCGGCCCTGCAGGGCCAGCGACGCCTGATAATCGGTGAACGCCGTGCTCAGCTCCCGCGAGGCGGCGGCGTCGAGTGTGCCGGAGCGCAGCGGGTTGGCGCCCCAATTCCACTCGTAGGCCATGTCCGCGTGCTCGAGATCGGTGACGGGGCAATAGGGAGCGGCAGCGAAGACGGCATCGCTCGCGTCCGCCGCGCCGAGTTCGGCCAGATACCGGTCGTACATCCGGCTGTCCCCGGACACCGCCAGCAAGGCGGACAGCGCGCCGCCCGCGCTGACTCCCGTGGCCACGATCCGGTCGGTGTCGCCCGGCACGCGGCCCGCGTTGTGCCGCAGATAGCGCACCGCGGCTTTCAGATCCACGATGGCCGCGGGCGCCACGCCGAAATATGTGCCGTCCGGCGCGACCAGGTCGCGACCGCGCGCACCGGGTTCCACGACGACATAGCCCGCCGTCAGTGCGAGGTCCCGGTTCCTCGCCCGATCCCCGCCGTCGTCCGGTGGGCGGCTCGTCACCGACGACGACAGATATCCCGCGACGGAGTTGCTGAAAAGGATGGGAGCCTTGCCCGCGTCGACGGCCGCTCCGTCGATTTCGGTGGGCACGCTGACGTTCAGGCTCTGGTATGCCTTGTCCACCGGCTGCGCCACATAGACGACGTTCTCGTAGCAGCGGTAGGTCACCTTTCTGTCGCGCTCGAAGGTGGCGACGGTCTTCGTCTTCGTCGTGAACGCGCCTGGATCGAAGGCCAATTCGTCCACCGCCCGCGCGCTGCCGCCCAGCACATCGCAGCCCGCGGTGAACATCGGCACGACGACCGCCGCCGCACACCCCTTGAGCATCGCTCTGCGCTGCACAGCTCTCTCCTTCGCGTACGGGGGCAGACCGTTGCGGCCGCGGCGGGGAACGGCCGCGACAGAACGGTTGCGCGAAAACGAATCAGCTGGTCATCGGGTCGCCGAGATCGAAGGATAGCGGTAGCGGACCGCGGGCTCGCGCACCTGCGCGGCCGCGCCCGCCGCGTCCGCCGAATGGCGGCGCAGCGGGAGCGGCCTGCCCTGGTTGGTCACAGACGGCCGAGCGGTGCCCTGGTCGGCGGTCCGCCTCGCTCGCCCAACTCGAGCACCGCTGGGCTCGCCGTAGCACGAGACAGCGCGGAGACAGATCGTGTGGAGTTCGAGAGCGCGCCTGGCTTGCCCCGGCGTGAGTTCGCCGGGTTCGGCAAAGCGATCGCCGATATCGGAGATCGGCGATCGCCTGCCGAATCAGCCGACTTTCACCGGGACGACAGCGGCATCGGTGAATCGAGCACGGCCTATGGTCAGGGTGACCAAGGCGACATTGCCGACCGTGGAAATCAGCGGACCGGCGATCGAAACGAATTCGAACCCGCTCACCATGAGCACGCCGAGCAGGCCGAGACCATTCGCGAAGGCATTCGCGGCGAAGGTTTGCCAGGTTTCCTCGCGGGGTTTGGACCACACATGCCGGAGCGTGGGGATGGTGGCGATGAGATTGGCGCAGACGGCGAACAGCGCACCGAATGCCTTTTCCTGCACGCCGACCGTCACCAGTACACAGGCGATCGACGCGAGCAGACAGGCCCAATCGATAGTGTCTTCCGGTCGCAGGCTGCTGCCGCGAGTTATGCCGACGGCGATGACCGCCGCGTTCATGGCCGCCGCCGCGGCGTTGATGCCCGCGGCGAGATAGCCGCCGTCGAGGTACGCCACGATCGCGAACACAGTGTTCGCGGTGCACCAAGCCGCCCACGACGCGACGCGCGGCCGGGTTTCCCCTTCCAGTATCCCCGCCAGATACGCGATGACGCCGAACAGGGAGATGCCGATGCTGAGACAGGCCAGAGACGAGCTCACATTCCAGAAATCACTCACGCGGAACATTCCTCACAGATTGTTGTCGTTGCACGCAGAGATGGCCGACGTCGGCGATCGAATCATTACGAACACGCCGAAGGGGACAAGCCGGGTGCGGTGACGAAACCGAGAGGTTGCCTGCGGGAAAACACTTCGGGATGAATAGTCCGGGTGACTCGGAAGTATCGTGACACGACAACTTCGTCGTCACCAATCCAAAGCGGCGCCGTAACCGTCTTTTAACCCCCGATTTGCAGAAGGTAGCGGCGGTGGAGCTGGCGGGAATTATTCGGCCGTAGATTCTGCTGTGAGCTACGGGACAGGCACACGTCGAAGCGCATGAAAGAAACTCAACCGTCGCGGTAAGCGACACGCCGGTGTTCGGGGACTGTCGTCACCGACGGCGCGCGACGAGTCTGCCTGCGTTGCGCCGAAGTCGGCGGATTCGCTGAATCGCCGGCTTGGCTCGCAGCACTCCGCCCCGGCTCGGTCCGAGCGTTCTTCGTGCTGGTCGACCGGAACCACACCTGCGGGCGACGCGCTGCGCACGCCGACGCCGAGACCCGGTGAAAGAGAACGGCCCGGAGCGCTGGGCGGGTTCTCGGGGTCCTCGCAACACCTGATGGCTATGTGGTCGTCAGTAGATCACGCAGACGCTCGGCTGGGGTTGCCCAGCCGAGCGTTTTGCGTGGT
>NZ_JBSGDA010000010.1:0-264331 GCF_053602135.1 Nocardia sp. NPDC004573
TCAAACTCTCCGTTGAAGACTCACAATCACACCCCGAAAGATGCAATCAGATCAAAAACCAGAGTCCGAAAACCCAGCAAAACAATCGCCAGCCGGAAAATAGCTGACAAAAAATGCCCGACCCTCCACACGGGGAGCGGAAGAGCCGGAACCAAAAAATATTTGGCACTGACATTCATCGACACACTATTGAGTTCTCAAAGAACACACGCACACACGTTCATTCCGGAACAACCGAAACTTCAGTGAGGCAACTTTCCCAGCTTAGCCCATTCGTTCACCCGATCAAAATCGGGCTCCCTATCGAGCCAGTGTGATCGCCAGGCGCTCCTCGTCCTACCTCGTTTCCCAGTCCTTCCGCTCAGCGTCTCCGCCTTGCTTCTCGGCTCCGGGTCGGTGTCCGTGTCGCTCTGACCTGGAATAAGTTACGCGGCGTCGAACGCTTCGTCAAATCGCCTGCCCAGCGCGCTAATTCGCAGGTCAGAGGCGCGCGACCCGCGCGATCACGGCCTGAATGACACAAGTGTGATTCAGACCACGACAAGATCGATTCGCGCCTAGGGCCTGTCCTGTAACTCATCGCAGCCAGAGGATGATCGCAGCGATGGTGATTTCGGCCTGGTAGTACGCGGCACGCTTGGCGTAACGGGTCGCCAGCCCACGGAACTGTTTGAGCCGGTTGAAACAGCGTTCGACCACATTGCGCTGCTTGTAGACCTCGGAATCGAAGGCCGGTGGCCGGCCACCGGCCGAGCCCTTCGAAGCGCGGCGAGCGATCTGATCGTCGCGTTCGGGACTGACGAACCGGACCCGCCGTCGCCGCAGCGCGGCCCGTGTCGAGGGATGGGAGTAGCCCTTGTCCGCGATCACGACCTCCGGCCGCATACGTGGCCGGCCCAGTCCGAGCCGCGCCACCCTGATCCCGTCCAACAGCGGCAGGATCTGCGGGTTGTCACCGGCCTGACCACCGGTGATCAGAACCCGCATCGGCAGGCCACGGCCATCAACAGCGAGGTGGATCTTGGTGCTCAGCCCGCCCCGGGATCTGCCGAGTGCTTCACCGTCGACGCCGACGGCGCCCCCTTTTTCCGGGCTCCGGCAGCATGCTGATGGGCCCGCACGACGCTCGAATCGACCGAGACGATCCATTCGACCTCACCGATCGAGTCGTCCTTGACGATCACCTCGTCGAGAATCTTCTGCCAGGTCCCATCAGCCGTCCAGGTCCGCAGCCGCTCATGCGCGGTTTTCCACGGTCCATACCGTTCGGGCAGGTCACGCCACGGGGCGCCGGTGCGGAGTTTCCACAGGATCGCGTTAATCACCTGCCGGTGATCACGCCACCGCCGCCCACGTCCCGAGACCGGCAGCATGGGCTCGATCCGAGCCCATGCCCGATCGGTCAACTCACCACGACCAACCACACCCGAAAGCTAACACCAACCACCACAACGAATTACAGGACAGACTCTAGCCGGCGTTCCCCGATGCCCGGAGCAATTTGGCGCCGAGCCTTGCCAGGAGGTCTTTCATTTCGGTGGGTTCGACGACCTCGAAGTCCAGGTCCAAGTGCGCGATGCGAACGGCGGTCCATTCCAGTGAATCCGCGGAGGTGCGCAGGAGACAGGTCCGCCCGTCCAGCGGTTCGATCTCCTGCGCGCGCACACGGAACCCCTCCACCAGGACGTCCGCGGCGGCATGGACCCGCAGGACCACGTGGCGAACCGGCCGGGAGCGCGCCCATTGGCTGGTGACGAAACTCGCCGCGTCTTCGGCGGGCAGGGGCCGGGGCGCGCAACGTATGCCGATCGGCTGAGGTGACGACAACCGGTCCACGCGGAAGGTACGCCAATCTGCGCGGTCGACGTCCCAGGCCACCAGATACCAGCGGCGGCCCGCGGAAACGAGGCTGTGCGGTTCGGCGAGACGGCGGCTGTCCGCGTCCGTCTTGTCGCGATAGCGGAATCGGATCCGTTCGCTGTCGCGCGCGGCGGCGGCCAGGGTGACGAGCACCTCGGGATCGACCATCGGACCGGCGGCCGGTCCCCCGAGCGACACGGTGGTGGCGTCTATCGCGTCGACCCGGCGGCGCAATCGGGACGGCAGGACTTGCTGCAGTTTCACCAGGGCGCGGGCGGCCGATTCCTCGATCCCGATGACCGCGCCCTGCGCCGCGCCACGCAGTCCGAGGGTGATCGCGACCGCCTCCTCGTCGTCGAGCAACAGCGGTGGCAGCGCCGCGCCCGCTTCCAGGCGGTATCCGCCGAGGGGGCCGAGGCCGGCCACCACCGGATATTCCAGCTCGCGCAGACGGTCGACGTCGCGGCGCACCGTGCGCACCGTCACCCCGAGCCGCGCGGCGAGCTCGGGGCCGCTCCATTCGCGGCGGGTCTGCAACAGCGAGAGCAGTTGCAGCAAGCGCGCGGCGGTCTGGGTCACATGGCCCAGTATGGCCGCGAAGGAGGACAGATTCCGACCTCATCGGCCCCTAGCGTGACGATCGTGCAAGCTCATCGAGACTCCATCACGATCGTCGGCGCGCGCGAGAACAACCTCCGCGACGTCTCACTGACGATCCCCAAAGGCAAGATCGTGGTCTTCACCGGCGTCTCCGGATCGGGCAAGTCGTCGCTCGTCTTCGGCACCGTCGCGGTCGAGTCGCAGCGACAGCTCAACGAGACCTTCACCTGGTTCATCCGCAACCGGCTGCCCAAATACGAGCGGCCGGAGGCGGATGCGATCGACAATCTGGCGCCCGCCGTGGTCGTCGACCAGAAGCCGATCGGCGGCAACTCCCGCTCGACGGTGGGAACGATGACCGATATCCAGTCGATCATCCGCGTGCTGTTCTCCCGGCACAGCGTGCCGAGCGCGGGCGAGGCGACGCGCTACTCGTTCAACGATCCGCTGGGCATGTGCCCCGCGTGCGGCGGCCTGGGGCAGGTGGTGCGCCCGGATCTGGACAAACTGCTCGATACCGGCAAGTCGCTCAACGAGGGCGCGATCACCTTCGGGCCGTTCGCGGTGGGAACGTTCCAGTGGCAGCTCTACGCCGAGTCCGGGCTTTTCGATCCCGACAAGCCGCTGCGGGATTTCGGTCCGGAGGAATGGCGACTGTTCCTGCACGGCAAGGGATTCCGGGTGCCGCGCAAGAACCGGAACGGCTCGGCGGGGAACAACGCCTACGAGGGTCTGCTGGAGCGGTTCGATCGCCTGTATATCAAGCGCGACCTCGCCGCGTTGTCGGACAAGAATCGGGAAGCCGCCTGCGCGGTGGTCACCGAGGAGGTCTGCCCGGACTGCGGGGGCGCCAGGCTCAACGCCGCCGCGCTGGCGAGCCGCATCGACGGGCTCGGCATCGCGGACTACGGCAGGCTGGAGGTCACCGACCTCATCGAGGTGCTCACGGGCCTGGCTGATCCGGTGGCTCGCCCGATCGCGCAGGCGGCCATCGCCCGGCTGCGCCGGATCGAGGAGGTCGGGCTCGGCTATCTGTCGCTCGATCGGGAGACCGCGACCCTGTCCGGCGGCGAGGCGCAGCGGCTGAAGGTCGTCCGGCATCTGGGCTCCAGCCTCACCGGCATGACCTACATCTTCGACGAGCCGAGCGTCGGCATGCATCCCCGCGATGTCGGACGCCTCAACTCACTGTTGCGGCGGCTCCGGGACAAGGGCAACACCGTGCTGGTGGTGGAGCACTCCCCCGATGTCATCGCCGTCGCCGACCATGTGGTCGACATGGGGCCCGGCGCCGGTTCGCACGGCGGGCAGGTCGTGTTCCAGGGCACGGTCGATCAGCTGCGGGTCGCACCGACACCCACCGGCGCGGGATTGCGCCGCGCGCGGCGGGTGAAGGAAGAGGTCCGTCGGCCGACCGGTTGGCTCACCGTCGCCGATGCCGACGCCTACAACCTCGAAAACCTGACCGTCCGGTTCCCGACAGGCGTGCTCACGGCGGTGACCGGCGTGGCCGGGTCCGGCAAGAGCACGCTGGTATCGGGGGCGTTCGTCACCGCGCACCCACAGGTCATCGCGGTGAACCAGTCCGCGATCGCCGCCTCGCGACGTTCCAGCCCCGCCACCTATCTCGGCATCATGGACCCGCTGCGTCAGCTCTTCGCCAAGCGACACGGCGTCCGACCGGGGTTGTTCAGTTTCAACTCGGACGGCGCCTGCGGCGAATGCGACGGCGCGGGAGTGATCTTCACCGACTTGGCATACATGGACCCGGTCACCACGGTCTGCCAGAGCTGTCACGGGCGCAGGTACCGGCCCGAAGCGCTCGCCTACGAGATCCACGGCGCGTCGATCGCCGACGTCCTGGAGATGTCCGCGGAAGCGGCGCTCGATTTCTGGGCACACGACGGAGACCGGCGGATTCGCACACCGTTGCGCGCACTGCTCGACGTCGGTCTCGGCTACCTGACTCTCGGCCGCGCACTCTCCTCGCTGTCCGGCGGCGAGCGCCAGCGCGTCAAGTTGGCCGATCATCTCCAGCGGCGCGACGGCACGGGGGTCTACGTGCTGGACGAGCCGACCACCGGGCTGCACATGTCCGACGTCGACACCCTGGTGGGGCTGCTGGACCGGCTGGTCGACGCGGGCAACACGGTGATCGTCGTCGAGCACGACCTGGACGTCGTCGCGCGCGCGGATTGGGTGATCGATCTCGGACCCGGCGGCGGAAAGCACGGTGGCGAGATAGTTTTCGCCGGCACCCCGGCGGCCTTGCTGGCGGATCACCGGTCGCTGACGGCGAAGTATCTGCGGCGCAGTGTCGCCGTTCGCGTATGACCGCGCGCAAGCAACTGTCCCGGCAGACGACGCCGATGCCGGGATCCACCGATATCCGCAGGATGGCACACGGACGCACACCCCGGCGCATTATGAACCTATGACGACACGGGAGGTGGTTCGGGCGGGAGCTTTCGGACGGATCTACGACCCGAGCGCCGGTGAAACGGAACCGTGGTACATCAACGACCACACGATTGTTCGTGACGATGCCGGGCGGTGGCATCTTTTCGGAATCACCCATCCCGAACCGGCGGACCCGTTCGACGAGACCGAGTTCGCCCACGCCGTCGCGGACCGGCTGCACGGGCCGTGGACCAAGCACGATTGCGCCCTGCGAGTGGACCCGGACTACGGCGAAACGCATCTGTGGGCGCCTTACGTGGTCGACGCCCATGGGCAGTACTACATGTTCTACGCGGCGGGTGGTGCCGACCGCACCGGCGCGGCGATGAATCTGGCGATCTCGCCGGACCTGTTCCGCTGGACCAGATCGCCGGCGGGGCCCGTGTTCCACGACGGCTACGACGCGCGCGACCCCATGGTGGTGCGCGTGGGCGACCAGTGGGTGCTGTACTACTGCGCGACCAGCACCCCCGCGGGGGGGCATCACGTCGTCGCCTACCGCACCAGCACCGATCTCGTGCACTGGGGCGAGCGGCACATCGCCTACACGGACCCCGTCAAAGGCACCGAAGCGGGCAATACCGAATCCCCTTACGTCGTCCGGCATGACGGGTGGTGGTATCTGTTCATCGGTCCACGCCCGCGATATGTCGGCACCGATGTCTTCCGCAGCGACAGCCCTTTTCGCTTCCGCATCGGAGACAAGGTCGGCCACATCGCCGCGCACGCCGCCGAAGTGATCCACGACGACGGCCGGTGGTGGATCACCAGCGCGGGCTGGGGGCAGGGCGGGGTCCATCTGGCGCCGCTCCGCTTTCCGCGGTCGCGCGTCGTCAAAACGGTTCCGCGCTAGGCGGACCGGCGCGCGGGATTTCGGCGAATCGCCTCTGCGGCCCGGCCGCGGCTGGTATCTGTTGATCGAGTCGAACTCTCCGATCACCCCACCTACGGGAGGGACCGGCATGGCCCGTATCGGCGTTATCAGCATTTCCGATGGCCGCGACTATGTGCATGCGGGCATCGCCGATTTCATCGCCTCCAGCGAGGACCGGCTGGTGGCCGCGCTGAAGGCGGCGGGCCACGACGTGGTCCGCGGCGCGGCGCCGGTCAGTGACAACGCGCTGGCGAGTTCGGTGGCGCGCACCGTCGCGGCGGCGGGCGTCGATCTGACCGTTCTGCACTATGCGGTGTGGGCGTTCCCGCACTTCACCATGCTCGCGGCGGGCGCGATACCGGGGCCGCTGCTGTTGCTGTCGAATATCGACCCGGTGCAACCGGGCATGGTGGGCATGCTCGCCGCGGGCGGCGCGTTGGATCAGATCGGGCGCAAGCACGGCAGACTATGGGGTGACCCGTCGGATCCCGAACTCGTCGAGGCCATCGGCGTGCGCGCGCGAGCCGCGGCGGCCGTATCGGGCTTGCGTGGTTCGACGTTCGGGCGGTTCGGTGGGCGGCCGATGGGCATGAACACCGCGGTCGCCAACACCGATCAGTGGCAGCGGCAGTTCGGCATCGACGTCGAGGAAATCGATCAGTGGGAGATCGTGCGGCGCGCCGAATTCGCCGACGCCGGCGAGGCGAGGGCCGCGCGGGAGTGGCTGGAGCGGCACACCGCGGGCGTGCACTACGACGGTGCGAAGCTCACTCCGCAGCTGCTGGAACGCCAGATCCGCTCCTATCTGGCGGTCCGCGAACTGATCGCCGAATGGCGACTGGACTTCTCGGGGATCAAAGGACAGCCCGAACTCACCCAGAATTTCGCCACCATGGACGTCACCGAGGCGTTCCTCAACGATCCCTACGATTGGAACGGCCCGAAGGAACCGCACGTCTGCGCCACCGAAGCGGACATGGACGGCGCGCTGACCATGCAACTGCTCAAGCGGATCGCGGACACCCCGGTGCTGTTCGCCGATGTCCGGCACTACCACGCCGATCGCGACATCTGGGATCTGTGCAATTCCGGCCAGCACGCCACCTGGTTCGCCGCGCGCAGCGCCGATCCCGCGGAAAACCTGGCAAAGGTGCACCTGTATCCGGAGGTGTTCTTCTTTCCCGCGGGCGGAGCCTCGGTGCACCATCTGGCCGCGCCGGGACAGATGACCTTGGCGCGGCTCACCCGTCTGGACGGCGCCTACCGCATGCAGCTGATGCTCGGCGAATTCGAGCACTACGACCAGCAGACCAACGACGCGCTGATGAAGCAGTCGACCTGGGAGTGGCCGCACGCGTTCGCCCGGCTGGACGCGCGCGCCGAGGACTTCCTCAACCGCTTCGGCGCCAACCACATCCACGCGGTGCCCGGCGACCACCGGGCCGCCGTGCGCGCGACGTGCGAGTTGCTCGACGTCACGGTGGACGAGTTCACGCGGTGACGATGGTGTTCCTCGGCATCGACATCGGGACCTCGAGTTCGAAGGGCGTGCTCACCGACGCCCGTGGCAGGATCGTCGCCAGAGCCGAGCGGGCGCACGAGGTGTCCATACCGCGTCCCGGCTGGGTGGAGCACGACGCGGAGACGATCTGGTGGGCCGACTTCGTCGCGCTCGCCCGTGAGTTGGTGGCGGCGGCCGACGGCGCCGCGCCGGTGGGTCTCGCGGTGTCCGGTATCGGCCCGTGCCTGCTGCCCGCCGACGCGCAGGGCAGGCCGTTGCGCCCGGCCATCCTCTACGGCGTCGACACCAGGGCCGGTGCCGAGATCGCGGAGCTGAACGCCGAATTCGGCGCGCGGGCCGTGCTCGACCGCGCCGGGTCACCGCTGACCAGCCAGGCGGTCGGCCCGAAGGCCCGATGGCTGGCCCGGCACGAGCCGGACATCGCGGCGCGCACCGCGATGCTGCTGATGGCGAGCTCTTTCCTGGTGTACCGGCTCACCGGCCGCTACGTTCTCGACCACCAATCGGCCAGTCAGTGCGTACCCCTGTACGACCTGCGTGCACGAGCGTGGGCCACGGATTGGGCGGAGCGGATCGTACCGGGCTGGACGTTGCCGGAGCTGGCGTGGCCCACCGAGATCGTCGGCCGGGTGAGCGCGGACGCGGCTGCCGCCACGGGACTGCCTGCGGGACTGCCGGTCACCACCGGGACCATCGATGCCTGGGCCGAGGCGGCCAGCGTCGGCGTCCGCGCGCCGGGCGACGCGATGATCATGTACGGCACCACGATGTTCCTGGTGCAGGTGCTCACCGACCCGCGCCCGCATCCCGGTCTCTGGGGCACCTGTGGCACCTGGCCGGATACGTACACGCTCGCCGCGGGCATGGCCACCTCCGGCGCGGTGACCGATTGGCTGCGCAAGCTCGTGGGCGGAGAGTTCGCCGACCTGGTCGCGGCGGCGGCGGACGTGCCCGCGGGCAGCCGGGGGCTGCTCGTACTGCCGTATTTCGCCGGGGAGCGCACTCCATTGTTCGACCCGGACGCTCGCGGAGTCGTCGCGGGACTCACCCTGGGGCACGGACGGGCCGAGCTCTATCGGGCGGTTCTGGAGGGCATCGCGTACGGGGTGCGGCACAACCTGGAGGCCATGACCGAAGCCGGCGGGCGGGCGGGGCGTCTGGTGGCGGTGGGCGGTGGCACCAAAGGCGGGCTGTGGACTCGGATCGTCTCCGATGTCACCGGGCTGCCGCAGCAGTTGCCCGCCGATACCGTCGGCGCGAGCCTGGGCGACGCTCTGCTCGCGGCCGAGGCGGCCGGGGTCGACACCTCGGGGTGGAATCCCGTCGTGGACACCGTGCGGCCGCACCCGGAGCGCGTCGCGAAATACGCGGAGTACTACCGGCACTACCGAGATCTGTACGATCGCACGACGGATACCGCGCATTTCCTTGCGGCCGAACAACACCGTGCCGGCGTTTCTTCCTGATCGCGGATGTCCGTGTGGCGACGCAGAGTTGGTTCGCAGAACGATACGAGGATTCCATGCCCACGATCACTCCGACCCAGGACGATTTCGGCTCCGTCGTCGCCTCCCATCCGATCGTGGAGTGGTGGACCGGCTGGAGTGCGCAACCGGCCGCGGCGGGCGGGACGAAGACCGCGCGCCGAGGGGGGCCCGCGCCGACCGCGCCCCGATACGGGTGGCCGGGATCGTGACCGCGCCGGGCGGTGAGCTGTGGCGGCTGGACGGCACGCGAACCCGGTCGGTCAGCGCCGAGAATCCGACGGGTGCGCCGGGTGCGGGCGCCCAGGCGACCGACGGCACCGGAGCGCATGCGGCGCGCCTGTTGGGCCCGGGCTGGAAGGTCTCGCCCTCCATCGCGCTCGCGCACGGTGAGACCGCCACGTTGGCCGATGTTTCCGGCCCCGGAGTGTTCCGGCATTTCTGGCTGACCACCGAGCGTTCCGTCCTCCGCGGGCTGACCCTGCGCATGACCTGGGACGACGCACCAGCGCCCGCGATCGAGGCGCCCCTCGGCGACTTCTTCTGCAACGGCTGGGGCGAGACGGCCCTGCTCGGTTCCGAGATGGTGGTCGTCGCGCCCGCCGGTGGCTTGAACAGTTATTGGCCTATGCCGTTTCGGCATCGTGCGCGCATCACGCTGGAGAATCGGTGCGGCCGCGAAGTCCCGGTGTACTACCAGGCGACCTACACCGAAGAGGACGTCCCGGACGACGCGGGGTATCTGCACACACGATGGACGCATACGACCGGCGTGGGGAATCCAGCCGTTCACACGATTCTCGACACGGTGCCTGGGCCCGGCCGTTACGTCGGCACCTACCTCGCCATCCGCCCGTGCGCACCGGGATGGTGGGGTGAGGGCGAAGTGAAGTTCTTTCTCGACGGGGACACCGACCACCCCACTATTTGCGGCACGGGTACCGAGGACTATTTCGGCGGCGCCTGGAATTTCGACCTCGACGGGACCTACCGGACGTATTCCACGCCCTATCTCGGGTTGCACCAGGTACTGCCGCCGGAGGAGATCTATCGCCCGGAGCAGCGGTTCGGCATGTACCGCTGGCATGTGCGCGATCCCATCTGTTACGAGCGGGAGCTGCGCGTCACCGTGCAGGCGCTGGGATGGCAGGACGCGGCGACCTATCTCCCGCTGGCGGACGCCGAGTTGGCGACCACAGCCTGGTGGTATCAGGCCTGATCGAGGTCGTCCGTATCGGGCGGAAAGTCCGATGTCAGCAGTTCGTCGGCGCGCGCAAGTGCCGCGTCCATGCCGGCGGTGAGATCGTCCAGCACGGTGAGGCCGTCCAGCAGTCCGGTGAGCTCGTCCTGCACGGCGCGCAGTTCCGCGATCGCCGGGTCGACCGGGAACCACGCGACCGAGTCGCGCCACCACGGATCCTCGGAGAGCCAAGCCCACAGCACGTCGCGCACCAGCACCGGGTCGGAGGTGTACATCTGGAAGGTTTCCGTCGCCGAACCGGCTCGGTGCTCGAGCTCGTAGACACCGTCGGGCAGCAACCGGGCCCGGATCTCGTGCAGCTCGGCGCGGCCGAGTTCGAGCACGGCGTGCCCGGGTCCGGGCGGTTCGCCGAGCGGGTCGCCGAGCGCGTCCTCGGTGAGTTCCGGCAGTTGCGTCCCGTCTCCCGTGCGGATGCGCACGTCGGTGGGGTCGATGCTCATCGCGCCAGTCTGCCCCATGCGGCCGACGCGTACGCGATATGCGCCGGCGCGGGGCCGTCGGGGTGCAAGGTGTTCGTATGGGTGTGCTCGGAAGGTTCGCCGGATCGCGCGGCGGGTTCGTTTTCGGCAGGCGGCCGGCTTCGTGCGAGGCCGCCTTCATCGGCCCGCGTCCGCCGCGCTCCGGCTGCCGTGGCGGCGATATCGGCCGGATTCGCCGGGGGTGGGCGGGATGACGACGGTCGCGGGAATCGACAGTTCCACCCAGTCGTGCAAGGTGGTCGTCTGCGACGCCGACAGCGGTGCGGTTCTCGGGCGCGCGCGGGCCCCGCACCCGGAGGGAACCGAGGTGGACCCGGCCGCGTGGTGGGACGCGCTGCGGGTGGCCGGTGCCGGATTACTCGACGGCGTCGACGCGATCGCCGTCGCGGGGCAGCAGCACGGCTTGGTCGCGTTGGACGCTGTGGGCGCGCCGGTACGGAATGCGTTGTTGTGGAACGATGTTCGCTCCGCAGACGCGGCGGAGGACCTGATCGATGAATTCGGCGGGCGGCAGGCCTGCGCCGATGCGGTGGGCAGCGTGCCGGTGGCGGCCTTCACCGTCACCAAACTGCGCTGGCTGGCCGACCACGAGCCGGAGCTCGCCGACCGCACCGCGCACGTCGTGTTGCCGCACGACTATCTGACCTGGCGGCTACGCGGCGGCGGACCAGGCCGCATGCTCGAGCCGACCACCGACCGGGGCGATGCATCCGGTACCGGGTATTGGTCGCCCGCCGGCGGCGGCTATCGCGAAGACCTGCTGGCCCTGGCCTTTCGGGGACGTCGCCCCGCCCTGCCCCAGGTACTCGGCCCGGCCCAGCCGGCCGGGCGCACCCCATCGGGCGCACTGGTGGCCGCCGGAACCGGGGACAATGCCGGGGCCGCGCTGGGCTTGGGCATCATGGAGGGCGACGTGGTGGTCTCCCTCGGCACCAGCGGGACGGTTTTCGCTCGTGCCGACCGGCCCGCCGCCGACGCGACCGGCGCGGTCGCCGGGTTCGCGGACGCCACCGGCGCGTTCCTGCCGCTGGTCTGCACGCTGAACGCCGCCCGCGTGCTGACTTCGGCCGCCGATCTGCTCGGTGTGGACCTGCCCACGCTCGAATCGCTGGCCGCGCAGGCGCCGCCGGGCGCGGACGGCGTGGTCCTGCTGCCCTATCTCGCCGGTGAACGCACCCCCAACCTGCCGCGCGCCGCGGGCAGCTTGCACGGGCTGCGGCCGGAGGCGATGCGCCCGGGCACGGTGGCCCGCGCCGCCTTCGAGGGTCTGCTGTGCCATCTCGCCGACGCGCTCGACCACCTCACCGGCACTGGGGTGACGCCGCGGCGCGTGCTGCTCATCGGCGGCGCCGCGCGCTCACCGTTGGTCGCGGAGACCGCCGCGCAGGTGTTCGGCGTCACGGTGACGATTCCGGAACCCGACGAGTACGTCGCGCTCGGCGCCGCCCGCCAAGCGGCCTGGGCCCTGGCGGGCACATCCGGGCCACCGTCCTGGCCGGCGCGCTCGGTCGCGGAGATTCCGGCCCCGGCCGATGCCGCGCTCGGACGAGAGATCCGTGCCCGATACCGGAGCGCACGCCAGGCACTGTACGGCTGACCACGCTCTTCGTGCCCGGCTGTGCGCCCAGCGCGCACGGGTCGGAATCCGCGCCGACCGCCTTCGCCACTTCCCGAGTCGCTGATTTTCGTCGCCGGGTGGCGCCTCGACGGCGTGCGGGGTTGGATCACCTCGTCGAAGAGAGGTGGACGAATGATCGATACCCAGGTGCGAAGGGCGGTGACGGCGGAACGGACGGAACTCGCCGAACTCTTGGCCGGGCTGGATGCCGCGGGCTGGGACGCGCCGACGCTGTGCGCGGGCTGGCGGGTCCGCGAAGTGGTCGCGCACATCACCATGCCGTATCGCCTGTCGAGTGCACGCTTCACGCTGGGGATGCTCGCGGCGTTCGGGAATTTCAACCGCATGGCCGACCGCACCGCCCGGATGGACGCCGCCACGCTCAGCACCTCGGATCTGCTGAAATCGCTGTGGGACAATGTGGATCATCCGTGGCGGCCACCGGGCGGCGGACTGTCCCACGCGTTGAGCCACGACGTCATCCACGGGCTGGACATCACCGTGGCGCTGGGGCTGGATCGCCGGGTGCCCGAGAATCGGATGCGCTTGGTGCTGGACACGATCGAACCCAGGACCGTCAAACTGTTCGGCGCCAAACTCGGCGGTGTCCAATTGCGCGCCGACGACCTGGACTTCCGCTACGGCTCCGGCGCGGTGCTCTCGGGCAGCGCGCAGGACCTGCTGCTGGTTCTGTGCGGGCGCAAGTTGCCGCCCGGGCACCTGGCGGGCGAACCCGCCGAGCGGTTCACCGTATCGGAATGAGCCGGGAGGAGGCGCGGCACTCACCGGTCCAGCGCTGAATCGCGCAGGTAGGCAGCCGTTTTGTCATCGGCAGGAAAGTACGCCTCGACGGCGATCTCGTCGAGTGTGAGGTCGAAGGCCGCGCCGAAGGTGGTGATCGTGCTGAAGAACGTCAGGTCCGCGTCGCGGTGGCGCAACCGGACCGGCAAACGTGATGTCCACCGGATCACTGTCCGCACCACTCGCGGCGCCATAGGAGCGCAGTTCCTCGTACAGAGCCGCCGGCTGCGGATCCCCGGTCGCCATCGCCTGTCGTGCCGGCCGGGGCAGCAGGAAAGCCCGGACCTGCTCGAGGTTGCGCAACCGGGACGCGAAGCCGCCGGGGTGCTGTCCGAGCCGCATCATATTGATCGGCGGTTCGAGCAGTGCCGGATCCACGCCGTCGAAGAACACGGCGACGCAGTCGTTGGCCTGCACGAGATTCCAGCGCTGGTCGACCGCCGGCGCGGGATACGGTTCGTGCAGATGCAGGACCTCGCTGCACGGCCTCGCGGGCGCGCCGCAGGGCGGGATCGGTCCAGTCGCGACGCCGGTACTCGGGGCGCGTGGCCCGCGGCGATCAATCGATGCGTCTCGCCGCGCATTGTCACCTAGTCCGCCGG
Source organism: Nocardia sp. NPDC004573 (assembly GCF_053602135.1). Taxonomy (NCBI): domain Bacteria; kingdom Bacillati; phylum Actinomycetota; class Actinomycetes; order Mycobacteriales; family Nocardiaceae; genus Nocardia; species Nocardia sp. NPDC004573. The sequence goes on from NZ_JBSGDA010000010.1 coordinate 13,562, forward strand.
ACCGGCCGCGTCAGACGTTCATCGGCGTGCCGAACGTGCGGCCGCGCGCACGACCGCAGCCAGTGCGGCCGCCACGGCAGAATCCGCTCGGCCGCAGGACCAGCCGGTGTGTCCGCCGCCGCGGTACTCCAAATAGGCGATCTCGGATCTGTCGTCGTCTCGCCCGATCGACTGCGGGGTCAGTCCCAGCACCTCGATCGGATACCCGGCATCGGCCAGCGCCTCGGTCAGCACTTCGAGCGGGCTGCCCGTGCGCCGCGTGCGGCGGGTGACCCCGTCGACGATCAACGTGACCTCGGTGCTCGCCTCGTCACCGCTGGTGCGCCAGTCTTTCAAGGCCAACCCCGACGGGTCGTCGAAATACACCGCCTCGAAAAGATCGCGCAGCTCGGCGGCGGTGATCTCGACTCCCGTGTCGTCGGCGAGCGCCTGTACGTGACCGGCGAAATCGATCTGCAGGCGCCGCGGCAGGTCCATGCCGTATTCGGTGTGCAGTAGATAGGCGATGCCGCCCTTCCCGGACTGGGAATTCACCCGGATCACCGCGTCGTAGCTGCGGCCGAGGTCGGCGGGATCGATGGGCAGATACGGCACGTGCCAGTCCAGTGCGCGCTCCGCCTTGCCCGTCGCGGCGGCCCGAGCCCGGTGCTCGGCCATGCCCTTCTTGATCGCGTCTTGATGGGTACCGGAGAACGCGGTGTGCACCAGGTCGCCGACGTACGGGTGCCGTTCGTGGATCGGCATGCGCGTGCAGTATTCGACGGTGCGCCGGATCTCGTCGATGTCGGAGAAGTCGATCATCGGGTCCACGCCCTGCGCGTGCAGGTTGAGGGCAAGCGTGGCGATGTCGACATTGCCGGTGCGCTCGCCGTTGCCGAAGACGCAGCCCTCCACGCGTTGCGCGCCCGCGAGCACCGCCAGCTCGGCGCACGCGATGCCGGTGCCGCGATCGTTGTGCGGATGCACCGACAGGATGACGCTGTCGCGCCGGGCGAGATTGCGGTGCATGTACTCGATCTGGTCGGCGTAGACGTTCGGTGTGGCGACCTCGACGGTGGCGGGCAGGTTCAGGATGACCGGCCGCTGCGCGGTGGCGTCCCACAAAGTCGTCATCCGGTCGCAGATATCGAGCACGTAGTCGGGCTCGGTCAGGTTGAACACCTCGGGCGAGAACTCGAACCGCGCGTTCGGCAGGTCCGCGGCGCAGTCGAGCACGGCGCGGCCGCCGTCGAGGATCAGCTCGCGCAGCGCCGCGGGATCCTTGCCGAGCACGATGTCACGCCATGTGGGCGCGGTCGCGGTGTACATGTGGATCACGACGTCGTTGGGGATGCCGCGGATCGAGGTGACGGTGCGCTCGATGAGATCCCGCCGGGCCGGGGTGAAGACGGCGATCGTCACGTCCTCGGGCGCGATGTCGTCCTCGGCGAGGAGCCGGACGAAGTCGAAGTCGGTCTGGGAGGCCGACGGGTAACCGACCTCGATCTCCTTGTAGCCCATAGCGACCAGCAGCTCGAAGAACCGGCGCTTGCGCGCCGGGTCCATCGGTTCGGCGAGCGCCTGGTTGCCGTCGCGCAGGTCGACCGGCACCCACAGGGGCGCCCGCGTGATCCTGGCTTCGGGCCACTTCCGTTGCGTGAGTGGTACTTCTACCCGCTGGTGGACGTCGCGGTAACGATACGAAGGCATCTGGGAACGCCGCTGGCGATTCCACGCCGGAGCCTTGCCCGGTATCTCGCCCGCGGGAGTGTCGATGCTGGGAAAAGCGGTGCTCATGGATCTGCTTCCTGGCCATTGCGGCCGTCACGACGAACGGTGACCGGCCACGACGAAGCCCCACGGCGGGCGGCCGGTCGTTCAGGCCCCGCCGTGGCGGCTAAGCAGAAGCATGGTGCGCATGATGGCTAGACTGTACACCACTCCTCAGACAAGTAGAGAGGTATCGGATGATCTCCCAGGTACGACGCCATCCGCTGGCCGCGCAGGCGGCCGACGTACTGCTCGCCCGCATTCAGGCAGGCGAATGGCCGCTGGGTCATCGCCTGCCCGGTGAGACCACGCTGGCCGCGCAGCTCGGCGTCGGCCGCTCGACGCTGCGGGAAGCCATCCGCGAACTCGCCGGGAAAGGCGTGCTCGACAGCCGCCAAGGCGCGGGCGTCTTCGTGACGGCGCTGGAGGTGACCGAGGAGTGGGACGCGGTGCTGCGCCGCGCCACCATCGCTTCGGTGATCGAAGCGCGCATCGCGATCGAGGCCGAGGCCGCCGCCCTGGCCGCGCAGCGGCGCACCGCCGCCGACCTGCGTGCGATCCGCCGGACCCTGGCCGCCAGGAAGGCCCACGGCGAACCGGTGGCCGAGCACGTCGACGCGGATATGGCGTTCCACCGGGCGGTCATCGTGGCAGCGCACAACGACGTGCTGACCCAGCTGTTCGACACCTTCCTGCCCCGGCTGCGCCTGGCCATGATCGACATGCTGAAGATCCGGCCGGTGCCGTCGGAGTCCGCCGATCACGCCGCGCACCAGCGACTGGCCGAGGCGATCGCCGCCCGCACCCCCGCCGCCGCGGCGGAATACAGCCGCGCCCACCTGACCACCCTGAAAGAGGCTTTCACGTGACCGATCCGGTGCTGGAACTGACCGATGTGACGTTCCGCCGCGACGGCAAGAAGATCATCGACGGGATCTCGCTGACCGTGCGCGCGGGTGAACGCTGGGCGCTGCTCGGCCCCAACGGGGCGGGCAAGAGCACACTGCTCGGCTTCTGCGGGGCGGTCACCTTTCCCACGTCCGGGTCGGTCCGGGTGCTCGGCGCGGAACTCGGCCGCGTCGAATTGCAGCGGCTGCGCCGTGGCATCGGTCAGGTGAACCCACGCCACCCGCTGCGCTCTCCACTGACCATCCGCGAGGTCGTGTTGACCGGCCTCACCGCGACGATCGACACCCCCATGCGCTGGATACCGACGCCCGGCCAGCTCGACCGGGCCGACGCGATGATCGACACCGTTGGCCTGACCGGGAAGGCGAACGAGGTCTGGCCCACGCTGAGCCAGGGCGAGCGCGGCCGGACCCTCATCGCCCGAGCGCTGATCGCCGAACCGCGCTTGCTGTTGTTCGACGAACCGTCCACCGGGCTGGACGTCGCCGCCCGCGAGCAGTTGCTGGACACCCTCGACACCCTGGACCGGACCCACCCCGAGGTCGCCTCCATCCTGGTCACCCACCATTTGGAGGAACTGCCCAGCACGACGACGCACGCGTTGCTGATCGCGGACGGTCACGCCGTCGCGACGGGCCCCGCTCCGGAAACGATCACCACCGAGAACGTCACCGCCGCCTTCGCACACCCGGTGGAGGTCCGCCACGACGACGGTCGCTGGACCGCGCGAGCGGCCCGCAAACTTTCCGCGTGGCCGGAGTAGACCCACGTCGAGTCGCGCTGTGCGCCAAGACTTCCCTTCGACTCGACCGCACCACGGTGGTAACGCCGCTGTAATCGACACACCGCATTCCCGTGTGAACATGCAACGAAATCGTCTCTCACCGAAGGGAATGCGGCTACGTGTGGCAGCTCTATCGGGCAGTACTGCGCACCGACGACCACCTCGTGCTCGGCTACGTGGACGTGGGCGCGCGGCTCATGGCCCACGCGAGGATCGGCCACCACCTGGTCCAAGGAATCGAACGACTGCTCGCCGAGCCCGCCAGGGTCACCTGGGCCGGACGAGATGCACGTCCGCCGTCGATCGGCGAAAATCTCTATCGCACGGTTGATTCCGTTGCCGCGCTGGTTCCACCGGAACACGGTGCCGTCGGCCGCTACCTGCTCAATCACGACCTGCGGATCTTCGTGGACAAAGCAACCGTGTTGGAGAACGAAGCCCGTCATCGCATCCACCCGTTGCCCTTGCTCACCGCCGACCCCACACCGGACACCGGCCGAACGGTGGGCGACCACACCCTCCTCGGATCGTGGGCGCACGCTCTGATCTCGGTGCGCGACACCGTGCCGAAGGGCTTCGAACAACGAAAATTCGACCTGGTCGAACGCCTTGGCTGAGCGCCGCCTCGGCCCGCACCGGTCAGCCACGCGTGGAGGGCCGTCGTGCCGAATCCGACCCGGAGCCCGGCGAGTCCGGTCGTCACCGCACCAGCACGATCACAGCGGCCACCGCGAGGGCGAGGACCAGCAGGTCACTCGGCCGGGGCCGCCGTGTTCGTGGAGGGCGCGGGCTCCCCGAAGCGGAAGCGCCCTAGGCACGATCAGGCAGCACGACACCTAACCGGCGAGAACGCAAACTACGCCGTCGAGGTGGCGCGGTGCTCGGCTTCGGCGAGCTCCTTCAGCGTCAGCAGTTGCTTGCGCATCATGATCAGGTCGCCGAGGGCGAGCGCCACGGCGACGAACTTCGGTGCGTTACAGCGTATCCGGACCAGGAGCCGGGTTCCCGCGCCTTCGGGACGCACCGCGTAGGTGACGCACACCTTGTTCGCGAGCAGAGTGATGTGCCTGCCCAGAACGAAGGAGACGAGCTCGAACTGGGACATGAATCGCTGCCCCACCGCCAGTTCGGTGAGTACCGGGTCGCGACGGCGCGGACTGGGCTTGCCGAAGTTGTCCAGCAGGTCGTAGCTGTAGGGAGCGACGCGCAGTTGGCACAGCCAGGCATAGACGAGAGCGGGCGGCGCGTCGATGCTGATCGCGCGATCTGCCTGCAGACCGCCGGGTTGCCGATCGTCGCACGGCAGGGGAGCTTCGCGCTCGGCCTCGGTAGCGCCCCACACCGTCCCGGGGATCATGCCGCCGCCGCGATCCGGCGAAGCATCTGGCGCACGACCAAGCGGTGACCGCCCGTTCCCACCACCAGCGCACGGTAGATCCGACCGTGGAGACCGGGAAAGTCGCCGAAACTGCGGGCGCGGACGCGCGTCCGGCTCGGGCCCTCCTCGTCCAATTCGAAGATCAGCGCGTACTTCGCGAACCAGTGCTGCCCACGCAGCGCCAGACGGTGCGGTTCGGCGACGGAATCGATGACGAACCCGCTCGGCGCTGACGGCTCGTGCGGGTCGTGACAGACGACTTTCAGCAGCGCCTTCCACGCCCGATCGGGATTCGCGTCGATGGATCTGGCATGCTCATCTATATAGGACAAACGCTCCATATAGAAGGAACGTACTAGTACATGGCGCCACCCCGCAAGCACGACACCGACGTGATCCTCGACGCAGCGCGCAGCCTGGTGCTCGCCGAGGGACCCCGCGCGGCCAGCGTGTCGGCCATCGCCGAGGCCAGCGGCGCCCCGGTCGGCACCCTGTACCACCGCTTCGGCAACCGCAACGGCGTGCTCACCGCGGCATGGCTGCGCGCGCTGCACCGGTTCCAGGACGGCACCCTCGCGGCCGCGGACCAACCGGACCCGGTGGAGGCGGGCGTCGGGATGGTCCGAGCCGCCCTGCGATTCGGGCGCGAACTACCCGACGACGCCAAACTCCTGCTCGAATTGCGCCCCCGCGACTTGCTCGACGGCGGGCCGGACGACGAGTTCCACGCGACCCTGGCCGCCATGAACGCGCCGCTGATCGGCCATCTGCGCCGCATCGCGCACGCGCTGTTCGGCCGGGACGGCGAGCGGGAGATCGATGCGGTCAGCCGCGCGATCGTCGATCTGCCCTATGCGGCGCTGCGCCGCCACGCCAACGCTCCGGAGCTGCCCGCCTGGCTCGAGGACGACCTGGCCGGCGCCGCCCGCGCCCTGCTGACCTCCTACCGCCCCTGACCCGGGAGTCACCCGGCGATCAGCGCAGGAGTGAGTTCGTCGAGGCAGGAGACGACCTTCGCGGCCAGGGCCAGCGCGTCGGCGGCGGGCGGGTACTCCGGACGCGGCGCCGCGATCACCCGCATCCCCGCCGCGTGGGCGGAACGCAGGCCGTTGCTGGAATCCTCCACGGCCACGCAGTCGGAGGGGCGCTGACGCAGGAACGTCGCGACCGTCATGTAGACGTCCGGCGCCGGTTTACCGCGATCGACCTCCTCGGTGGAGAAGGTGACGGAGAAGTACTCGATCAGCCCCGTGCGGCCGAGCACCGTGTCGATGAGCGTGCGGGGCGACGAGCTGGCCAGCCCCAACGGCCACTGCTCGCTGATTCGCTGCACGGCCGCGATCGCGCCCGGCAGCAGCGGCACGCCCGCGTCGTAGCGCTCGGCCATCCGGTCGATCACGTCCCGGGCGACGGTCTCCGGCGACTCGCCGACCCCGAGTTCGCCGCTGAGATAGGCCGACCACTCACCGGTGCTCATCCCCATCAGCCGCTGCTGGGTGTCGGGCAGCCACCGGCCACCTTTCTCCGCGACGTAGCCTCGCCGCACCGCTTCCCAGACCGGCTCGGAATCGATCAGCACGCCGTCCATATCGAACACGACCGCGGTGATACCCATGCGCACAGAGCCTTTCGCCAGCCGAAACGGTCAGAGGTCGCCCGCAGCCGGATTGCGCGTCCAGCCGCCGGAACCGTGCCGGTGCCGCCCGGGAGCAGGCGATCTCCGGTCGCGCCCCAGCCTAGGCGGTGACGGCCGGTGACGACGGACACAGCACCCGCGCGGCGAGCATTCAGCGGGCAACCGATAACTTGTTCTTATGAACGAACCGCAGGCCGGCGACTCGCTGCCGAGCAAGGAGCACCACGAGGGCGGGTTCCGGCCGATGACCGAGCTGATCGCCGCCCATGAGGCCGCCAAGGACGACATCTCCCGCGGCGGGCCGCACTACGGGCAGTTCATCGAGCAGGTGCGCGGCCTGATGGACCGGGTCCGGCTGGCCTCGCCCTCCGACGAGCTGGCGGTGGAGGCGATCGGCATTCTGAAGGAGCTGAACGACAAGCTCGACGCCGCCCGGGTGGACGAGTGGTCCACGCCCAACTGGACCCGCTTCGACCTGCCTGCCCGCGGCAACATCACCCTGCCGCCGTTCTTGATCGATCACGTCGACCCGCAGCAGGGCGTCGACGCGCGCCTGACCTTCCGCACCTTCCACCTCGGCGGCAACAGCGCCGCCCACGGCGGCCAGATCGCCATCGCCTTCGACGATCTGCTCGGCATGGCGGCGGCGGTGCGCTCGGGCTCGGTGACCAGAACAGCGTCGCTCACCGTGGACTACCGCTCGATCACGCCGCTGAACACCGAACTGAAGGTGCGGGCCTGGGCCGAACGACAGGAGGGGCGCAAGGTCTACGTGCGTGCCACCCTGCACGACGGCGACCGGCTGTGCGCGGAGGCCAACGGCCTGTTCATCGTGCTCAGGCCGGGACAGCCCTGACTCACGGCGCGCGACCTCTCGAGGAACTGCGGCCGATCCAGCGCCTCCGCCGCTGAACTCCGATCGTCGGCGTGGCGTCGGAACGCGGCGGGCGGGTGAGCCCGATGGCGACTGGCTGAGCGCAACGCGTCCGCCGGTTTCACGTCCGCTATGCCTTGCCGCGGCCTGCACAGCACCCGCGCTGTGGCGCATTCCAGGTAGGGCCCGATGCGAGATCGAGCGGGCACGCCTGCGACGCAATCGCTGTACGCCATCAATTCGCCGCGACCGCCTACCGCGCTGAGCACCTCGGGAACGGCACAGTGTGCACGACTGCATGGAATGCCGTGCGGAGCAGCCTGTTTCGCGTTGATCAAGTGAATGCTGGTAGGTGCGGCGCCCGGGAACGCGGGGCGGTCCGCGCCTGCACTCGATGCAATCGCGCGTGGAATGCCCTCGTCGGCAGGGCACTCGGCGCTCGCCCGCGCTCTCGCGACCGGCGACCGCCGCCTGATCACCGCCCCGGGAAATGCGCTTCCCGGTACGCGCCGAACCGGGCGTCCACCTGCTCGGCCGTCAGCCCGAAATCGTCGAGGGTGTAGCGGTGCGCCGGACGCGCGGCGCCCGAGGCGCTCTCCGCGTGCAACGCGGTCATCGCCGCGCTCGCCTCGCCGGTCAGCGGCAGCCCGAAGTGCCGGTAGATCGACTCCACCGTGCCGATCGGGTCGGCGACGAACTCGTCGTAGTCGACGTCGCAGAACTGCGCCGCGTCGTGGCGCTTGCGGTCGACGAGGAACCGCTCCGCGCCGCGCGCCCACAGATCCAGCTGGGCCGTGCCGACCACCGGGCCGCGGAACTTCTCCGACCAGCCCGCCGACGCCTGCTCGTTCAAGCTGCACACCGACGCGATGATGGTGCGCGGATCGCGGTGCATCTGGATGATCAGCGCGTCCGGATAGACCTCGAAGATGGCATCCAGCGCGAACAAGTGGCTCGGGTTCTTCAGCACCCATCGCTTCTGCGCGTCCGGCAGCCCGATCAACTGGAGGTTGCGCCGGTGCCTGCGGTAGGCGGGCGTCCAGTCCCGGTCGCGCAGCCACTCGGAATAGGTGGGCAGGTAGGCCAGGCACTCGTAGGACACCGACATGGCCGATTGCCGCAGCAACTGCCAGCACTCCTCGACCTGATCGGCCGAGATGTGGTGGACGCCCATGAATTCCGGATGCTCCACGTGGTGCTTGTCGTAGGCGGCCGCGAGCCGCTGGTAGACCGGGTTGCTCGCCCAGGTCTCGCGCGGCGGGCGCGGTTGCGGCATCTCGGTCAGCCACATCTCCAGCCCCTGGTGCGCCGGGTCGGCGTTGAGCAGGCGGTGCACCGCCGTCGTGCCCGAGCGCGGCAGGCCGGTCACGAAGATCGGGCGTTCGATCGCCACGTCGGCGTGCTCCGGAAACTGCCGCCAGGCGGACTCGCTGAGCAACCGGGCGATCAAAGCGCCGCGCAGGAAGGCGCGATTGACCTTGTTGCCGAACGGGGTCAGTTCGGCGTCCTTGGCATAGGACTCCAGCAGCACTGCGAGTCCCTCGCGGTAGTCGTCGGTGCCGAAATCATCCAGCCCGACCACCTTCGTAGCCGACGCGTGCAGGTCGTCGATGGTTCCGACGTCGTCCCTACCGATCACGGTCATCTCCTAGTGATGGAATTCGCCGGCGTTGACGTCCAGGCACGCGCCGGTGATCGCGCGGGCCATGGCGGACGCGAAGAACACGACCGCGTCGGCGATCTCGTCGGGTTCGGGCAGCTTGCGCAGGTCGGTGGTCTTCGCGGTCTCGGCGTAGACCTCCTCGGGGGTGATCCCCCGCTGCTGCGCCAGGTAGTTGAAGTACCACTTCAGGTTGTCGGCCCAGATGTAGCCGGGGGCTACGGAATTCACCCGGATGCCCTTCGGGCCCAGTTCGGTGGCCAGGCTCTGGGCCAGCGCGAGCAGGCTGGCCTTGGCCATCTTGTACGGCCCGAAAGTCCGCCGGGAGTGGTGCAGCACCGCCGAGTTGATCATCACCACCGAGCCCTTGCTCTCCGCCAGAGCGGGGACGAACAGCCGGGTCAGACGCAACGCGGCCAGCACGTTCGTCTCGAAACCCGCGCGCACCTGATCCAGATCGACGTCGGTGAGATCCACGATGGGCGGGATGGCGAAGGCATTGTTCACCAGCGTGTCGACCTTGCCGAACGCGCTGTGCGCCGTCTCCACCAGGTTGGCGGCTGCCGCCTCGTCGTCGATGTCGGTCGGCACGACCACCGCGCGCCTGCCGAGTTCGGTGATCTCCTTGGCCACCTCGGTCAGCCGCGACTCGGTCCGGGAGGCGAGCACCACGTCCGCGCCCGCCTTCGCGCTCTGCACGGCGATCGCGCGCCCCAGCCCCGGCCCGACACCGGAGACGACGACTACTTTGTCCTGCAACAACATCAGCCGAGCATCCTCTCCGCGACGGCGACCTGCCTGGCCGCGATCCGGTCGCGCCACTGCTGCGGCGTGACCCGAGCCTGGTCGTAGAACGGCAGGCGATCCGGTAGATCCGCGACGGAGACCAGCTCCACCGTCGGCCCGTCGTCGGGCTTCATCTCCCGCGACAGCCGCTGCCAGCGGAACTGCAGGTATCCCCTGGCGTGCCCGGTGCGCTCGATCCAGTTCGCCAGCCCCGGGTCGCGCTCGCTGACCACCAGCCGGATCATCCCGTCCGGGTCCACGTGCGCCTGGTCGGCGGTGAGGCTGGTCTGGTGGTTGATGTAGTCCAGCGACAGGTACCACATGCTGCCCAGCTGGAAGCCCTGGTACGGCGCGTCGGACTTGGGCACCGTGATGATCATGGCCTGGTCGTCGTCCAGGTCGTAGTGCCCCACCGAGGAGAACTGGGTGCTGAGCCCGCCCGGGGTCTGCCTCGGCTCGGTCAGCGTGTTCACCGGCAGGTTCAGATAGAACCACTCCGGGAAGGCGAGGAAGGTCCGCAACCGCGACACGAGCATCTTGCCCGCCACGCCGTACCGCTTGGCCAGCAGGTCCTTGGTCGGCGGCGGCGGCGCGTCGCCGATCCGGTCCGCGCGTTGGATGCGGATCGTGCCCGCCTTCTCGGTCGCCCAATCGCTGTGCACCTCACGCACCACGAGCATCGCCGCGTCGGCGCCGAGGTGGACGTAGCCGGGGCCCGCCTCGCCCGGCCCGAAGCGGATCTCATAGGTGCCGTCCGGCCGGATGTCGAGCTCGCGGTCGTCGAAGGCGGTGAGGCTGTCGGGCACGTCCACCGGGGAATAGTTGCCGTTGAGCACCTGGAAGCTCAGGTCGCGGGTGGTGCCGCGGGTGCCGGTCACCACGTATTCCGCGTCCGGCCGCAGATAGGAGTGGTAGTAGAGGGTGTCGGGGTTGTCCAGGCCCATCTTGGTGTACGGCCCGGTGGACATGACGAAGAACGGGAAGTCCAGCTCATAGGCCCAGGCCATCTGCAACGACGCGCGGATGCTGCCCGCCAGATAGTCGTAGCCCTCGACGAGGTCCTGTTCGGTGCGGATGTGCGCGGCTCCGGTGATGATCTGCTCGGCGGCGGCGATGGCGTCCGCGAACGGCTGTGTCAGCAAGAGGCTCTCTCCGGTGTTCCAAATATGTACCACTCTGGTACATTTCGATAGGAGAAAGATTAGAACGTGTTCTAGGAGTGGTCAATGGTCGGCCGTCGTTCCGCGCCCACCGCCCGCGTGGTGCAGGTCCTGGATTTCTTCGTCGAACAGCGCGGGAAACGCTTCGGGCTCTCCGAGCTCGCCCGCGAACTCGACCTGGCCAAACCCACCTGCCTCGGCATCCTCACCGACCTCACCGCGGGCGGTTACCTGATGCGCGACGCCCAGACGCGCACCTACGGGCTCGGACCGGCGCTGATCGCGGCGGGCCGGGTGGCGCAGGACAGCTTCGCCATCTCCGCCCTCGCCCGCGTGGAGCTGGAGAAACTCTCCGCGCGCTACCACACGACCTGCACCGCCTCCGCGGTCGTCGGCGAGCAGATCATGGTGCTGGAGAGCACCGGGCCCGGCCTGGTGAAGGTGGGCGCGGCCTACCACTTCGCGCCTCCGGTCGGCTTGATGTACGTGCTCTGGGACACCGACGCGGCCTTCGACGCCTGGCTGGCCAAGCCGCCCGCGGTGCCGCTGCGCCAGGACGAAGCGCGCCTGCGCCAGGTCGTCGCCGAATGCCGCGAGCGCGGATTCCTGGTGGAGAGCATGACCACCGCGGGACGGCGGCTGTACTCGCTGCTGGCCGGCGTCGCCGACCGCGATCTGCCTCCCGAGCTGCGCGAACTGGTCGGCGAGCTGGTCACCAGCCTGGGCGAGCGGGTGTATCTCGGCGCGGATCTGCGGCCCCGCAAAGAGCACGCGGTGAGCCTGCTCGCCGCGCCGACCTACGACGGCGACGGCAGGCAGAACATGGTGCTCACGATGTACGTCGGCCGCTCCGTCACCGGGGCCGAGATCGCCCGCCGCGGGAGCGCGCTGGTGGCCGCCGCCGATGCGGTGACGGCGAACTCGGGCGGACGCAGACCATTGACCAACAACCGAAACGTGTTCTAGTTTTGCGGTGTGAGCCAGTACGCGAAGTCGACGGTGAGCACCTACGAGCTGCCCCTTCTGGACGCGCTCGAGGCCGAGTCGGCGCACATATTCCGTGAAGTGGCAGCGACATTCGAGCGCCCGGTGTTGCTGTTCTCCGGCGGCAAGGATTCGGTGGTGATGCTGCACTTGGCGACCAAGGCCTTCTGGCCCGCGCCGCTACCGTTCCCCGTGCTGCACATCGACACCGGGCACAATTTCGACGAGGTGATCGCCTACCGCGACGAGACGGTGGCGCGCCTGGGATTGCGCCTGGTGGTCGGGCGGGTGCAGGACGACATCGATGCCGGACGGGTGGTCGAGGAGACCGGGCCGCGCGCCTCCCGCAACCGGTTGCAGACCACGACGTTGCTGCGCTCGATCCAGGAGGGGGCCTTCGACGCGATCTTCGGCGGCGCCCGCCGCGACGAGGAGAAGGCCCGCGCCAAGGAGCGGGTGTTCAGCTTCCGCGACGAGTACGGCCAGTGGGATCCGCGCAGGCAGCGCCCGGAGCTGTGGAACCTGTACAACGGCAGGCACCGGGCCGGCGAGCACATCCGGGTGTTCCCGCTGTCGAACTGGACCGAGCTGGACATCTGGAGCTACATCGCCGCAGAAGGCATCGAACTGCCGCCGCTGTACTACGCGCACCGCAGGCCGGTGGTGCAGCGCGATGGAATGTTGCTGGCGCACACGCGTTTTCTCCAGCTGCTCGACGGCGAGGAGCCGTACGAGGCCACGGTGCGCTTCCGCACCGTGGGCGACGCGACCTGCACCGGCTGCGTGGAGTCCACCGCGGCCACGCCCGCGGAGGTGGTCGCCGAGGTCGCCGCGGCGCGGGTCACCGAGCGCGGCGCCACCCGAGCCGACGACCGCATCTCCGAGGCGGGGATGGAAGACCGCAAACGCGAAGGCTACTTCTGATGACGACCACACTGTTGCGCCTGGCCACCGCCGGCAGCGTCGACGACGGCAAATCCACGCTGATCGGCAGGCTGCTGTTCGACTCCAAGACGCTGTTCACCGATCAACTCGCCGCGGTGGAGCGGACCAGCCGCGACCGCGGCGACGACTATCCCAACCTGGCACTGCTCACCGACGGCCTGCGCGCCGAGCGCGAACAGGGCATCACCATCGACGTGGCGCATCGCTATTTCGCCACGCCGAGAAGGAAATTCATCATCGCCGACACCCCGGGGCACGTGCAGTACACCCGGAACATGGTGACCGGCGCGTCGACCGCCGACCTGGCGCTGATTCTGGTGGACGCCCGCAAGGGCGTGGTGGAACAGACCCGCAGGCACGCGTTCCTGGCCAGCCTGCTCGGCATCCCGCACCTGGTGCTGTGCGTGAACAAGATGGACCTGGTGGATTGGTCTCAGGAGCGGTTCGAGGAGATCCGTGCGGAGTTCGCGCGGTGGGCCTCCAAATTGGACGTCGCCGATCTGACCTTCGTGCCCGTGTCGGCGCTGCACGGCGACAACATCGTGCATCGCGGCGCGAGCATGCCGTGGTACGAGGGCACTCCCCTGCTGCACCATCTCGAGGAGGTGCACATCGCCTCCGATCGCAACCTGATCGACTCGCGTTTCCCGGTGCAGTACGTCACGCGCAGCCACGCACAGGATTTCCGCGGGTACGCCGGCACCGTGGCGGGCGGGGTATTCAAGCCGGGTGACGAAGTGACGGTGCTGCCATCCGGTTTCACCACCACGGTGCAGGCGATCTGGGGTCCGGGCGGCGCGCCCGTCGCGGAAGCCTTCCCACCGCAAGCGGTCACCATCCAACTCGCCGACGAGCTGGACATCTCCCGCGGCGATCTGATCTGCCGCCCGAACAACCGGCCGACCGCGGGGCGCGATCTGGACGCGATGGTGTGCTGGTTCGCCGAGGACACCCAGCTCACGCCCGGCGCGACGTATACCATCCGGCACACCACGCGCGCGGCCACCACCGAGGTGCGTTCCCTGGACTATCGGCTGGACGTGAACACCCTGCACCGCGACGAGCACGCGGAGTCGTTGGCGCTCAACGAGATCGGCCGTGTCCAGCTGCGCTCCCGCCAACCCTTGCTGTTCGATCCGTACCGCCGCAACCGTGCCACCGGGAGCTTCATCCTCGTCGACGATACGACGAACAACACCGTCGCCGCGGGCATGATCACCGGCCCCAGCCTCCCGTCCTCCCGGGTGGTCTGGCACTCCACCGCCGTCGAGCGCGACGAGCGCGCCACCCGCGGCCTCACGGTCTGGCTGACGGGGTTGTCCGGCTCCGGGAAGTCCACCGTCGCAGTGGAGTTGGAGCGCAGATTGGTCGCCGCGGGCCGTCCGGCGTTCCTCCTCGACGGCGACAACCTGCGCCACGGCCTCAACTCGGATCTCGGGTTCAGCGCGGCCGACCGCGAGGAGAACGTCCGCCGCGTCGGCGAAGTGGCGAAACTGTTCGCCGAAGCCGGTGTGGTGGCGGTCGTTTCGCTGATCAGCCCCTACCGCGCCGACCGCGATCGCGTTCGTGCCGCCCATGAGGCGGCGGGCATTCCGTTCCTCGAGGTATTCGTGGACACGCCACTGGCGGTCTGCGAAGCCCGCGACCCCAAGGGCATGTACGCGAAGGCCCGCGCGGGCGAGATCCGCGGTTTCACCGGTATCGACGACCCGTACGAAGCGCCGACCGAAGCCGAGATCATCCTCCGGCCCGACCACGGCGATCCCGCATCGATGGCGGCGACGATCATCGCGCGGTTGAGCCGAATGGACTGAGCCCGCGTCGGCGCCGACTATCCGGAGATCAGCAGCCATGCGGGCGCCGATCTCCGGATGTACCGCGTCAGCTCTGAGGAGGACAGCGCCATCGCAGTCAGCGGACGATACCCGCGCTCGGAACGATGTATCGGATGCGGTCGGTGTTGTGCGGCTCCGCTTTGAGATCGACCACCGTCGAGTCACCGATCTGTTCGACGAGGTCCACGCCGATCTCGACGGGCACCGGGTAGGCCGAGTCCGATCCCAAGTCGTCGGGTGCGCCGAAGATCCATACTTTGTCGATCAAGCTGTGCGTAACACCGTCGGCGTCGGTGAACTGTACCTCGATGACGCCCGGCTGAGTATCCGACACCCATCGAACGGCGTTCCCCCATATCATGGCCATTTGATCAGTATGCCAGCGATCCACTGCGGCACGGGACGGCGAACGCGTCCACCGGCCGCCAGGGGTACCCACAGTCGGCCAGCGGATCCCCGATCACAGCTACCGAGGGCAATACTTTCGTCACGGCTGTTCATCCGGGATTCGCTTCGCTATTGTGCTTCCAACGTATCGTGGGGGTTGGCATGGGGGATAGTGTGCGATCATGAGCTTGCTGATCAATGATGTGAGCTTCTCGTATGGAACTCGACCGGTGCTGCGCGGCGTGACATGGGAGCTCGAGCAAGGCGTGACGATGCTGCTCGGCTCCAACGGCGCAGGCAAGTCTACACTGCTCGGACTCGTCGCAACCAAGTTCGCTCTGACGGCCGGCGGCATCACCGCAGACGGACGTTCTTGGTCCGCACCAAGCGATCTGGAAGCCATCCGGCGTCGCATCGGCTGGGTGCCACAGGCATTGGACGTGGACCGCGCGATGCGTGTGCGCGATTTCGTGTCCTACTGCGGATGGAAGGCCCCGCACTGGCGACACCGGCTGTCGACGGGCCACCCTTCGTCGCGGCTGGTGGGTACTACCCCGTCGGTCTGGGTTACTACCGCGGCGGGTCCAGTTTGGAGCCCAGGGACAGCGACGTGAAAATACGGGACGGCCTGGTACAGGTAACCCATGGTGTATCGATCCACCGGGACGCCTCGAAGGTCGAACGCTTCGGTGGAGCGTACGCGGTGATGAGTATCCCATCGACGCTGAGGATCACCCAGCGTGGTCGGGACAAAGAACACTTCGAGATTGCTCCCGCCGAACCGATGACTCTAGAGAATTACAAGGCAGAACTCCGACGTGTCGAGCTGAGGCTCGCCCAGCGCGTGGGTTGATATGTGGTCGGGTCGTTTCCGTTCATCGGTACCGACCCGACCCGACCCGACCCGGTCCGGCCAGACCGTATTCGTTGTCCACGTTCATTCATCCAGGTGTGGTGTACTCGAATCCGGCCGGTTCAGACCATGATCGGAACAGCCGCGGCGGGCAGTGAGGAAGCCTCCGACAACAGAGCGATCCACCGCAGTGTCAGAGTTGCAATCCTCCGCCGAGACACGAGGAGCCGATCCGGGCCGCCAACAGCTGTCGGGCGGCGAGCCTAGGTGTAGGACTGCACCACCGCAGCTAGGGAGTTCGCGCAGCGCAGCGACTTTGCCAGCACGATTCGCATCCTCGATGGCGGCGGTTGCTTTCCGCTCTGCCGCACGTGAAACGCGATGCAACGCATCGCCGATCAACACAGTGTCCGCATTGCGCCATCGCCCACCGGTTCGAGTTCGTACAGTGCGATCCGCTGGCTCACCTCGAGTGCTCGAGCACGTCCGGCACCGGTGCGGCCCGCAGTGCGTCGAGATCGGTCGCAGTGGCACGCGGAAGCGGACACTGCGCCTACCTGAAATCAGAACAATCCGTCGCGGCTGTCTCCCGCGTACCCGCCACGCCATCCGCGTGCGACCAGAAGTGCAATACGTTGGGCGGTAGGCGCGCACGGGACCGGGCACCGGATCAAGGGCCCGGTGTAGGCGGATTCCCTGGCATCGCCGAGCATGCGACCAGTGGCCGAGCCCGGACCGGCCGCACCGACCAGTAATCACCCCGCGCGGTCGCGGGGATAGGCCCGAGTCTCATAGGCATAGGGGCCCCGGTTGCTCCAGACGTTCCCGGAGCTCGAGGTATTCGTGGACACGCCACTGGCGGTCTGCGAGGCCCGCGACCCCAAGGGCATGTACGCGAAGGCCCGCGCGGGCGAGATCCGCGGTTTCACCGGTATCGACGACCCGTACGAAGCGCCGACCGAAGCCGAGATCATCCTCCGGCCCGACCACGGCGATCCCGCATCGATGGCGGCGACGATCATCGCGCGGTTGAGCCGAATGGACTGAGCCCGCACACCGAAGGGCAGACGGCGCTCGTCCGTCTGCCCTTCGACTCCCCCGAATTGTCGTCGGTCCACTCTTCGAAGCCCCCGGCTTCGTGGATCGGCTATCCCCTCCACAGTCGATACACGAAGCCGGTTTGTGGCGACATCTTCCCAATCGGTTCGGATACGAGCGTAGAGCGATAGGATCTGATTGTAAAGCGCTAGATATCTAGCCGATGCGCTCTGATCCTTTACCGCCGGATACCATGTTTTCACGGTGACGGGCCGAATCAGGAGGTTGGTGGCACAGGTCGTGTCTGGGGACGGAGAGGACATCGCCGAGGAACCGACGGAGGACGCCGGTCCGATCGCGCGGCACCTCAATCGGGTGATCGCCGTTGCCCAGCAGCGGGATGCACGGGGCTACTCCAACAAGGACATCGCCGAACGCTCGACCGCGCTCGGCTATCCACTCAGCCCGGCTCAGGTCTCGCATATCCGGCTCGGACGCGTCCGCAATCCCAGTTTCCGCACCATCGAGGGGATTTCCGTGGCGCTGGGCGTCGACGTGCGCGAATTCCTCGACGGCGCCGCCGCACAGCAAGCCGGTAGGGAATCGCGGCTGGCGGCGGAACTCTCGGAGGCGGGCGTGGAGGCGATCGGCTTCCGGCTGTCCGAACTCGGCACACTGAACGAACTCGGCAGGTCGACGTTCGGAGCCATAGTCGGCAACATCCTGCGTGATCTCCAGCAGCACGAGCTCTACCGCCGACCGGAGACCACGGGCGAGGAACCTCCGGCATCCGAGTGACCGGCTGCCGCTCGGGTCAGAGCCGCAGATCCGCCGCCGAGACGCGCGGAGCGGACCCCGGCCGATAGGTCGCTTGCGCGATGGGGCGACGGACTTTCGTGTAGGACTCCAGTGCCAGGGCGATGGAATCCGCGCCACGCAGGGTCTTCGCCAAGACGATCGCGTCCTCGACGGCAGCAGTCGCCCCCCGTCCCGCCGCCGGTGAAACAGCATGCGCCGCATCGCCGATCAGCACGGTGTCCGCGTTGTGCCAGCTTCCATCGGGTTCGAGTTCGTACAGTGCGATAGGTGCGCTCACCTCGGAGCGCTCCAGCACGTCCAGCACCGGCGTGTCCCGCAGCGCCTCGAGGAACACATCGGGATCCATTGCTGTGGCCGCGGAAGCGACGTTTCGTCTGCTGAACCAGAACGATCCGTCGCGATCGTCCCCCACATACCCTGCCACTCCGTCCGGATGTGACCAGAAGTGCAGCACGTTCGTCGGCAGCCCGCGCACCGGAGCCGGGAAGTGCCCGTAGCGGATCAATTGGCCGGTGTAGGTGGGCTCGCGGCGATCACCGAGCATGCGCCGGATAGCCGAACGCGCGCCGTCCGCGCCGACCAGCAGCTCACCCGTGCGTTCGCCGGGCTCGGCCCGAGTTCCGTATGCGCAGGGAATGCCGGCTCGGTCCAAGCCTTCGCGCAACACGGCCAGGAGATCTCTGCGCCACACGTGGGTACTGGACCAGCGATGACCGGGCTCGGTACGCGCGAAGGAGCCCGCCTGCCCGGTGACCGTGTCGACGGTGCTGACGCCGACCACCGGGAATCCGGCCGCCCTGACTCGCTCCCCCAGTCCGATCTGGTCCAGCGCGGTCGACGCCGCGGGGCCGAGCGTGACCCATCCACCCACCTCGGCCGTGCGCGCCGCGCTCTCGTAGACCTGGACCGTGGCACCCACTTTCGCCATCGCGAGTGCGGCACATGCCCCTCCGATACCGCATCCGACGACTTCGGCTCGAAACATCAGCTCACACCTTCGCGGCGGGGCGGAACCATCGACGACGCACCCGAATCATGTCTTCCCCCAGGCTGGCCGCCAAGGCCACGAGCAGTTTACGGTCGGCGTCGAACGTATCAGCCTTGTCCACGGCCGCGCGGTGCGGCTCGCCGTACAACACCGGCCGCTCGCGATTGGCCGTGGCGACGCGCTGCAGTTCGCGCGCGTACCCCGACAGGGTGGCGGTGGATGTCGGGTCGACCTGGGGGCTGAGCAGCATCAGGGCATCGCGGATGTCGACCATCATCGCTTGACGCCGTTCCAGGACGGCCGCCAACGGTTGCCGGAGACGGAAACCGGGGTTCGGCCGCTCCGGAAGGAACCGGGTGATCACGCCGACCGCGAAACGCCACAGCCGCCAGAGCAGTAACACGTCACGCACCGCCCCGAGGCCGACGACCACGGCTCGGATCCGCATCACCAAGCCATACCAGGACACGCCCAGAAGGAAGATGAACTGCCCCAGGTAGACCTCCCATCGACCGAGCACGACGAGCGCTCGCGGCGGCTTCGCCGATGCGGCGTAATACCCGAGCTGGATCGTGAACGCCACGGTGGCGGCGAGCATCAACACCGCGCCTATCACTGCCAGCATGATCCCGTGCGCAGGCGTCCCCGACAGCAGGCGCAGGTAGGCGACGCAATAGAAAACGATCAACACCCCGATCGGCACGGTGATCACTTTCTCCCCCAGCGAGAAACCAACCACGGCAGGGTCGGTGAACCCATAGGGTTTCGCGTCCGGGCCTGCGGCGACAGCACACACCGCCAGCACGGCGATGGAGCCGAGCAGCGGAACGGCGATGGCGAGCAGGATCTTCTTCGTCTGCGCGGTCTGCCGCGCGGCGAACACGAAGAACGCGACGATGCAGACTTTGCCGCCCACCAGCAGCACGGTGCCGATGAATTCGTATTCCATCGCGGTCAGCAACCACGGGTCCGAGCGGTCCTGGACGTACTCTCCGAAGGAATATCCCGAGGCGAGGAAGAAGAACGCCCCGACCACAGCGAGCAGAGCGACGTCCTTGTTGCGGCGATACTGATTCGCTTTCCAGATCATGGCCACGGTGAATGCCGCGATGAGCCACCCGTGCGGTATGTAGATCACAGCCAGCCCATTCTCTCCTGCAGCGGCAGGGACAGATCTTCGGTCCGCTGCAGCGGACGCAGGGCGCGTTGCCGATCGAGCACCCGGCCGACCTGGTACGCCCACCGGGCGAGCAGGTTCGCCGTGTACTCCGCTTCCCATTCCCGCTCCGGGGACATCGCCGAATGGCGATGCACGCTTCCGGTCTCGTAGTGCCCGGCGATGATGTGGCCGAACTCGTGGCCGATGCCGTGGTCCTGATGCCAGGCGGGTGTCGCCTTCTGATATGCGATGACATACGTGTCGGGCGGCGCCGAGAGTTTCAGCGTCATCGCGAAGAAGCAGTCGACCGGCAGCAGCCTTTCCTGCAGAAGCACCGTCGCGCCGGTGAATTCACAGTAGCGCTCGATCAGCTGGCGCATGGTCAGCAGTTCACGCACCTGCATGCGCTGGAGCAGCAGTCGGGTGCGATGTTCGATCTGCCGCACCATCGCGGGATGCGGGACGAAGCGAGATTCCGCGTCCCGCCCGCTTATCGCCGCCGTATCGGCAGTCGCGCGTCTCACGCGCCCGCGCCACACGGGAATCATCAGACGTCACACTCCGCAGCCCACCCCACCGCCCGACCTTCGGCCACCGGTGCGTCGAACGGTACGAATACGATGCCGAGCGCCGCGCCGGATCGACCGATGTCGTCCCAGAGCCCCCGTGCCCGGCGGTTCGGCGTTCAAAGTACCACTCCCGGGACCGAACAGCATCAACCCGAATCCTCTGTGGCAACGTCGCATTCGCGGCCGTTCGGTCGTCATCGCACGGCTCGGCGCGAGACTGGTCGCTCGGCCCGGAGGGGCCTAGCCTGTGTTCTCGCCGTGCGGCGGGCGAAGAGCGGCCCGGACCGTGTCACGTAGCCAGCGCTGAGCCGGGTCGGCGTCGAGACGGGCGTGCCAGTGCAGGCGCACGTCGACCTCCGGCAGGGCGGCGGGCAGGGGAAACCAGCGAATACCCAGGGTGGGGCCGTACTGCTCGGCGAGGCGCTGTGGGACGAGTCCGACGTAACGGCCTGCGGAGACCAAAAGCGCCGCGACGGCGAAACTCGGGACGACAGCGGCGATGTGGCGGTGCAGGCCGACGGCGGCGAGCGCGTCGTCGAGCGGACCGCGTGCGCGTCCGCGGCGGGAGGCCGAGACGTGAGGATACCGGCACAATTGCCGCGACGTCGGGCGGCGATGCCTGCCCAGCGGACTGTCGGCGCGGACGATGCCGACCATCCGCTCGCGGTACAGCACCGCGGTGCGGATGTCGGGAGCCGCGTTGTCACCCACGCCGATATCCAGATCGATCGAACCGTCACGGAGCGCCTCGGCGCTTTCACTGCCCTCCGTGACGAACCGCAGCACCACACCGGGAGCGACCGCGGCCGTGGCTTCGACCGCCGCCGTCGCGAGAGTCGCGGCGACGCCGTCGTTGATGCGGATCGTGAAGGTGCGTTCGAGGTCGGCGATCGCTATCTCGTGGTCGGCGCTGATCAGGGCGGAAGCTTCGTCGAGCAGTGACCGCACGCGCGGCGCGGTGCGCAGCGCGAACGGTGTCGGGGCCATTCCGCGCCCGGCACGCACCAGGATCGGGTCGTTCATCGCCCGCCGTAACCGGCTCAGCGCCCGGCTGGTCGCGGGGATGGAGAGGTTCAGGCGCTCGGAAGCGGCGGTGACGCTGCCTTCCCGCAGCAGCGCGTCGAACACGCGCAGGAGGTTCAGATCCAGCTGCTCGGGCATAGTTGCATCGTACGCAACTGTTGGTTGTCAAAGTTGCGTGGCGAGGAGTTCACCCAGGTCCTTACCGTCGTGGGCATGCCGTTCAATGTCATGCTCCGGGATCGTGCTCCGTCGTCGCGAGACTCCTCGTCCAGCCCCGTCGTACCGCGCGGCTTGCTCGCGCTCATGTGCGCTTGTGTCGTGCTCGTCGTCGGGATGGTCGCCGCCATCAATCTCGCCGTACCGATGCTCGCCGCGAGCGCGCTCCACCCGTCCGCCTCGGCGCTGGTCTGGATCGTCGACACCTACGTGGTCGTCTTCGCGTGCCTGGTCATTCCCGGGGGAGCCGCCGGGGATCGCGTCGGGCGTAAGGGAGTCCTGCTCGCGGGACTGGCCCTGTTCGCGGTGGGCGCACTGATCTCCGCGATCGCACCGAACGTGGCGCTGCTGCTGGTGGGCCGCGCCATCACCGGAGTCGGCGCCGCCGCCGTGCTGCCCAACACTCTTTCGGTCCTGCTGCACGCCGTCCCCGCCGAACGCAAGGGTGCGACCATCGCCACCTGGGCCTCGATGACCGGCATCGGCGGAGTCGTCGGCAACGTCGGCGGCGGGTCGATCCTGTCGGGCGGCTCGTGGCGATGGTTGTTCGCCGCCGCCGTGCCGATCTGCCTGATTCTCGCCGCGCTCGTGGGACGCGCCGCGCCGGTGTCGCCGCGCCATGATCGCCGCCTCGACCCGCTCGGCGCGGCGCTGCTCGTCGGTGCGTCGGTCGCGCTGCTGCTCGGCATCGTCCAAGGTCCGGAGGCGGGCTGGGACAGCGTGGTCGTCGTCGCCGGGTTCGCCTGTGCCGCCGTGTTGTTCACCGTGTGGACGATCGTGGAACTGAAGGTCGAGCATCCGCTGCTGGATCCCCGTTTGTTCCGCGTGCCCGGCCTGCGCAGCGCCTGCCTCGGCATGACGGCGGTCTTCTTCGGGATGTTCGCGCTGTTCTATGTCAACGCGTCGTTCTTGCAGTACGGCAAGGGGTTCGGCGTGCTGCGCACCGGGCTGGGCATCGTCCCACTGACCGTTCCGATCATCCTCGGGGCGCGGCATGCCGGACGCGTGTCGGGCCGCATCGGCCTCGACGCCACGATCGCCCTGGCCTTCGCGCTCGTCGGCTGTGGGCTGCTCGGGCTGTCCGCGAGTGGCACGCAGACGTCCTACCTCGCCTACGGGGGGTGGCTCGTGGTCACCGGAACCGGTGTGGCGCTAGCCCTTCCGACGCTGTCCGCCGCCATCGCCGGTTCGTTGCCGCCGGAGCAGGCCGGAGTCGGAGCGGGACTGCAAGCCACCACCCGGGAATTCGGCAGCGCGTTGGGGGTCGCGGTCATCGGCACGGTGCTCACCGCACGCTTCACCGCCGCCCTGCCACCGGACATCCGCGCCGGCCATTCCCCGCACACCGTGGCCGAAGCCCTCGCCATCACCGCACCCGAGCGCGCCACCGAAGTGATAACGGCGTTCGTCTCGGGCGCGGACGCCGGATTCCGAGTGATCGGCGTGACCGTCCTCGTGCTCGGCGGGCTCGTCGTCCTGCTGTCACTGCTGTCCCGGCGAAGGGTCCGCATCGACTGATCAGTGGAGGACATCAGTGCTCGGGACGACGTATCGGGTGCGGTCGGTGTTCGAATGCCGCGAGCAGCGACGCCACCCGCGTACTGCTCGGCTGGCCCCCAGCGGCACCTACTGTTCGAGGACCTGGCCAGCGGGTGGCTACTACCGCTGGCAGTCCGTTATGCCGAGGAGACCACCAGCCCGCCGCGAGGACGGGCCGGTGATTGCCGTAACTCGCGAAGCGCGCGGCGCGACCCGCCCGCGCTGATCCGCGCGGGCGTCACGGTGCGATGGTTGCCGACCGACCTCACCAGCGGTCTGGTCGGCGCGGGTAGGTGGAAGGGCGCATCCGCCCGGTGATCCGTAAACTCTCGACCGCCGCCCATTTCCACGAGCATTCGTTCGCGTCACACTTCACATGCACCTGCATGAGCGCGTGCGCATCACCGGCAGCGAATTCCGGGCCATCAGTCCGCGCTACCGCAGGCCAACCCAGCGGCGGCCAGCCCAGCAGGCACAGTTGCTCATGACCCACACGTTCGGCGACGTGATATACGCTCGGACCGCGCAACGGCTTCCGCCACCATCTGCTCGCCGCGAAGAAGACCGTCAGCAATACCCCGACCGCCGCAGCCCCCACCATCAGGGCCGTGCTGAACTCGGACCAGCCGGACATCAAACACCCACCCCGGTCTCCGACGACCCGAACGGCGGCCAGCGGTGCCCGCGCTCCCACATCTGCTCGGGCACGACGACGATGAGCGCCACCTCCCCCGTGAGCCCACGCCGGGCGGTCCATATGTGCTCTCGAGTCGGAGCGATGACGACCGTAGCGCCGATCCTGCGGATGGACTGCACAAGCAGAAGCGTCGGCATCAGCGCGTCCCGATCCACCACAAGCACTTCTGGCTCGGGATAGCCCTTCCGCTCGGCTAGCGCCCGAATCGCGCGCTCCTCACCTGCGTAATCGTTGCCGGACTGATCCAGCCTGATATAGCCGAGCGCGATTTCCGCCATGTCCACCCTTCTTCCGTCGATGTGGTGTGGCACCCGGCACCGGGGATCCCTGAACCCCGGGAACCCAATCGGTGCTGAGGACGAGGGATGCGCTCACCCGGCGCCGAGGCCGGAACCGACTGTGACCGAAGAACAAGACAGCGAATCGGCAAAACATTTGTCACCCTGGGGATAAGGAAGTCTGTGGAATGGAACCCGTGATGACGATGACCCAGGAATCCGGTGTCGGCGACAAAGTACGTGTCGCAAGGAAGCTAGCGGGTTGGAGCCAGGAGAAACTCGCGCGGGAAGCGAACTTCTCGGCGAGCTTGGTCCGCAAGGTCGAACGCGGCCGGGCGCCCGCGTCTCCTGCTTTCGTCGCGGCGTGCGCCCGCGCGCTGCGGGTGAACCTCGCCGACCTGCTCGAGCAGCCCTACCCACGCCAGACTCGCGACGAGCAGCAAGTGCATGCCGGTGTACCCGAGATCCGCCGTGAACTGGCCGCGTACAGAATCGAGCCGGACGGCACGGTGAACGCACGGCCCGAGCGCGAACTCGCCGCCGACGTTGCAAGGGCGTCCGCAATGCGTCACTCCGTCAGCCTCGGGGATCTCGGCACACTCCTGCCCGGCCTGCTAGCGGACCTCCGAGTCGCATGGCACTCAGCGACCGGAGCGGAGCGAGAGCGCCTCTTCGGGCTTCTCGCCGAAGCATTCGCCGCGACCGGGCAACTCGTGTACAAACTCGGCTATATCGACCTCTCCTCACTGTGTGTCGAGCGGTACGAATGGGCAGCAGCGCAATCCGGTGATCAGCTGGCCGTGCTCGCGGGCGATTATCAGCGCGCGGGCGAGCTGATCTGCACGGCCGACTGGTCGACCGCCCTTCGCTTCCTCGAAGCCAGCCGGTCCACCATCGAATCCGAGATCGGCGGCAGCGACCCGGCTGTCCTTAGCATGTGGGGCAATCTGCACTTGAAATCCGGTCTCGCCGCAGCTCGCGCGGGGCGGCGCGGCGTAGCCGACGAACACCTCGCCGAAGCACGGGAGGCCGCCCGCCGCCTCGGTGGCGACCGAGACGACTACCGGCTCTGCTTCGGCATCACGAATGTGGACATCTGGTCCGTCGGGCTGGCCGTAGAGATGATGGATGGCACCGAGGCGGTGAAACGCGCCGAGCACGTGCGTCTCCCGGCCACGACGCCCCGGGAGCGCGCGGGCCACCATTACATCGACCTGGCCCGCGGATTCCTGCTCCACGGCGACCGCATAAAAGCCCTCAGCTCGCTGCGCAAAGCCAAGGAGATCGCGCCGACGCAAACCCGCTATCACCCAATGGTTCACGAGACCATCCGCGCCCTCGCCCGTGACGACGCACGCAGCAATGAGAGCGTGCGAGGTTTCGCCGCGTGGTGCGGGATCGATCGCGGCTGACGTATTTCCGTTAAGGCACCACGTTCCCGCATTTGACTGGCCCGTCTAGCACGAGCTGCGTCCAACGAGCTGCCACGATCAGCAGCGGCCGTGGAATCGAAAGGTAGGCGACGACCGCGCCTACCCTCGGCTCAGCCAATCAGCCGAGCGACCGGAAGAACTCGCGGACGTCGCCGATCAGCAGTTCCGGGACTTCCAGGGCGGGGAAATGTCCGCCGGAGTAGAACTCCGACCAGTGGGTGATGTTGTGGGTTCGTTCGGCGAAGCGGCGGATGGCGTAGTCGCCGTCTTTGAAGACCGCGACGCCGGTGGGGACGGTGCCCTTCGGTTTCGGGGCGAACATGGTGGCGTCGTGGAAGCGCTCGTAGTACAGGTTGGCGACGCTGCGGGCGGTGTCGGTGAACCAGTAGATGCTCACCGTGGTGAGCAGGCGGTCGAGGTCGACGGCCTGGTCGGGCAGGTGGTGGGAGCGGTCGGTCCATTCCTGATACTTCTCGACGATCCAGCCGAGCTGGCCTGCCGGGGAGTCGGCGAGCAACTGAGCGATGGTGTTCGGGCGCGAGCCCTGCAGATTCATGTAGGCCGAGCCGTCGTCCTGGAATTCCTTCATCGCGGCGAGCCGCGCCTTCTCCGTGTCGGTGAGGGCAGCCATGTCGGCTGGGTCGCCGGTCGGGAAGGTGACCAGCGCGTTCACATGCACACCGACCACGTGATCGGGGTCGATCCGCGCCAAGGCGGGGGCGATGAACGCGCCGTGGTCGCCGCCCTGCACGCCGTAGCGCTCGTAGCCGAGGAGGGCCATGAGTTCGGCGAGGGCCGCCGCGATTTGGCCGTCGTTCCAGCCCGTTTCGGTGAGCGGCCCGGAGAAACCGTGGCCGGGCAGCGACGGGATGACCAGGTGGAAGGCGGGTGCGTCCGGGGTGGGGTCGGTGAGCGGGCCGATCACGTCGCGGAAGTCGGCCACCGAACTGGGCCAGCCGTGCAGCAGCAACAACGGGGTGGCGTCCTCCCGGGCCGAACGCACGTGCAGGAAGTGCACATTCTGGCCGGTGATAGTGGTGATGAACTGCGGGTAGGCATTCAGTTGCGCCTCGGCGGCGCGCCAGTCGAACTTCTCGGCCCAGTACCAGGCCAGCTCCTTCAGATAGGCGGTCGGCACACCGCGCTCCCACCCCGCGCCGGGCAGGTCATCGATCCAGCGGGTGCGGGTCAAGCGCAGCCGAAGCTCGTCCAGGTCGGCCTGCGGAATGTCGATATGAAAGGGGCGAATCGCGTGGTCCATCATGCCATCGATACTTCGCGTAAAGAGGGGCGGACCGAATCACGAGAATTCGTTATCCCGCTGCTCGGACGCGCGGTTTCCGCCACCGCAGGGTAGTCGCCAGCCGCAACTGGAGTAGCTCGACCTATTGCGAGACACAAGCTAGTACGCGCATCCTTCACGGTAGGTCAGTCCAGGCGCGTAGAACGCCCATAGAGTCTTGTCGAGCACAGATGACATACGGGCGCAGGCGGCACGCAAGAGATTCTCGCGAACATCGTTCAGCCCCTCCAGATCCCAGAGTGCGACTGCACGGTCGGGAGTTGCGAGGGCCAGAGTCTGCCCGTTCGCCGCGAACGCTACCGGTGGCACCGGACCGGTAGTTTCGATCGGTGAGCCGATGGGGCGTGGGCGCTGGCGATCGGTTATATCCCATAGTCGCGCAGAGTCGGCGACCACGACGAGTGTTCCTCCGTCAGGAGCGAAGGCCAATCGCCGAACGCCCCCGACGTAACCCGGCAAGGGCCGGCCTATAGGAGACGGACGGTCACGATGCGTGATATCCCACAATATGACGGCGGGATTCACCCCGCCTGTCGCGAGGGTCCGCCCATCCGGCGAGAAAGCTATGTCAGTGACGGATTGATGCGCGCCGCGCAACTCGTTGATCGGCTTGGTCACGTCGGACACATCGTAGAGCGCGACGTCCGATCCTCGGGCCGCGGCAACCGTATGGCCGTCCGGTGAGAAGGCGAGTCTCGTGGTGGTACTCGTCCGTCCGACCGGAATCGGGCTCAACCGCTGTGGGCGCTCGGGATCAGTGACATTCCATAGCATCATGGCCGGATGGCCTGTGACGGCGAGCAACCGGCCGTCCGGGGAGAACTCGACCGAAGTGACGCGATTGGTGAAGTCGGTCAACGGCTTTCCGATCCGCCGGGGCTCGGACAAGTCGTCGATGTTCCACAGCGTCGTCTGGTCATATCCACCGACCGCGAGGATGCGGCCGTCGGGTGATATCGCCATCCCACCTACCGGTTCACCCGGGCGTTGCACCTGACCGGCGGCTTCAGGCCGGTCGGTCGCGAGATCCCACAGGCGCACCTTGTCGCCACCGGACACTGCGACAACGGGCCGTCGCCGAGCGAACACCACCGCCGAGACATCCGCGTCCAGCCCACCCAACGTCGCAGGCAGGCGCCGCGGCCGATGCGAATCGGTCAAATCCCACAGGATCACCTGGCCACTGATGCTTGCGGTGGCGAACCAGCGGCCATCGGCAGACAGCGCGGTCTGCTTGATATCCCCGGCGTGTTCTATGGGGAGTCGCCGAACTTCCCGCGGCGCCTCTGCCGACGTGATATCCCACCAGATCACTACACGGCCGGCCGCCGTCGGGGCGACCGTGATCGCGACACTGTGATTCGCCGTCGATCTCGTGTTCCACAGATCGATCGGCGTCGCGAGCGAACCGGCGGTCGGAAGGACCGCCGGAATACGACCGTCGAGACGGAGGGACGCGAGATCGCTCTCAGCCGAAGCGATGATCCGCGAGTCGTCGTGCGACAAACCGAGGAGTGCGTGGGTCAGGGAAGTCGTCGCCCAGGAGCCGGTGAGATCCCGGATATCCGCGGCGTCACGCACTTCCCAGATACCGACGAAATTATTGGCATACGGGTCGCGATAACCAACCGCTAGCGTCGTCGCGTCTGCGAACGCCACTGATTCGACGGTCCCGTACCGACCGACATCGATTGCACCGATGATTCGGGGAGCGGTCCTGTCGCTCAGACTCCACAATGTCAGGGAATCCCCGAATCCCGCAGCCAGCAGCCGGCCGTCCGGCGAGAATTTGAGCGCTCTTATGGAATTGATCTCCGGGGGCGGAAGCGATACCCGAACCGGTGCCGCCGGATCTGCGATATCCCATAAGGTTGCCACTCCATCGCCGGCGGCTGCCAGCAGCTTCTCGTCCGGCGAGAGTGCGAGAAACTCGATCAAATGGCCGTTTTCCAATGGCTTGCCCGATAGGACGGGCCTGCCCCCGCCGATATTCCACAACTGGAGTATGCCTGCATCCGCAGTTGCCAGCAGCGTGCCATTCGGGGAGAACACCATCCTGGCCTGCTGTCCGAATCGGTGCGGTAGCACAGCGGCAAGGGGGCTGGAAAAAAGTGTCTGCGCCAGGCTCGACGCAGTCTCCGGGCTCGGCATATTGGCATACGCGGCCGCCCCCAACCGCAATGCGGTATCGATGTCCGGCGGGCTGTTGTCCCTGACCGCATCCGACGCGGTGATCAACGAACGAGCTGCGGCGACCCGTTGCTGATCTTGCGCCTCTCGTCTGGCCACCACGGCGAGGACGGTTGCCGTGAGTGCTCCCACCAATAAGATGCCGAGCACTCCGATCGTGCCGGTCTTCAGGCGGCGGATGACACGTTGTTGGCGGATGTCCTCGCCCTCGATCTTGTCTTTGTCCACACCGATGATCGCCGCGGACAAGCCGGCGACCTCGCTGCGGAACCGACTGTGCTGCAGAGATAAAGCTTCCTTCCTCGCCCACCGGAGGTCCGCGTAGTTCGGCTCAGCGGTGAACCAGCCCGACAAGCACTGCGGAAGCGCATCCGTCCGCGTCCAGTCGAAATCGCCCGTGGCTTCGTCCCATACGATCTCGCCATCGGTCAGCGCCAAGAGCATGGTCGACGCAGAGCGATGCGACTGCCACCATTCGACCTCCCGACGCACCCACACCGATCGGGCCGCGAGTGGCGAAGCAAGGAGAACGAAATGATCGGACTTCGACAACGCCGATTCGATGCCCGCCCATAAGCTCGGGTTCACGCCGAGGCCAGTCCTGTCGCGAAATACCCGGAGTGCATACGGACGATCCCACCGCCGCCCCAACGCCCGTAGTCCTTTCTGCAGCTCCGGTGCCAGTTGGTTGTCGAGTTTCTGGCTGTAGGACAGGAAAACGTCGTAGCGAGTGGAGTTCTGCGTCAGCAAAGGTCTCTCCCGGACGTACCCTTGCAGACGCCCGGCGGAAACCTCCACATCAGGCGGGCTGACACGGGATCACGCGTGTATTCCGGCGGCGCCTTCGGCAGTCGTTCCAATACGCCCTCTTCGTGGAGCGATTTACATGCGTTGCCGCGCACCTCCGGATCCACACCTATAACACATGCGCCACCGGGCCGGGTCACGGTGAATGTGCAAGTCTTTGACCGGGGCCCTTCATCACATCCATACCATTCGAAACCATCTCGCGGTTCCCGGCTGTAAATGGACCCGCTCTTGTAGGTCGCTTCCAAACGCATGACTGCGACATTCTCCGGAATGAGGAGACTGCACGGCGGCACGACATGATTGGAAGGTGCACCGCACTCGGCTCCGGAATCCGATCGAACCAGGATGCCCCATGGATGGTCGCCACCCCCGAGAATATTGAGCTTCGATCCCGGTGCGATCGTGGCCCGCTCCGGCGTTGTCGACCCCGGAGAGGTATTCGGCTCCGAGCCGATCCATGAGCAGGCGGCCGATCCGGCGACGAGCTGCATTATCAGCGAAAGGACTATGAGCAATCCACGCCGACTGCGACGGTGCGGAACTGGTTTCCGCCGAGTCGATTTCGGAGTCCGCTGGTTCATGGCCGCACCCTCCCCGCTGGCCGATCCGATCGGATGTGCGAGGCTCAATCTAGCGCGGAAAGCACCGATTCGAGACGCGTTTGCGCTAAGACGGCGCCCGCGGTTGTGGTGCGCCGCGGCGGAGCAGCGACCGCACTGCGTGGTGTGCTACCGGGGAGCATGCGGCGCGATCGCATCCGGGCGAGGCGAATTCCGGTCCGATTCGGCATCCACGGTTGGCGTCGAGCGCGCCGTAGGGGCATGATCGCGCCGTGGTCAGCCTTCCGGTCAGCGGCGCCTTCGTCGGGCGGGCCTCCGAGCTCGCGGCGTTGCAGGATGCCTATCGAGAGCCTGCGGTGCATACCGTGCTGGTCGGGGGTGAAGCGGGAATCGGCAAGTCGCGGTTGGTGGCGGAGTTCGGGATGCGGCTCGATGCTCGCACGGCGGTGGTGTCGGGACGGTGCCCGGAATTCGGCGCGAGGGGAGTTCCGTTCGCGCCGTTCGTCGCGGTCATGCGCGCATTGCTGCGCGACAAAGGCGTGGAGGCGCTCGCGACGCTGCTTCCGGCGCGACCGGCGCTGGCGGGCTGGCTTCCCGGACTGGCGGCGCGGGCCGGCGCGGCGGAGGCCGACAGCGACCGGATCCGGTTGTTCGGCGAGATCTTGACCGTGCTGGAACAGTTCTCGATGACCGAGCCACTGGTGGTGGTGCTGGAAGATCTGCACTGGGCCGACGACACCAGCCTGGACCTGCTCGCCTTCCTGGTGGCCAACATCGCCGAACGGGATCTGTTCTTGGTCGGCACCTACCGGCCCACCGATTCCGGCCCCTTGCGCAGATTGGTCTCCGGGCTGCGCCGCGACCCGAGCGTCCGTCTGCTCTCGACGGCACCGCTGACCAAGCACGAGGTCGGCAGGCAGCTGGCCGCGCTGCGCGGCAGCGAACCGGAACCGGGGACGATCGCGCGCGTCTTCGAACGCAGCAAAGGGATCCCGCTGTTCGTGGAGGCGCTCGGCCCCGCACCCGAGGACACGCCCGCCGAGCTGTCCGAGCTGTTGCTCGGTCCCCTGTCGGACCTTCCCCCTCAGGCGGCATCGGTGCTGCGGCTGGCGGCTGCGGCCGGGTCGCCGGTTCGGCACACCGTGCTGGCGGCCGCCGCCGACCTCGCCGAGGAGGCGCTGACCACAGCGTTGCGGCTGCTGGTCGACCGGCAACTGCTGGTGCCCGACGACACCGGTTACGCGTTCCGGCACGTTCTCATCCGGGACGCCGTCTACGCCGACTTGTTGCCCGTGAAGCGGAAACAATTGCATCGCGATATTTCTCGCGCTCTCATCGCGCTCCGCGAACGCGATGCGGACGCCTGTCCCTCCGGCGAGTTGGCCCATCACGCGTATGCCGCCGGAGAATTCTCCTCGGCGCTCGAGGCCGCCTGGGAAGCGGCGGCCGAAGCGGAAAGTATCGGGGCGCATCGTGTTCAAGTGCGCCATCTCGACCGAGTGCTCGAATCGTGGGATCGGGTGGCGGAAGCGGCGAGCCGAGTGGACGCCGAGCGGATCGAGGTCGTGGAAGCGGTCGTGGCGGCGTGCTATCGGGGCGGCGTCGTCGAACGCGGGATCGCGGCGGCCGACGAGGCGCTGGCCGCCATCGACGCGGAGACCGAGCCGGAGCGTGCCGCCCGGCTGCACTACTACCGCGCGGGACTCCGCAATCAAAGCAGCGGCGGCGGCGAAGACGACCTGCTCGCGGCGCTGGCATGTCTTCCTTCGGACCGGCCGACTCTGTTACGCGGCGAGATCCTCGCCGAACTCGCCGCAGCAAGGGCGTTCAGCGGCGCGGCAGCCGCGGCCGAGCACGACGCGCGTGCCGCCGTCGAGGTGGCCGAACAATTGCGTCGTGTCCCGAGCGCTGAGGACACCTCGCCGGTCACGGCTGGGGCTCTCCACCCGCCGGGTGCGATCGAGGAGGCGGCCGGTGCGGATGTCCCGTCCGCAGTGAACCACCGGTGGCGTTCGAGTGTCCTTCGCGCGGACCGCGTCGCAGCGTCGCTGGCCGCACGTGCCCACGCCTACCTCGGGCTGGCCACCGCGGATCGCCCGGACGTCGCCATGCCCCAGTTCGAGCGGGCACACGCCGCCGCGAAAGCCGCGGGCGATCCGGGCACACTGCTGACCGTGGTGTTGTGGGAGACGGCGCTGCTGGTGTCGGCAGGCGCAGACGAGGCGGCCATCGCGGCGATCCAGCAGGGGTTGCGCGCCGCGCACGAGAGCTACCGATTCGCCGAGGCCGCGCCGATTCTGCTGGTCAAATGGGCGCAGGCGCTCACAGCCCTGGGCCGCTGGGACGAGGCGCTCGATCTGATCGACGAATCGCTCACCGAGCAGTTGCCGCCGTTGAGCACCGCCGCCCTGCTGCTGTGTCACGCGCGGATCATGCTGGCGCGCGGCGATGCCGAGGCCGCGGCGACGAGCGCTGCGAACGCGCAGCTCTTGCTCGGTGATCGTCGCTGGGCCAGGCAATATCAGATCCAGCTGCACACGGTGCAGACCGAGATCGCGCACGCGGCGGGCAATCCGCAGCGCGCCGCCGAGATCGGCGCATCGACGCTGACCGCGGACGATCTGGGCGCGCACCATCACGAGGCGTGGGCGCTGGCCGATGCGGTGGCCCGGACCCGCTGCGCTCCACTGGTTCTCGATTCCGTGACGGAACGGCTGCCGGTGACCACCGCGGTCGACGCCGCATACCGGAATTCCTGCCACGCCGTGCGCAGCCGTCGTCCCGCCGACTGGGCCGCGGCGGTTTCCTCCTGGGGAGCCCTGCGTCGGCCGTACGAAGTGGCGCGCGGCATGCTCGAATCCGGG
This sequence comes from Nocardia sp. NPDC004573, assembly GCF_053602135.1. NCBI lineage: Bacteria > Bacillati > Actinomycetota > Actinomycetes > Mycobacteriales > Nocardiaceae > Nocardia > Nocardia sp. NPDC004573. The sequence goes on from NZ_JBSGDA010000010.1 coordinate 46,988, forward strand.
CAAGCCGAATTGGCAGCGGGCGATCGCCCGGCGGCACGCAGCGCACTGCGGTCGGTCCTCGGGCTGGCGGACGAGTTGGCGGCGGCGCCACTCGCCGAGCAGGCCAGGCAGTTGGCCGACCGCGCCGGGATCGACCTTGCCGACGCCGGGAACCGGCCCGCCCCGGCCCGACCGGCGAACACCTCGGGCCTGACCCCGCGTGAACTCGACGTGCTGCGCCTGGTGGCCACGGGCGCGAGCAACCGTCAGATCGCGGCCGAGTTGTTCATCAGCGCCAACACCGCCGGTGTGCACGTCTCGCGAATCCTCGTCAAGCTCGGCGTGTCCAGTCGCACCGAAGCGGCCGCGACCGCGCGGAACCGTGGATTGCTCGGTGCGGAGGGATAGACCGGCCACGTCGTGCAACGCGGCCCCGCTCGACTGCCGCCGCTCCGTCAGGTCGGCTACCCACGCTCGGACCGCGCGGCCATGCCCCGGCCGCGAACCCGGCCGGAGGCGCCGACGACGGCCTCACCCCCGCCGGACACGCGATCAGCCGGCGGCGGCGAAGACGACCTGCTCCGGCGCCGGGAACGCGCAGTCGCACCGGTGCCGCGAGGATTCCGCTCGTGCGGTCGAATCCACGGCATCACCCGCTGATGCCGACGAGGTGCTACCGCCGTTCAGCTGACGATCATCGTCCTGCGGGGAGGTGGCCGGTAGACATCCGGCCACCGATCCGTAAGATACAGTAAGTCGAACATGTCTCGAAAGGACTGGCTGATGCGGTCGACCCTGCTGTCCCGGCGCGATCTCGATTTCCTGCTCTACGAGTGGCTGGACGTCGAGGGGCTGACCAAGCGCGCGCGGTACGCCGAGCACTCGCGGGAGACCTTCGACGCCGTGCTCGAGCTCAGCGAGCAGCTCGCCACCAAGTACTTCGCGCCGCACAACAAGCTCAACGACGCCAACGAACCCACCTTCGACGGCGAACGCGTGACCATCATCCCGGAGGTCGGCCAGGCGCTGGCCGCTTTCGCCAAGGCCGGGCTGCCCTCGGCGGCAATGGATTACGAACTCGGCGGCGCACAGCTGCCCGCGACCGTCGCGCAGGCGAGCTACGCCTGGTTCCAGGCGGCCAACCCCGGCACCGCGGGCTACCCGTTCCTCACCGTCGCCAACGCGAATCTGCTCATCGCCCATGGACCCGAGCACGTCGAGAAGTTCGTCGGCCCCATGCTCGAGGGCCGCTTCTTCGGCACCATGTGCCTGTCGGAGCCGCAGGCCGGGTCGTCGCTGGCCGACATCGTCACCCGCGCCGAACCACAGGACGACGGTACGTACCGCCTCTTCGGCACCAAGATGTGGATCTCGGGCGGCGATCACGAGCTCGGTGAGAACATCGTGCACCTGGTGCTGGCCAAGATCCCCGGCGGGCCCGCGGGCACCAAGGGCATCTCGCTGTTCGTGGTGCCCCGGTTCCTGGTCGGCGACGACGGATCGATCGGCGAGCGCAACGACGTCGCGCTGGCCGGGCTCAACCACAAGATGGGCTTCCGCGGCACGGTCAACACCGTGCTGAATTTCGGCGAGGGCCGCTGGACGCCGGGCGGCGCGCCCGGCGCGGTCGGTTACCTGGTCGGCGAGCCCCATCGCGGATTGAGCTACATGTTCCACATGATGAACGAGGCGCGCATCGGCGTGGGCCTGGTCGCCACGGCGCTCGGCTACACCGGGTACCTCGAGTCGCTGGACTACGCGCGCACGCGCACGCAGGGCCGGGCCAAGCTCCCCGCCGACCCGTCCGCGCCGCAGCGGCCGATCATCGAGCACGCCGATGTGAAGCGCATGCTGCTGGCGCAGAAGTCCTATGCCGAAGGCGCTCTGGCGCTGGTGCTCTACTGCGCGCGACTGGTGGACGAGCAGCGCACCGCCGAATCCGAGGACGAACGCCGCGCGGTCACCCTGCTGCTGGACATCCTCACCCCGATCGCCAAGAGCTGGCCGTCGCAGTGGTGCCTCGAGGCCAACAGCCTCGCCATCCAGGTGCTCGGCGGCTACGGCTACACCCGCGAATACAACGTCGAGCAGCATTACCGGGACAACCGGCTCAACCCCATCCACGAGGGCACGCACGGCATCCAGGGCCTGGATCTACTGGGACGCAAAGTAACCCAGCAGGGCGGCGCCGGCCTGCTCGCGCTCGGTGCGCGCGTCGACGCGACCATCACGGCCGCACGCGCGGCGGGCGGCGAGGCGGCCGAGCTCGCCGCGGAGCTGGATTCGGCATGGCGGCGGTTGGTCGAGGTGACGGCCGGACTGTTCGCCTCCGGTGATGCCGAGGCCGCGCTGGCCAACAGCTCGGTATACCTGGAAGCGTTCGGGCACACTGTGCTGGCCTGGATCTGGCTCGAACAGTTCCTCGCGGCCGGGGATCGTTCCGGCGATTTCTACGATGGCAAGCGGCACGCGGCCCGGTTCTTCTATCGTTTCGAATTGCCCAAGACCGCGCCGGCGCTGGATCTGCTCGCCCGGCTGGACCGGACTACTCTGCAGATGCGCGACGCCTGGTTCTGAACACAGCCCGTTTCGATACACCGTCTTGAGGATGTATCATTCCGCGGTGATCGATTCCAGCCAGCGGACCACTCGCCCTCCCGGCCGACCGGCCTCCGCGACCAGGGAACAGGTCATCGAGCATGCCCGCCGGGCGTTCCTGGCCGGTGAGCGGGTGGACATCCAGGCGATCGCCGGACAGCTCGGGCTCAGCCGCGCGTCGGTCTACCGCTGGTTCGGCTCCCGCGACGGGGTGCTCGGTGCGGTCCTGGCCGGGGAATTCGAGGCGCTGCTCACCCGCGCCGACGCCCGCCGTCGCTCCACCGGAGCGCGGCGCATCCTGGACGTGCTGTACCGGGTCAACCGGTGGATGACCGACAACGAACCGTTCCGGCGCTACTTCGAGAACGAGCCGCTGTCCGGGCTGCGCATTCTCACCGCGGGCGACGGCCCGGTGCAACCGCTGGTCGTCGGCACCGTCCAGGAGCTGATCGTCCGCGCGACGGAAGAGGACGGCTATCAGCCCCCGCTGGAACCGGCGCTGCTGGCCTACGCGCTGGTCCGGCTCGGCGAGGCGTTCTTGTACAACGACAGCGTCGCGGGCATTCGCGGCGACATCGACCGGCTGCACGAGGTCCAGGCGGCGCTGCTCGGCATCCCCGAGGCGATCACGCCGTGACCGGAGCGCTGCTGCACGCGCGCTTTCCCGAGGTGGCCGAGACGTTGCCGTTCGTCCGCCTCGGCACCGCCCCGACGCCCGTACGCCGGTGCGACCTCGGCACCACGGCTGAGCTGTGGTGCAAGGACGAGAGCGGATACGGCGACGGCGGTTGGGGCGGCAACAAGGTCCGCAAGCTGGAATGGCTGCTGCCGGAGGCACGGCGACGCGGCGCGCGCACCATTCTCACCGTCGGCGGCACCGGAACGAACTGGGGGCTCGCCACCGCCTTGTACGGGCGCGCCCAGGGCATCGATACCGCGCTCGCCCTGGTCGACCAGCCGGTCGACGACCACGTGCGCGCCCAACTGCGGCGGCTGCGGAACTCGGGCGCCGCCTTGTATTTCACGCACAGCAAGGTGCGCACGATACTCGCGGCGCCGTGGCTGTATCTGCGCAGGATCCGTGGCGGCACACGCCCGTACTTCCTGCCCGCGGGCGGGTCGTCACCGGTCGGCGCCCTGGGCTACGTCGAGGCGGCTTGCGAAATCGCAGCCCAGGTCGGCGCGGGCGAACTCCCCGAACCCGGCCACATCGTCACCGCCGTCGGATCCGGCGGCACCGCCGCCGGACTCGCTCTCGGTCTGCGTCTGGCCGGGTTGCGCACGCGCGTCGTCGGCGTGGTCGTCAACGACGCGCTCCCCCTCGACGCGAAGCGCATCGTGCGTCTCGCCACCCGGACCGAACATCTGCTTCGCGCCCGCGGAGCGCGCTTCACCCCCACCGGGCTGCGGCCCGAGGACGTCACGATGACCACCGATTGGCTCGGCCCCGGCTACGGCCACACCACGCCCGCCGCGCGGGAAGCCGAGCAGCGCGCGGGAAAGGCCGGACTGCACTTGGAAACCGTCTACACCGCCAAAGCACTCGCCGCGCTGCTCGCCATGGACGACGCGGGCGGCTTCGGCGCGGGTCCGGTGCTGTTCCTCAATACTTACGGTCCGCGATCGTAGATTCGCACTGCGCGGACCGTACGGCCCCGCTTTCGAATCGCTGTGATCGGAATTCGGCCGCCGACGTCCGACGTGGCGTATTGAGCGGTCCGCCGCGCATATCGCCAGGTCGGGCCACGACGGACCCGGCGCAATAACATCCCCTGATTTTTCTCGGCGGAAATGCGGGCGAATTCGCCGCCACCACCCCGTTATCGTCGCTATTCGTGCAGGTCAGCGATGGAAAGGCGGAGACGGTGGCAGCGGAACCCACGCCGGTGCGGCAATTGCGCGCCGATCAAGCGCGGCGGGTGGCCGACATCCTGCGGCACCAACTGCACGCGGGCGCGTTCGACGGCGCGCTGCCGAGCGAACAGGAACTCGCCGCCGAGTACGGCTCCTCGCGCAACACCGTCCGCGACGCGTTGGCGCTGTTGAAGGACGAGGGTTTGATCGATCGGGCGCCCAAAGTGGGCACCCGGGTGGCCACCCGCAAATTCGACCACGGGCTCGACGCGCTGCTCGGCTTGCAGGAGACGTTCAAGGGCCACGGCACCGTGCGCAACGAGGTGCGCGCGGCGATGCACGTCACCGCGCCGCCCGCCGTCGCCCGCAGGCTCGGCCTGGCGCCGGGCGAACGCGTGGTCTACCTGGAGCGGCTGCGCTACCTCGCGGATCTGCCGCTGAGCCTCGACCTCACCTACCTCGTGCCCGACATCGGCACCGAGGTACTCGGCCACGACCTCGAGCACACCGACGTCTTCGTGCTGCTGGAACGCATCAGCGGCCACTCGCTCGGCTCGGCCGACCTCGCCCTGGAGGCGGTGCCCGCCGACCCGCACACCGCCTCCACCCTCGACGTCCCCGGCGGCGCGCCGCTGCTGATGCTGGAACGACTGACCCGGCTCGACGACGGCCGCCCGGTCGATCTGGAGTACATCCGCATGCGCGGCGACCGCATCACCATGCGCGGCAGCCTGACCCGCAGCACCCCCGAATGGAAGGTCCTCTAGATGGCACTCGTGAACCAGCGCGCCGACATCCCCGTCACCATCGACGAGTCGCTGTGCATCCAGGGCTGCACGCTGTGCGTCGAGATCTGCCCGCTCGACTCCCTGGCCATCAACCCCGAGAACGGCAAGGCCTTCATGCACGTGGACGAGTGCTGGTACTGCGGCCCCTGCGCGGCCCGCTGCCCCACCGGCGCCGTCACCGTCAACATGCCCTACCTGCTCCGCTGATCTGGAAGACCGATGAAAGTGAAATTCGCCCCCGTCCTGCTCGCCGCCGCGCTCGCGCTCGCCGGGTGCTCGCTGGAGCAGAGCGACGACACACCGGCGGGCACCGTCAAGGTGGTCGTCGGCTACCAGTCCAAGACCATCAACACCGTCACCGCGGGCACTCTGCTGCGCGCGCAGGGTTACCTCGAGCAGCGGCTGCGGAAGATCACCGCGGGCGGCGGAGCCGAGTACCAGGTCGAGTGGCAGGACTACGACACCGGCGCGCCGATCACCGCGCAGATGGTGGCCGAGAAGATCGACATCGGGTCGATGGGCGACTACCCGCTGCTGATCAACGGCTCCCGCACCCAGGTCAACGAGCGCTCGCGCACCGAACTGGTGTCGGTCACCGGGTACAACCCCAAGGGCGCGCTGAACATGGTCGTGGTGCCGAACGATTCGGCGGCCACCGGCATCGCCGACCTGGCCGGGCAGAAGATCTCGGCCAGCGTGGGCTCGGCCGGGCACGGCACGCTGGTGCAGGCGCTGTCGCGAGCCGGCATCGATCCGGCCAAGGGCGTGGAGGTGCTCAACCAGCAGCCGCAGGTCGGCGCGACGGCCCTGGAATCCCGTCAGGTGGGCGCACTGTCCCAGTTCGTCGCGTGGCCGGGGCTGGTCGTCTTCCAGAACAAGGCCAAGCTGCTCTACGACGGCGCCGAACTCGGCGTGCCGACATTCCACGGCGTGGTCGCCCGGCACGCCTACGCCGCCGAGCATCCGGAGGTGCTGCAGGCGTTCCTGGCCGCGCAACTGGACGCCACCCGGTTCTTGCAGGAGAAACCGTTCGAGGCCGCGAAGATCGTCGCCGACGGGTCCGGACTGCCGCAGGAGGTGGTGTATCTCTACAACGGTCCCGGCGGAACGAGTTTCGACACCACGCTCAAGCCGAGCCTGATCAACGCGCTCAAAGGCGATGTGGCATATCTGAAGTCGATCGGCGACTTCGCGGACCTGGACATCGACCGGTTCGTCGACGACGGGCCGCTGCGCAAGGCGTACGCGGAGACCGGCCGCGGCGACTACGACCGCGACCTGGCGTCCACCGCCAACCCGGCCCGGGTCACCGGCGCCGACCCGGTCTGCGGCAAAGCCGCGGAGAACCCCGCGCTGGCCGGCGAGCTGTGGGTGGACGGCGCAGCCCAACCGCAACCGGCCGCGGATCCGACCTGCCTACTGCGCGCCGTCCAGGCCGCGAAGGCGCAAGGCCGGACGATCCGCGCGGCCTACGTCCCCGATACCGAGCTCGGCACCCGCTGGTTCGCCGACAAGTCGATCTGGCTGCGCGACGGCGCCGCCTACCTGCCCTTCACCACCCCCGCGGCCGCGCAGCGCTACCGGCAGGCGCATCCGTCCGCCGCGCCGGTCACCTACGATCAGGCCGTCACGGAAGTACGCGGATGACCAGCGAACTCGCCGCACCGGCAGCGCCGGTCACGGCCGAACCCGCCGCCACCCGATCGGCGGCCACCCCGACGTCGCGATCGGCCTGGCGCTCGCGCCTGCTGCGAGTCACCTCGGTCGCCGTCGCGGTCGGTCTGTGGCAACTGCTCACGGTCAACAACGTGCGGGCGGGCCTGCGTTTCGACACGCTGCCGACCGTCACCGAGATCGTCGCCGAATTCGGCGCGCAACTGCGCGCCGACCAGTACTACCTGGACATCGCGCAGTCGCTGATCCGGATCGTCACCGGCTTCGGGCTGGCGGCGGTGATCGGCGTGCTCGCGGGCATCGGCCTGGGCCGGTCGCGGCTGCTGGCCGACACCTTCGGCCCGCTGGCCGAACTGGTCCGGCCGATCCCGGCCATCGCCCTGGTCCCGGTCGCGATCCTGCTGTTCCCCAGCGACGAATCCGGCATCGTGTTCATCACCTTCACCGCGTCGCTGTTCCCGGTGCTGGTGAGCACCAGACACGCGGTGCGCGCCCTGCCGACGATCTGGGAGGACGCGGTGCGCACGCTCGGCGCGTCCCGGCTGGACGTCCTCGCGCGGGTGGTGTTCCCCGGCATCCTGCCCGGCGTCTTCAGCGGACTGTCCGTCGGCGTCGGCGTGGCGTGGATCTGTCTCATCTCCGCGGAGATGATCTCCGGCCGCCTCGGCGTCGGCTACCGCACCTGGCAGGCCTACACCATCGTGGACTATCCGGCGGTGTTCGTCGGCATGATCACCATCGGCGTCCTCGGTTTCGCGACTTCGGGGCTGGTCGAGCTGGCCGGCCGCCGCATCACCCGCTGGCTGCCCAGGGAGGTCGAAGCATGACCACAGTGATCGACGCACCGGCATCGACCGGAATGCGATTGAGTCTCACCGGCGTCCGAATCGCGTATGGCGGCGAGCCGGTGCTGGACGGACTCGACTTGTCGATCGCGCCGGGGGAAATCCTCGTCGCGGTCGGCAAATCCGGATGCGGCAAGTCGACGCTGCTGCGCGCGATCGCCGGACTGCGCGCGCCGGAAGGCGGAGTCGTGCTGGCCGACGGCGACCCCGTCACCGGACCCGCGGCCGACCGCGCCCTGGTGTTCCAGGACGACGCGCTGTTGCCGTGGCGCACGGTACGCCAGAACATCGAACTCGCCCTGCGCCTGCGCGGCACGCCCCGGGCCGAGCGCAGAGCCACCGCCCTGCACTGGGTGGAGGAGGTCGGGCTCACCGGGTACGGCGACTACCTGCCGCGCGACCTGTCCGGCGGCATGCGCCAGCGCGTTCAGCTGGCGCGCAGCCTGGCCGCCGCGCCGCGCGCCGTGCTGATGGACGAGCCGTTCGGCGCGCTGGACACCCAGACCAGGCAGACCATGCAGCGCCTGCTGATCCAGACCTGGCGCGCCCACCCCACCACCATCGTCTTCGTCACCCACGACCTCGACGAAGCCCTGCTGCTCGGCGACCGCATCGCCGTGCTCGGCGGCGGCACGCTGCGCGCGCTGGTCCCCGTGCCCAGTCCGCGCGAGGCGATCGACCGGTCCGCGACGAAGGCCGAAATCCTGGAGAGATTGTGAACATTCCGCCGCTGTCGGAACGGATTCGGCTGGACTGCGACGTGCTCGTCATCGGCGGCGGCACAGCGGGCACGATGGCCGCGCTCACCGCCGCCGAGCGCGGCGCGAACGTGCTGCTGCTGGAGAAGGCCCACGTGCGGCACTCCGGTGCGCTGGCCATGGGCATGGACGGCGTGAACAACGCCGTGATCCCGGGTAAGGCGGAACCGGAGGACTACGTCGCCGAGATCACCCGGGCCAACGACGGGATCGTCGACCAGCGCACCATCTATCAGACCGCGACGCGCGGCTTCGCCATGGTGCAGCGGCTGGAGCGCTACGGCGTGAAGTTCGAGAAGGACGAGTACGGCGAGTACGCGGTGCGCCGGGTACATCGCTCCGGCTCGTACGTGTTGCCGATGCCCGAGGGCAAGGACGTCAAGAAGGCGCTGTATCGCGTGCTGCGCCAGCGCAAGATGCGCGAGAGGATTCGCATCGAGAACCGGCTCATGCCGGTGCGCGTGCTCACCGACAACGGGCGCGCGGTCGGCGCCGCCGCCCTGCACACCCGCACCGGCGAATTCGTGGCAGTCGGCGCGAAAGCGGTGATCCTGGCCACCGGGCCGTGCGGCAGGCTCGGGCTGCCCGCCAGCGGATACCTGTACGGCACCTACGAGAATCCGACGAACGCGGGCGACGGCTACTCGATGGCCTACCACGCGGGCGCCGAACTCAGCGGCATCGAATGCTTCCAGATCAACCCGCTGATCAAGGACTACAACGGCCCGGCCTGCGCGTACGTCGCCAATCCGTTCGGCGGCTACCAGGTCAACGCCGAAGGCGAACGCTTCGTCGACTCCGACTACTGGTCGGGCCAGATGATGTCCGAGGTCAAACGAGAGATCGAATCCGCGCGCGGCCCGATCTATCTCAAGGTGTCGCACCTGCCCGACGAGACGCTGAGCACGCTCGAAGGCATCCTGCACACGACCGAGCGCCCGACCCGCGGCACGTTCCACGCCAACCGCGGCCATGACTACCGCACCCACGACATCGAGATGCACATCTCCGAGATCGGCCTGTGCGGCGGGCACTCCGCCTCCGGCGTGTGGGTCGACGAGCACGCGCGCACCACGGTGCCCGGCCTGTACGCGGCGGGCGATCTGGCGTGCGTGCCGCACAACTACATGATCGGCGCGTTCGTCTTCGGTGATCTGGCCGGCGCGCACGCCGCGTCCACCCTGGACGAGATCACCGCGCCGAACGAACTGCCCGAGGACCAGCTGGCCGCGGCCCACGAGCTGATCTACCGGCCGCTGCGTCAGCCGGACGGGCCGCCGCAACCACAGGTCGAATACAAACTGCGGCGTTTCGTGAACGACTATGTCGCGCCGCCCAAGACGGCGACCAAGCTGGCCATCGCGGTGGAGACCTTCGACCGGATGCGCGCGGAGGTCGACAGCATCGGCGCGCGCACCCCGCACGAGCTGATGCGCGCGGTGGAGGTGTCGTTCATCCGCGATTGCGCCGAGATGGCCGCGCGCAGTTCACTGACCAGGACCGAATCCCGTTGGGGCCTCTATCACGAGCGCGCCGACCTACCCGAACGCGACGATGTCGAATGGCGATACCACCTCAACCTGCGCAAGAACCCGGACGGAACCATGGCGTTCCTGAAGCGGCCGGTGGCGCCGTACCTGGTTCCGGTGCCCGGGCTCGACGACCTGCCCTCGGCCGATGCCGAGGCGGTGCCGGTGCATCAGCCGCACCAGCTCGTCGGCCGTGCGCCGTACACCGGCGTCGTCGCTGAGCACGAGCGGTCCGAAGCCGGTATCGCGCAGCCCGCCACTCCCCCGTCACCCCGGATCGTCGCGCTGCTCGCGCTCGACGTGCCCACGGTGGCGCAATTGTCGGCCTACCTGACGGATCCGGACGCGGGCGTACGGGCCGCGGCGATCTCGGTGCTGACCGAGCACACGCCGGAGGGCTTCGCCATCGCCCTGGGCGAGGCGTTGGACGACGAGGCGGCTTCGGTCCGCCGCGCGGCCGCGGCCGGTCTGCGCGAACTCGTCGAGGTGCTGCCCTCGGCCGCGGGACTCGCCGACCGGCTCGATTCGGCGGATCCCGTCGTGCGGTCCACCGTGATCGATCTGTTGCGCGCGCTGCGGGCGGGCGAGGCCGCGCAGTATCGCGCCGCGCTCGCGGATGGGGACCATCGCGTCCGCATCGAGGCGGTTCGCGCGCTCGTCTCGCTGAACGATCGCGACGGTGTCGCCACCCTGGCCACCGACGAGAACCGGGAGGTGCGGATCGCGGTCGCGCAGGGCCTGGCCGCCATCGGCGACGGCGGGTCCGAGGTGATCCGTCGCCTCGGCGACGACCAGGACCCGCTGGTCCGCGCCGCAGCGCTGACCGCGTTCGCCCAGCTCGGCGCCGAGCCCGCGGACGTCGCCGCGCTGGGTGCCGCCCTGCGCCACTCGGCCTGGCAGATCCGGCAGGGAGCGGCGCGCGGACTCGCAGGCGCGGACCCGGACCTCGCGGTGCCGATTCTGGCTGCGGCGCTACACGACCCGCATCTCGACGTCCGCAAGGCGGCGGTGCTGTCGCTGTCGGTGTGGCCGGACCTGCCCGCCGCGCACGACGCGCTGCGCGCCGCCATCGACGACACCGACGCCGACGTGCGCGCGTATGCCCGGCGGGCGCTGGCCACCCAGCCCGCGGCGTAGGGCGATGTGGTTGCCGCAGCTCGAATCGCTGATTAGATTAGCGGCTCGACCGTTGCCGACGCGCTAACCAGGGTATAGCCGGGTGGTGACGGGGCGGCCGACGACGAGTGTCGCCGTTGTCCATCAGCAGCGACGGGAGTGTGGCGTTGACCGTGCCGAACTGGCTGGATCTCGCCGTGCTCGCCGCCCTCGCGGTCGCCGCCGAACCCGCCGGCCCCGGCACCGACGCTATCGCACTAGGTTCTAGCTGGTCGAGTCGATGACCCACTGCCGGTAGCCGGGGTGCGCGTCGAGCACCGGCACCGCGAGCACCTGCGGCGTGGTGTCGGGGTGATCGGTGTTGGCCCGCTCGATGATCGCGGGCACGAGGTCGGCTCGGGTGTGCAGGATGACGAGCGTCTGCTGATCGTCGTGGATCGCACCGTCCCAGCGGTAGATGGAACGGACGCCGGGGATCAGGTTGCCGCACGCCGCCAGCCGGTTGTCCACCAGTCGGCGGGTGAACTCAGCCAGCCAGTCGGCGTCGTCGGCGGAGATACTTACGTCTACGAGATCGTGGTCGGCCATGTCAGCCAGTCTCGCCCAGTCTGGTGGCCGATGTCACCCATGACCGCCTCCAAATGGTCGCGGTCCCGGTCGATCGCGGCCCAGCCTCGAACTGCTGGACCCTGATAACTGAGTCCGACCCAGCCGCCCATCATGGACGTGCCGTGCGGGTGCAGCGCCATATACATGACACCCTTCGAGCGGACCGCGCCGTCGGTGGCGCGATACCAACCCATCAGCACGTCGGAATCCCACAGCCGCATTTCCCCGACCCAGGCGTAAGAACCTTCCTCAACCGACCGCGCTCGGTCGCCGAGTAATTCGAAGAACGCACCCTCCTGCTTCACATGAAGCTCGTGGATGTCGACACGCGGTATGCCGTCCTTCACGGTCTGCCACGCAGCGAACCAATCGCCGGACAAGTCCAGCACCGAGGATCTTCGACCGGACAGCTCAGTGAGCGAGATTTGACAGGCTTCGGAAATCTGAACGGCGTCCTCCAGGGTCAGCTTCGCCGACCCGTCTTCCAACCGCGAAATGATGCGCTGCGTCAGTCCGACTCGTGCGGCGAACTTCTCTTGCGACAACTCCCCGCGTAGCCGCCTCAGTACCTCCGGCGTCCCGCTCACGACCTCGTCCTTTCCCTCAAACTTGCCCAAATTGTAGGCACCCGTCGTATGCTCAGACAATCTCGTCTAGTTCAGACAGATCGGTCTAAGCCCAGGGGGTGCTTTGCAGCACACGAACCAACTACCACAGCGAACGCCACTCGTCGGGCCGCTTGTTCCTTGGAATGAGCTGCCCGTCGAAGTGTTGGCGGACTATCTCGCCGCTCTCCGCGCATGGGTGGCAACCCCAGAAACGTCCCGGAGCCGGGGTGCTCACTCCTCCGGCTCCGGCGACCCCCAACCCGTAATTTGGTGGCAGGAAGAGGACGCCCAACGGGGGATCAGCGTCCAAGACGTCGTGGACCGTGTGCAGGCCGAGTGGAGGGCGAGCCAGCAGGGTCTGTCCGGATGGCCTCACCGCAGCTCCACAGGGACAGCTGAGCGTCGAAGAAGCCCACCTGACCATGCAGCAGCATCGAGGCTGCCGCGCCGCCGAGTGCCCCCGCAAGGATGCGGCACGCCAAACGCTGATCCAGGCCGGACGCATGAAGCCGGACACGTCAAGGGAGTACTGAGCGTCGTCGTCGCTCAGGAGAAAAGGGGAAACCTGATGAAGAACAAGGTGTTTCGTTTCGCGACCATCCTCGGCGCTGCGGGTGCTGTCGCTCTCACGGGTGCCGGTCCAGCGGCTGCCGCACCGACACCGGTCGCGGCCAAGTCGTGTGACTTCACGACATTCTTCCGCAAGCCGACCGTGTTGCATCCGATCATCTACACCGACGTGAAGGTCTCTTGCGCTGCGCCTCCGGAGTCGCACACGCTGGAGGTGAGCCTGGAGCACTACCAGACCGGGCAGTGGGTTCGCTGGGCGATCCAAGTGGACTCGAAGATCCCTTCCCGCGAAGGACATGAGGTCCGCGTCAGCGCGGAGTGCGCGACCGGTGAGTGGCGGCACACTGTGCACGTCTATGGCAAGCTGCAAGGACGTCCGTTCGACTACACCGAAGTCGGCGACACCAAGAAGGTCTCGTCCGACGAATGCCCGAGAGGATGAGCCAGATGCCGACGTTCAACGGCAGGTACGCGGAGTACGAAGATCCCGGCCTCTGGCACCGGATGAAATTCTGGGGACCGGTCCGCATCCAGAACGCGCTGTGGCGCTTGAAGCATCGGCTCCGCCGCAAGAACCCGTAAACGCAAAATAGCCCCCTCCCGCGATGAGCGGATCCCGTCGTGCGGTCCACCGTGATCGATCTGTTGCGCGCGCTGCGGGCGGGCGAGGCCGCGCAGTATCGCGCCGCGCTCGCGGATGGGGACCATCGCGTCCGCATCGAGGCGGTTCGCGCGCTCGTCTCGCTGAACGATCGCGACGGTGTCGCCACCCTGGCCACCGACGAGAACCGGGAGGTGCGGATCGCGGTCGCGCAGGGCCTGGCCGCCATCGGCGACGGCGGGTCCGAGGTGATCCGTCGCCTCGGCGACGACCAGGACCCGCTGGTCCGCGCCGCAGCGCTGACCGCGTTCGCCCAGCTCGGCGCCGAGCCCGCGGACGTCGCCGCGCTGGGTGCCGCCCTGCGCCACTCGGCCTGGCAGATCCGGCAGGGAGCGGCGCGCGGACTCGCAGGCGCGGACCCGGACCTCGCGGTGCCGATTCTGGCTGCGGCGCTACACGACCCGCATCTCGACGTCCGCAAGGCGGCGGTGCTGTCGCTGTCGGTGTGGCCGGACCTGCCCGCCGCGCACGACGCGCTGCGCGCCGCCATCGACGACACCGACGCCGACGTGCGCGCGTATGCCCGGCGGGCGCTGGCCACCCAGCCCGCGGCGTAGGGCGATGTGGTTGCCGCAGCTCGAATCGCTGATTAGATTAGCGGCTCGACCGTTGCCGACGCGCTAACCAGGGTATAGCCGGGTGGTGACGGGGCGGCCGACGACGAGTGTCGCCGTTGTCCATCAGCAGCGACGGGAGTGTGGCGTTGACCGTGCCGAACTGGCTGGATCTCGCCGTGCTCGCCGCCCTCGCGGTCGCCGCGGTGCTGGGCTGGCGCCGCGGCGCGATCGTGGGACTGCCCGGGCTCGCGGGTGGCTTGGCGGGGGCGATCCTCGGCGCGGCGCTCTCGGCCGCGGCGCTCGGCCGGTTCGCCCCGGGCGTCGTGCGGCTTCTGCTCGCGGTGACGGTGATCGCCGGCATGGTCGCGTTCGGCGCGATCGCCGGGCACCGGGCCGGACGCGCCGCGCGCGCCGCGGTTTCCGGCCCGGTCACGCAACGCGCCGACGCCCTCTGCGGGTGTCTCGTCCACGCGCTCGCGGTCCCGCTGGTGGTGTGGCTGTTCGCCGCACCGCTGGAATCGGCCGCCTTGGTGCGTGATTCGACGACCGTGCGAACCGTCGACGGCGTCGCGCCGTTCTGGCTGTCCGGCCTGTCCGAGGTGCTCACCGGGCCGATCGTGGACGCGGGCATCGGCCGGCCGCTCGCACCGCCCGATCCGGGCATCGTCGAGGGTCCGATGCCCGCCGCACTGCGGCCGAGCGTCCTTCGGGTCCAAGACCTCGCGCCGACCTGCGGCGTGCGCCAGTCCGGTTCCGGATTCGTGATCGCACCGGAGCGCGTGCTGACCAACGCGCACGTCGTCGCCGGATCGAGCAAAGTCTCCGTCGACACCGCGACCGAGCCGCTCGCCGCGACCGTCGTGCAGTTCGATCCGACCATGGACATCGCGGTGCTCGCCGTCCCCGGTCTCGCCGCGCCCGCCCTCACCGTCGCTCCCGAACCCGCCGGTCCCGGCACCGACGCCATCGCGCTCGGCTATCCCAGGGGCGGGTCCTACACCGCGTCCGCCACCCGGGTGCGCAGCCGCGCCGCGCGCCAGGTGCGCGACATCTACCGCACCGGTCTGGGCGAACGCGAGATCTACACCTTGGACGGCGCTATCCAGCACGGCAATTCGGGCGGCCCGCTGGTCGACCGCGACGGCCGCGTGCTGGCCATCGTGTTCGGTGTCGACGAGAACAACAGCAACGTCGGGTTCGCCACGAGCCTGCCCGAGGTTCTCGACCGGCTCGACCACGCGTGGCGTTCGGACCGGCCGGTCGACACCGGCCCGTGCGCCGCCTGACCGGCATCAGGAGGCGTCGGCGACGATCACCACACCGCTCGAGGCGTCCAACAGCGGAATCGTCCGCTCCGCGGCGTCGTCGACGTGCACGCGCGGGTGCGTGGGCAGTTCGGTCTCGTAATAGGTCCCCGGGCCGTAGAACTGGCCGTACTTCACCACTACCCCGTCGAAGGCCAGCACGGCCGTTTCGTGCTCCTGGATCGCCGCGCCGCGCCCCGCGGGCGGTTCCCACGCGATGCTCTGCGCGAGGAAACGTTTCGCTCCGGCCGCCCGCGCGGCCGCGATCAGGTTGCCGGTGCCCTCGGTGCGGATACGCGCGTTCGCCTCGGCCCGCTCCGGCAGCAGCGCGGCGTCGTCCGGCAGATCGGTGAGCTGGTGCATCACCATGTCGGCGCCGAACCGCACCACGGCGGCGGTCAGCGCGTCGGCCTCGTAGACATCACACACCACCGGCTCGGCGCCTGCCGCCCGCACCTGGTCGGCCTTGGCCGCCGAGCGGGTCATCCCCGCGACCTGGTGCCCCGCCTCGACGAGCAGCGGAAGCAAGCGGACTCCGATCACGCCGGTCGCACCGGCCAGGAAGATGCGCATGGTGTCGATTGTCCAGCGCCCGCGGCGCCGGGTGTTCGCGGCCCCTTATCGCTCGCGTTCGCGCGAACGCGGCGTAGGCGACGAAGTTCGGTCGCAGCGCACCCAGGCGGTGGCCGCGTCGCCGTTCACCGTGCATTCGATGCCGCGCGCGGCCAGGAGGCGCAGGACGGCGGTGTTGTCCGTCGTCGTACTCACGAAGAGTTTCGTGTAGCCCTCGGCGGCCGCCCGATCGATCAATTCGGCGAAAACCGCGGTGCCGATGCCCTCTCCCCGGCGGGAGCGGCCGATCCAGACTCCCGCCTCGGCAGCGTCCGGCGCGTCGGGAAGCGGACACAGTCGTGCCGCGCCGACCACCTCGCCGCCCACTCGGATGCCGTAGGTCGACTCGATCGGCGGACTGGCCAGCGCGCGGTGGCGGTGGAACGCCCGGAAGCGCGCTTGCTGGTCGGTATCCCAGCCGCCCGGCCCCTCGACCGGCATCACCTCGCCCGGCTCGGCATCCGCCACCGCCGCATGGAGCAGATCGGTGAGACATCGCTCGTCGAGCGGTTGCAGGGTGACATGGGCGGGCACAGCGCCGATCCTGTCACCCGGACCGTTCCCGGCGCGACCGTATTTCCTCCTGTTCAGACCGGAGTGATGGGCAATCGCAACGCGCCCGGTGCGGCGAGGGGGACCGCCGGGTTCTTCGGTTCGATCGGCGCGAGCCTGCGGTAGGCCGTTCCGAGGGGCGGTCGCGGGTCGTCCTCGCCCTTGTTCGGCCACAACGCCATGGCGCAGCGCGGCGACGCTGCCGCCGAAGCCGGAACCGATGACGAGCACGTCGTAGTGGCTGTCCATGCGCTCGACCGCCGGAGACTTCTGCGGTTACTCGCGAGCGAACCGGTCAGGAATCGAGAAGCGCTCCTCATCGCCCCGCACTTAGCGTCACTGTCATGAACCTCACCACTGATCGAACCGCTATCGAATCCGTCGTCCTGGAGACGCCCGACCCCGCCGCCGCCGAGGCCTTCTACGCCGCCGCGTTCGACCTCGGCGACCGGGTGCGCGTCCGCGCGACCGACGCGCCGACGACCGGATTCCGTGGCTACATCCTGTCGCTGGTGGTGTCGCAGCCGAGCACCGTCGACAGCCTCGTCGGCAGTGCGCTCGACGCGGGCGCGACGACGCTGAAGCCCGCCAAGAAGAGCTTCTGGGGCTACGGCGGGGTCGTCCAGGCTCCGGACGGGGCGATCTGGAAGGTCGCGACGTCGTCGAAGAAGGACACCGGCCCGGCGACCCGGGAGGTCGACGAATTCGTGGTGCTGCTCGGGGTCGACAGCGTCAAGGCGACCAAGCAGTTCTACGTCGATCGCGGCATGGCCGTGGCGAAGAGCTTCGGCAGCAAGTACGTCGAGTTCGCCACCCCGCCTGCGTCGGTCAAGCTGGCGCTCTACGGGCGCCGTGCCGCCGCCAAGGACGCCGGCGTCGCCCCGGAAGGCACCGGGGCGCATCGGATCGCCTTCGACGGCACCCTCGGCCCCTTCACCGACCCGGACGGATTCGCCTGGGAGACCGCGGTCTGAGCCGGTCGGGCCGACCAGGACAGCACCGTTGCGAGTCGGCCATCGCACCGGCTCGCTCGACGTCGCGGGGAGGCGGTTGACAGGGAGCCACGGCCATCCATATTCTCTTCTTGTACGAAGAGACATCTTCTTTGCAGATACATCTTACGAGAAGATAATGTGGAAGGGGTTTCCCATGACGGCCATCGCCGAGACCGAACCGACCATGCCGCGCCGGAAGCGACGCCGCACCGCGGCGCGAGCGCTCGGGGTCGCCACATTGACGCTGGGCGTGGTCGCCGGCAGCGGATATCTGTGGCTGGATCGGACCTCCGGCGTCCGCGACGCAGGCGTCACCGAGTGCACGCAGGTCACCCCCGACGGCGGCAATGCCGACGACCTGCGCGCAGTGTGCGGAACCATCGCGGCGATGACCGCGGCGTGGGACCGCAACGACGCCGACGCCTTCGGCGCGACCTTCACCGAGAACGCCACCTACACCACGTTTCTCGGCACCCACTACGCGGGCCGCCGGGACGTGACCGAGGCGCACCGCGCCTTGTTCGCGGGATTCCTGAAGGGCACCGAACTCGCCGACTCCTTCCTCGGCGTGCGCTTCTTCGGCGACGACGTCGCCATAGTCACCAGCCGGGGCGACCGCTACGAGGACGACCGCCCAGCGGAGCTGTCCAAGACGCAGACCTACACGCTGGTCCGGGAAGCCGACGACCAGTGGCGGATCGCCAGTTTCCACAACACCGAGCGGCAGCCGGTCATGGAACGCGTCTCGTTTCTGTTCGCCCCGGCGACGAAGCCGGAAGCCGAACGGTGAAGGCTCTGGTGACCGGCGCCAGTGCGGGAATCGGGCGGGCCATGGCGACAACTCTCGCCGCGCACGGCTGTTCGGTGACCGCCGTGGCGCGCGGCGCCGAAGGGCTCGAGACCCTGATCGCCGAACTCGGTGACGGTCACGACTATCTCACCGCCGATCTGGGCACCGAAGACGGACTGCGGGCGGTGACGGAGCGGCTCCGCACGGGCGGATACACGCTGCTGGTCAACAATGCCGGAACCGCCGAGCACGGCGACTTCGCCGCGCTCCCGATCGAATCATCGCTGGCCACTCTGGATCTCAACTGCCGGGCGGTGCTCGTTCTGGCTCGTGCCTTCCTCGGCGCGGCCACGCCCGGGTGCGTGCTGGTGAACGTGTCCTCGACGCTCGGGCACACACCGAAACCCGGCCTCGCCGTCTACAGCGCGACGAAAGCCTTCGTCACGGCATTGTCCGAAACCCTCTGGCACGAACAACGATCACGCGGTGTCCGGGTGCTGGCCCTGTGTCCCGGCGTCACCGCCACCGCCTCGCAGACCGCCACCGACGTGCCGCCCTGGCTGATCCAGACGCCCGAGCAGGTGGCGGCACGCACGCGGAAAGCGTTGGCCGGCGACACCGGCGCCGTCGTACTCACCAGCCCGCTCGACCGGGCACTCATCGCCGCCTTGCGGCTGCTGCCGCGCCGGGCCGCCCTGGCCCTGCTCGCCGACCGAAGGAGATCGCAATGACCACCACCGACACCGCCGCCATCCGCGCCCTCCTCGAGCGCAGCAGGCAGGCCTGGAATGCCGGCGACGGCGCCGCCTACGGCGCCTGCTTCACCGCGGACGCCACCGACGTCACCTATGTCGGCACCGTCTACCGCGGCGGTGCGGAGATCGGCCGCGCGCACCAGGCCTTGTTCGACAGCTTCTTGAAGGGCACGCGGTTGACCGTCGACATCCTCGACATCCGTTACTACGGCATGGATACCGCGGTCGTCGTGACGCGCGGGGAATCATCGAAGCGAGCGCCGAAGAAACTGGGCAAACTCGCCACTTACACCGTGGTCCGTGACACCGACGGGCAGTGGCGCATCG
Source organism: Nocardia sp. NPDC004573 (assembly GCF_053602135.1). NCBI lineage: Bacteria > Bacillati > Actinomycetota > Actinomycetes > Mycobacteriales > Nocardiaceae > Nocardia > Nocardia sp. NPDC004573. The sequence continues at coordinate 66,469 of NZ_JBSGDA010000010.1, forward strand.
CGGCCGTGCAGAAGACCCAGCGCAAACCGCTCATGGAAGCGGTGTCGTTCCGGTCCCAGCCCGCCACCCGCCCCGCCGCGCACTGATGGCCGCCATCGCGGTCCTCGGCGCCACCGGACGCACCGGGCGCATACTGGTCGACCGGGCACTGGCCCGAGGGCATCGCGTCACCGCGATCGTCCGCCGGGCCCCCACCGCGGCCTCCGCGCGGGGGGCGACAATCATCACGGCCGACCCCTGCGCTCCGGGCGCGCTGACCGGACTCCTGGACGACCACGATGCGGTGATCTCCGCACTCGGCGCGACCGGACGCGGCCCCACGACGGTCTACTCCACCGCCGCGGTCGTCGCCGCGCTGCGGCCGGACGCGCTGCTTCTCGTGATCTCCTCGGCGGCGCTGGACATCCCGGCGGACGCGGGCGCGAGCACCAAGCTCCTCGCCGCCGCGTTGCGCACGGTCCTGCGGGACACCTACGCCGATATGGCCCGCATGGAACACTCTCTCGCGCAGAGCGATCTGCGCTGGACAGTCGTCCGACCCACCCGATTGACCGATGCACCCACAGGCGGCAGTCCGCGCGTGTCGCTGGGTGCGCGCCGGAAGGTCGGCCCGCGCACCGCACGGGCGGACTTGGCCGACCACCTCCTCGACGCCGTCGACGACCCGCACACCTATCGGTCCGTAGTCGCCGTCTCGTCCTGATCACCGCGCCACCACGCGTGGCGACGTCACAACCCGCCGTGGTCTGCCCCAACTCGCGAGCCCCGCACGCGTCTCGGCAATAAGGTGGAGCGCGGAATCGGCGATTCGGTTCCGCTGCGGCCAGGGGGTGCGATGCGATCGATGACGGTGCCTGCCGACGACGGGATCTCGCTGCATGTCGGTGTCACCGGACGCGGACCCGATGTCGTGGTCCTGTCCGGCGGGCCGGGCAGCGTCCATTACCTCGAGGACGTCCGGCTGGCGCCGCGCGGGACGCGCGCGTGGTATCCGGAGCCCAGAGGTGTCGGACGCTCCGAGGGCGGACCACACGACCTCGCCCAGGCCGTCGCCGATATCGAAGCGGTGCGGCGAGCCGCTGGGATCGACCGTTGGGTGGCGCTCGGCCACTCCTGGGGCTCGGACCTGGCGGTGCGCTACGCGCTGGACCATCCCGGCCGGGTCGGATCCGTGGTCGGCGTGGCCGGGCACGGACTGCACAAGGACCGAACCTGGTCCCAGGCCTACCAGTCCGCACGGCATCTGGAAGCCGACTTCGAGGTCGTGTGGGAACCGGACGTGCACGTCGCCCTGAGCGCGTCGTTCGTGCAGTGGATACACGAACCGGACCTTCTGCGGCGGTTGGCCGACTCCGATGTGGCGATGACCTTCGTGGCCCCGCGATACGACATCCGCCCGTCGCGGCCACTGCGTCAGCTCGCCGCACTGGTCCCACGCGGAAGATTCGAGGAACTCCCCGGCGTCGCCCACAATCTGTGGGCGACCGATCCGCGAGGGTGGGCCGACCTCGCCACGAGACTGTGCGTGACACCGAGCCCGCCCGCGGCGGAGCTGCCCAGGCCGTAGCCCGGCAACGCTGCAATCGCGTGACCGGTGCGTCCGCATGCGGATCGATGCCCGCGTAGCGCTGGTAACCGTTCGCCGGACAGGAACCGGTCGGCGACACGCCGTAGTGCCGGTCGGTTCCGGAGGCGCGTCGCGAGCAGTTGTTCGGGCTACCATCTGGCAAGGTCGCTCACCAACGTTTCCAGCCGGCATCCCGGGAGGTCAGCATCGATCACCCCGGTACCGGGAGCTGCCCGCACCACCGGCACACCGGGTCCGGGCTTCCCATGCCTGACTGCGACAACGCTGGGACCTGCCACGGCGCAACTAGGATGTCTCTCCGATCCCGGGTGCGACGGACCCAGGGTGCAGAGTGCGAATCGCTCTCGTCGACAAGCGAATCGGAATTCCCCGGTGACCGAACACGGTAGGAGGTACGCGGGTGGGCGCGGCAGCGCGATCCGGAAAGAGGCGAATCATCGAGAAGGCAGGCGCTGCCGTGGTGGCGATTGTGCTCATGTCGTCGATCGGCGCGACCGTGGCCACCGCCGCGCCGATCCACGCACCGATATCGCGGGCCAGAGCAGGCGGATACACCGATCTCTTCGTGCCGTCCAGCATGGGACCGATCAAAGTGCAGGTGCAGTGGGCGGCGCGCGGCGGGAGCGCGGCGCTCTACGTGCTCGACGGCCTGCGCGCACCGGCCGATCACAGTCAGTGGACGACCGATACCGACGCTCTGCGCCAATTCGCGGACGACAACGTCACCCTGGTGTTCCCGGTCGGCGGGCATTCGAGCTTCTACACCGACTGGTACCGGCCGAGTAGTACGAACGGTCAAGAGACGACGTACAAATGGGAGACCTTCCTCACGCGGGAACTGCCGGCCTATCTGCAGCGCTACGGCGTATCGCGCACCAACAACGCCATCGTCGGACCCTCCATGGGAGGTAATGCCGCCCTGACACTGGCCGCCCATCACCGCGACCAGTTCAAGTTCGCCGGCTCCTTCTCCGGATTCCTGCACCCGACCTTCCCGCTCTGGAACGAGGCGATGCGCGCCGCCATGTGGGACGAGGGCAACTTCAATGTCGACGACATGTGGGGACCGGCCGGCGACCCCGCCTGGAGCCGCAACGACGCCACCGAACAAGCGGAACTGCTGCGCGGACTGCCGATGTACGTCTCGACCGGCAACGGCCTGCCCGGCCCGCTCGATCTGCCGTTCGGCCTCGGCAACACGGTGAACGCGATGAGCCTCGAGACGATGACGATCGCGTCCGCGCAGATGTTCCGTGATCGGCTCGCGGCACTGGATATCACCGCCCGCGTCGACGTCCTCGACGGAACGCACACCTGGCCCTACTGGCAGCAAGCGCTCGCGACGGCGCGTCCGATGATCCTCGACGCGCTCGGCGCACACTGATCCGTCCCGGCAGCGTTGCGCCTTCTCGGCGAAAGCGTCTGTGCCCGGCGAGGGCATGCGGGCTCGGACGAAGGCCGTGGCACCCGCACGCCGCGATCGGCAGTGCCTCGTTTCCGCGTCGGCAGACGCGGGTAGCTCCGACAGGTGGCCGGCCGATGATCCAGGCCGGCGACACGTTCCGAGCAGTGAGGAGACGGTCGGGTGTCAGGGTTGTGGGCTGCGGGCGGGTGGGGATTGCTGGCCGGATCCGCCTTGCTGATGGGGGCTTCGGTGGGGTTCTTCGCCCGGGTCCCGGCCAGGATCGTGGCCGCCGTGATGGGCTTCGGCAGCGGAGTGCTGCTCTCGGCGGTGTCGTTCGAGTTGATCGCCGACGCGCACGAACGCGCCGGATTGCCGCCCACCGCCATCGGCGCGGTGGGCGGTGCGGTGATCTACACCCTGGCCGACATCGCCCTGGCCCGCCGCGGCGCCCGGCACCGCAAGCGCTCGGGAGACCAGCAGCCCAGCGAGTCCGAACTATCCGGCTCCGGTACCGCCATCGCGCTGGGCGCGCTGCTCGACGGTGTACCGGAATCCATCGTCATCGGGACGAGCCTGCTGGGCGGCAAAGCCGTCAGCGCCGTCACGGTGGCCGCGGTATTCATCAGCAACATCCCGGAGGGCTTGTCCAGCGCGGCCGGTATGCGCCGCGCGCACCGCCACCCGCGCTATGTGTTCGGCTTGTGGGGCGGTATAGCGCTGATCAGCGGTGTGGCGGCGATGGCGGGTTACGGCCTGCTCGGTGACGCCGCGCCCGCGTTACTGGCCGCCATCACCGCCCTGGCCGCCGGCGCGATCCTGGCCATGATCACCGACACGATGATCCCGGAGGCGTTCGAGAACGCCCATCTGTGGGTGGGGTTGATCACGGTGTCCGGTTTCCTTACCGCGTTCGCCCTGTCCCAGCTCGATCACTAGTGTTGTTTCCCCCAAAGGGCTTCGGCGATGCTCGCACTCCGAGATGTGTCGCGGCTCGACTTGGAGCGCGTTCCAGCCCGCGTTCCTTCCGCTGCTTCGGCGTTCCGCCGCCCCGGTCGTGGTCGATGTCAGCAGCAGTCTCGCCTTCCTGACCCGGGTCGCCACGCCGGGCACCCGGGCGCATGCCTACCCGGGCTTCGCCTGTCCGGCGGCGAAAACCGCGGTGAACGTGCTGACCGTGCAGTACGCCAAGGCGTTTCCGACGATGCGGATCAACGCGGTGGAGCCCGGTTCCACCCGATCCGACCTGAACGGGAACAGCGGCCTGCAAAGCGCGGAGCATGACGCCGAGATCACCGTGCGGATGGCGCAAGTGGGGGCCGGACGACCCCACCGGTGGCTTCTTCGACGCCGAAGGCGTCCTGCCCTGGTGACCGCGGGGCGTCCTTTGTTCGGCGGCCGAAGGGTGGCTTCGTCTCCGACCGCTGACCGGCTCACCGCGACGCGGCGTACGCGCTGCCCGATTGCTCTGTCGCTGCCGGTGAACGGAGCGCGTGCGCTCGCGCGATGACCTCGCGCAGACCGTATCCGTTGATGATGGGTATCCCGTAACGGTGCTGGAACCTGGTGCGCAGTTCGACGCGGGCGGGGGCCACGCAGCAGAGCGCGAAACGCACCGAGGAGGTGTCTGCCCGCATCCGGCCGGGCAGCTCGGACAGCGCGGTGTACAGGCCCGGGACCCCGGAGGAGTAGGTGGGCCGGAGTCGTTCGATCCGGTCCAGGAATGATCGCGGGTCCAGAGGGCCGACCATGGTGGCGCGGCCCCCGACGGCCAGCGGCGACAACGCGCCCAGCAGGATGCCGCATATCTGCTGCATCGGCAGCGTCGACAGACTGTGGTCGGCCTCGGTGAGGGCGAACACCTTGCTGACGAATTGGCACATGGTCCCCAGGTGACGGTGGTCGAGCATCGCCCGGTCGCCGCAGCAGTAGGTGATCAGCGCCAATTCCTCCGCACCTGGCCGCGCCGGATCGACGACGTCGCGTTCTGCCGTGGCGAGCGTGACGACCGGAACCGACGGGTCGACTCCCGCGGGCCGGGTGGTGGCGATGACGACCGTGGAACCGGCGTCGGATATCCGTCGGCCCGCTTCCGCGTCGTGCACCATCGGGTCGATCACGGCGGCCGCGGCCCCCAGGCGCCAGGTCGCGAACAGCGCCACCACGAGGTCGACGGCGCCAGGCAGCATGATCGCAACCACGTCGCCGGTCGTGACGCCCACGGCACGCAGCCCGGAGGCGGCTCGCTGGACGGCGGCCAGGAATTCGGCGTTGTTCAGCTCGGTGCGATCATCGGCGAGAGCGAGTATGTGCGGGGCGGCTTCGGCGCGACGGTCCGGGAGGGTCGAAAGCGTCATGCGATCTCCTCGACAACGGGCGGGGGGATTCGATGACAACGGTATGTGGCGGGGCCGGGCTCGACACCGTCGTTCAACGCTCAATTTCTTCGCCCGCTTTGTCGCCGGAGGACAAAGTCGATCGCGCGATTCGCCGCGCTGGCGAAGGGGGGACAACTAGGATCGGCTGGTGACGAATTCTCGTCGCGACCGTGCTGTCGAGCTGGACCGTTTCGTCGGGGAAATCGCCGCCCGCATGAACGAGCAGGTGACGGAAATCAGCGCGAGCATCCATCACGGCCTCGAGAAAGAGATATCCGAATTACGCGCGGATGTCCATACCGTCGACCTGCTCGGAGCCAGTGTGCAGGGCAATGTCGACACCATGCTGCACGCGCTGCGCCACGACATTCCCGCCGCGCGTATTCACCTACCCGCGGCGGCCGGCGAATACACCAGGCGGCTGGCCCAGCACGGTGTCCCGCTCAATGCCCTGGTCCGGGCCTATCATCTCGGCCAGCGGCTGGCGACCGAACGATTCTTCGCCGAACTGCAGGCGGCAGACCTCGCGCCGGTCGATTTTCTCGTCGCCCGGGCCATCGCCACCAGGCTGTTCGAGTACCTCGACCGATTGGTCCAGCAAGTCGTCGCGGTGTACGAAGGCGAGCGCGAGCATTGGCTGGAAACGCGCAACAGCGTCCGCGCGCTGGGCGTGCGCGAGATTCTGGAGGGGAAGGGCGCCATCGATGTCGACGCCACCGCCGAGAAGATCGGTTATCCGCTGCGGTGGCATCATCTGGCGCTCATCGTCTGGTACCCGGATTCCGGCACGCCCGGCGACGCACTGGGCCGGTTGCAGCGGTTCGTCCGCGGCTCGGCCGAGCCCGCGGGAGCCGACGCGACTCCCCTGTTCGTCGCCGACGATCAACTGAGCGGCTGGGCCTGGCTGCCGTACCGCTCGGCGCGACCCGACGCGGTCGCCGGCCGCCGCGGTTTCACGGCCGCGCTGAGCGATGCGCCGCGGGTGGCGATCGGCGCGATGGCTCCCGGAGTCGCGGGATTTCGCCGGTCGCATCGCCTGGCCCGGAGCGCGCGTTCGGTCGCGCTGGCGCGCGGGGACACCGGAGATCGGGTCGTCGCGGCCGACGATCCCGGACTACCGGTGGCGGCCCTGGTCGGCGGCCACGCGGCGGAAGTCCGGGAATGGGTCGGTGCGGTGCTCGGCGACCTGGCCTCCGACACCGGCAACGATGCCCGACTGCGCGAGACGCTCCAGGTGTTCCTGCGCACCGGATCGAGTTACAAAGCGGCCGCCGAGGAACTGGACTTGCACCCCAACTCGGTCAAATACCGCGTGGGGCGCGCTATTTCGCGACGCGGCAGGCCCATCGCCGACGATCGCCTCGACGTCGAACTCGCCTTGTTGATCTGCCACTGGTACGGACCGCCGACACCGCGGCCGGAAACCGCGTGAGTTCGCCGCGACAGCGCATCCGGCCGCTGCGAGGCTGCGTGCCCATACGTCACAGCCCTGCACATCTCTCTCGGCCTGACCCACCCGACACACCGCGGATCGAGTGCCGCAGGCGCGGTCGCGCAACCGGCACAGCAGATGCGCACTGCCGCCGCTCGACGTCGCACGCACATCCGATGGCGGCCCCTCGAAACGATCAGGAATCGAGAAGTACCGGTGACCGGCCCTGGCTAGCGTCTTCACCACCGACGTCCACCCGGCGATCTCCGGGGTTGCGCACAAGCAGAGGAGGACTCATGGACTGGAACAAGCGGATTCGGCAGATTCACCGGTGGCTGGCCGTCATCTTCACCGTGACTTTGATCGTCACAATCGCCGCCTTGGCGCTACAGGGCCCGGTCTGGTTGTCCTACGCGCCACTGCCTCCCCTCGCCCTGCTTCTCTTTTCCGGTCTCGGCCTACTCGTGTCGTGGTACACCGCGACGCGGCGTGACCGAGCAGCCGTGCCCCGGCAGGAGGTGGCGACAGAGGCTCCCCGACCCGCACAGCGGGTCCGGCGGCTGCACCGTTGGTCGGGCATCGTTTTCCTCCTGACCGTCCTCGCCACATTCGTCGCCTTGGCACCCGAGGATCCGATCGTCTGGGTGTCCTACCTGCCGCTTGTGCCGCTCGCCGTGCTGCTGTTCTCCGGCCTGTACATGGTGGCACTGCCGTTCGCGGCCAAGCGCCGCGCCGCGGCGACCCACCCACAGCCGGGATTGCGCACCACGTCCTAGCCGCCGTGCGGGCGGCGCCGAGACCTGGCCGTCACGGGGCGGGTTCGCCGGTACGGCAGCGGGCGATATGGTCGGAGCATGCGATCCCGGCCGCTGACTTTGATCCAGGACGACCTCGTCGACTACGACAAGGCCATGGAGCGCATGGGCGAGCTGGTCGACGAACGCCACAGCGACGCGCGGCCGGACACGCTTTGGCTGCTGAGCCATCCGCCGGTCTACACCGTCGGGCGCAGGACGCCGCTGGAGCACCTGCCCGATCCAGCTCACCACATTCCGGTGGTGGAAACCACTCGCGGGGGCCAGCTCACCTATCACGGCCCGGGCCAGCTGGTCGGCTATCTCATCGTGCGGCTCGATTCCGGCGAAGGGGTGGTCGACTACATCCGGGAGGTCGAGCTCCGCCTGATCGAAGCGCTCGGCCGGCTCGACGTTCCCGCGGAACGCCGCGACACCCCACCGGGCTCGGAACTGCTCACCGGGGTGTGGACCACCCGCACCGCCCGCAAGATCGTCTCCATCGGGATGCGCCAGAGCCGCGGGATCACCAGTCACGGCTTCGCGCTCAACGTGAACGGCGACCTCGAACCGTGGCACTGGGCTGTCGCTTGCGGGCTTCCCGACGTCGACATGACCTCCGTGGCCCGCGAGACCGGGACAGCCACCATGGAACAGGTGCGCCCGATCGTGGCCGCCGCGTTCGAGGCCGGCTGATCGTCCGGCGCGCCGGGCGATCACGTAAGCCGAGTCCGCCTTGCACCTCGTCGACGTGCGCGCGCAGGGCGGCGGCGAGCAGTTCCTCCTTGTCGGCGAAGTGGATGTAGAGGACCCCGGTGGCGACCCCGGCCGGGATCGAGAACGAGGTGGGGCCGTGGCCGTCCTGCGACCCGGCGCACGGGAAATGCGCGGCGAGCGAACCTAATACGGTGCCGAGATCGGTTCCGGCCAGTGCGGTCATGGCTACGAGCGCGAGGCGGCCACCGGGTCGCAGCGCGCGGACGAGATTGGCGAAGGCGGCGACCGGGTCGGCGAAGAACATGATCCCGGAGCGGCTCATCGCCACGTCGAACGCGGCCGCGGGGAACGGGTGCACCTGCGCGTCGCCTTGCCGGAACGACACATTCGCGATGCCCTCGGCCCGCGCGCGGTCGCGGGCGCACCGTGCCCGACATTATGCGTTACCAGACGTATCCCAAACGCGGGAGCTCGTGGTGCTGGCACAGCACAGAATCCGCGCGTCGATTCGCGCCGGCCACCCGGTGTGGGAAGAATGCTCGCCATCGCGAAAGCAATTGTCCGCCTGGGGATAACGTGCCATACGGAGCGGACGGGGATGACTGGAGAAACATCGGTGGTACTGCTGTGGGTGGCGATCGTCGGCATCGTCGTGGTTCTGCTCGGCGGTGCGGCCGCGGCCATGGTGTGGGATCCGGATTCCCGCCGCAGAGCCCGGGCAACCCGGAAGGGCGTCGCCCTGCCGTTGGCGAGAATGCCGTCACCCGACGACAGGTGGCCGCGCAGGCCGTAAGGGGTCGCCTGCCGATCCCCGGGCATGCCCGTGCGCCGTGTCCGTCGGGATGATCGGTCCGCAGCGGAGGCAGGCGATGTTGCCGGACAGTTGCCAACTCTGTCGCATGTCGGGCTTCCGAGGGCCTGCGCACGGGGTACGGTGCGGATTACGAGCACTGCGCCGGGCTTCGCGGGCGCCTGCGTGCGGCACCGGCACCGACAACCCCGAACGAGACGGAGGTGCGGCAGTGACAGAAGCCACGACCGGGCCGTGGCCTGCGCTGCAGGTGGACGACTGGACGCCCACGCGGGAGACGCTGCACATGTGGACGCAGATCGTCGGCAAGATCCGGCTCTCCCACGCTCCGCTGGTCAACCACTGGTGGCAGGTCACCTTCTACGTCAGCCCGAGGGGACTGACCACCTCGTCCATCCCGCATCCGACCGGTTGCTTCGACATCGAATTCGACTTCCTCGATCATCAGCTGCACATCCGGTCCAGCGACGGCCGAAGCCGGCGGGTCGCGCTCGAACCCAAGCCGGTCGCGGCCTTCTACGCCGAAACCGTCGCGGCTTTGGGCGAACTCGGCGTTCCGGTGCGCATCCAGGCCAGGCCCAACGAGGTCGAACCCGCCATCCCGTTCGCCGAGGACTACGAGCATCGTTCCTATGACGCGGCTGCCGCCACCTTGTTCTGGCGGCAACTGCTCGCCGCCGATCGGGTCATGCACGAGTTCCGTTCGCGTTTCATCGGCAAAGTCAGCCCGGTGCACTTCTTCTGGGGAGCGATGGATTTGGCGTGCACCAGATTCTCCGGGCGGGCAGCTCCTCGGCACCCGGGTGGCGCGCCCAACTGCGGCGACTGGGTCATGGTCGAGGGCTACTCGCACGAACTGAGCAGTTGCGGCTTCTGGCCCGGCGGCGGGGCCGAAGGCGCCTTCTACGCCTACGCGTACCCGGAGCCCGAGGGATTCGACGAGTACCCGGTCGGTCCGCCGGATGCCTTCTACAGCCGGGAGAACGGCCAATTCCTCCTGCCCTACGAGGCGGTTCGCACGTCCCCGGCGCCCGAGCGCGCGCTGCTCGAGTTCCTCGACACGACGTATGCGGCCGCCGCCGGACTCGGCCACTGGGACCGCGCCGCGCTGGAGGCGGACCCGGATCGCTGGCAGCACGAACGCGGATCGCGCGGCACAGAGCAGGCGCGACGGTGACCGGCTCGGCCGGGTGAATCGATGCGGCTCTCGACGGTCGCACGTGATCGTTCCAGCAGCGGGACGCCCTCTCCGCATGCGTAGCCCGCGGGCCGGATGTGCTCGTCATGGTTTGCGGTGCACTCTGCGCGGTTACCTGAACAACGGCACGTTGTACAGGGCAAGATCGAACACGTAGCAGCATGCACCTCATCGAGGCTGGTAGACCTCATCGTTCCCGACAATGGGAAGCTAGTAGCGCCAACGACTCATTGATCAATGTATCGTTATATGACGGCACGTTAATCGACGGGATGAATCTAATGCACAACACGAGGAAGCGCGTGACAGTGCGTCGAGTGGTGGCCTCGGCGCTGATCGGTGGGTCGGTCTTCACGGCGGCGGCGGTCGCTTGGCCCGAACCTTCTGTCACCACCACAGCGGACCGGTACTCGCACAACCCCGCCGACAAGCGCGGCTCCGGTGTGGGAGAGCGCTCCAGGAGCAGTAACCACGGCGGATACCGTGGACGCAACGAGCGTCCGTGCCAGTACACCCCGGAGGGTTACTGCACCGGAGGGCGCTGAGCTCGGCCCGATCGCCCTCCTCGCGGCGAACCGGATCGCTCGGGCGGCCCGAACGGGCCGCCCTTCCGCGTGGCATCAGGCCGCGGCGGGACCATAGTCCAAGTGGACGACGCCGTTGGCGTAGACCTCCTGTTCTTTGAGCGCGAGCTTGGTCGCCTCGACACCGTCGCTCCACAGGCGCTTACCCTTGCCGAGCGCGATCGGGTACACGAACAGATGCAGGTCATCGACCAAACCTTCCGCGAGCAGCGCCCGCACCAGCGTGCCGCTGCCGCTGACGTAGATGACGCCGTCGACCTCGTCCTTCAGCTTGCGGATGACATCCGCGTCGTAAGCGCCCAGACGGGTGCTGTTGGCCCATTCCACCCGCGGCTCCCCCGCACCCACCACGTATTTCATCGTGTCGTTGAAGAACGGCGCGCCCGGGTCGTCCTCGGCGGTGCGGGTCGACCAGGCCGGGGCGAACATCTCGAAGGTGGTGCGGCCCAGCAGGATCGCTTTCGACGCCGAGGTGATCGCACCCAGGGTCTCCCCCATCTTCGGGTCGAACCCGTACTCGAAGGTCCAGGACGGATCCTCGTACACCCCGTCGAGGGCGATGAACTCGTGTACTGCGATGGTGCCCATCGGTTTTCCTTTCACGTGCGGCGGTCGCCGGATGCGGCCGGTCTCGCTGTCGAGAACGACTCTGCCGCCACCGCCTTACGGTTTGTTTACGGTCGGTCCGTCACCGGCGCACCGACTCGGTTCGCGGTTGCTTTCTACCGCACGAACGGCGTGCCGGCCCGTGCCGCGCGCAAGGCGCACGCCCACCACAAGAGCTGGTCGATCGCGGCGTCGACGATCTCGTCCAGTTCCGCGTCGCGCCGTGGCCAGCTGCCGTCGCTCGCGAAGCGCTGCCAAGCCTTGGTGATGGTCACGGTACGCCGGATGAGCACGGCGTTCAGTTCGCCGAAGACAGGCCGTAGCTGGGCGGCGGCGTGACCGCCGTCCGCGTCGCCGCCGTATCCCACCACCGTGACCGGCTTGGCGGCCCACTCCGCGTCGAACCAGTCGACGGCGTTCTTCACCGCGGCCGGGAAGCTCCGGTTGTACTCCGGAGTGACCACGACGAACGCGTCCGCGACCGCCAGCCGCGCGCCGAGAGCGCGGACCGCGGCCGGGAGCGGCTCGTCGTGATCGGTCAGCCGATCGGGCAGCCCCGTCGTCGCGAGATCGATCCGGTCCACGTCCACTTGCCTGCGGCGGTTCAGCCGCCCGGCGAACCAGTCCGCCACCGTGGGACCGAACCGGCCGGTGCGGGTGCTGCCCACGATCAGCGCCACCCGGACCTGGCCCGCACCCGTCATCACAGGTCCTCGGCGGCGGCGAGCGTCTTCTCGACGGTGCCTGTGGCGTAGCCGATCCGGGGCGGGGCGGGGATGGGTTTCATGTCGAGCTCTCTTTCCGCGAGTCCGATGTCCGGCGTTCCCACTGTGGGCACAGCACCTTCCGATTTGTTTGCGGTCGGCCTCCGGCGCCGCTGGCATAGGCTGCCCGCATGCGTTTCGGGGTGCTCGGTCCGTTGACGGTCTGGACGGATGTGGGCGACGTAGTGCCGATTCCGGGGACCAAAGTGCGGGCGCTGCTGGCCGACCTGCTGGTCACGCCCGGCCAACCGGTGTCCGGCGACCGGCTGATCGACGACATCTGGACCGACGACCCGCCCGGCAATCCGGCGGGCACGCTGGCGGCCAAGGCCTCGCAGCTGCGCAGGGCACTGGCAGACGCCGAACCCGGCGGACGGGACCTGGTGGTCTCCCCGCCACCGGGATATCGGCTGGCCACCGTCGAGATCGACGCGCAGGAGTTCCGCGCGCTGGTGGCCGCCGCGCGCGCGGCGGCCGACCCGGCCGAGCGGGCCGGCGCGCTCACGGCGGCACTCGCCCTCTGGCGCGGGCCCGCGTTCGCCGATTTCCGGGACGCGCCGTTCGCCCAGCCCGCCATCGCCCAGCTCGAGGAGCAGCGCCTGGTGGCGGTGGAGGAGCTGGCGGAAACGCGGCTGATGCTGGGCGAATACCGGGAAGTCGCCGGCGAGCTCACCGCATTCGTGACTGCGCACCCGCTGCGCGAGCGGTTGCGCGCCGCCCATCTGCGCGCGCTCTACGGCGCGGGAAGGCAGGCCGAGGCGCTGGACGGCTACGAGGAGCTGCGCAGGCACCTCGCCGACGAACTCGGCATCGACCCGAGCCCGGAACTGATCGAGTTGCACCGCGCGATCCTGGCGCAGGACCTGCCCCGCGCCGCCCGGTCACCGGAAAGCGTCGTCGCCCGGCGGCGCAGCTCGAACCTTCCCGCGCCGCGCACCGAGCTGATCGGCCGCGACGCCGACCTCGCGCAGTTGTGCGACGCCGTCGGCAACGCCCGGCTCGTCACGCTGACCGGGCCCGGTGGGGTGGGCAAGACGCGCTTGGCGCTCGCCGCCGCCGCGGCGGTGACCGGACGCTTCGGCAACGGAACCTGGCTGGTGGAACTGGCCTCGCTGCAACCGACCAGAACCGACGGCGCGACGTTTCTGGCCGACGCCGTGGCCGGTGTGCTCGGCATCCGCGCCGTGGACGGCGTCGACCCGACCGGGTCGCTGTGCGAGGCGCTGGCCGAGCAGGAGCTGCTGCTGGTGCTGGACAACTGCGAGCACGTGGTGGACCGCGCCGCCGACCTGGCCGAGGTGCTGCTCGGCGCGGCCCCCCGATTGCGCATCCTGGCCACCAGCCGGGAGCCGCTGCGGCTGCCCGGCGAGGACGTCGTCGCACTGCAACCACTGGAGGTGCCCGCCCGGGACGCGGCGCCGGACGAGATCGCCCGAGCGGGAGCGGTGCGCCTGTTCGTCACGCGAGCGCGCGCGGGTGACCGCGATTTCGCCCTCGACGCCGACACCGCCGCGCCGGTCGCGACGCTGTGCCGCAGACTCGACGGTATTCCGCTCGCTTTGGAACTCGCCGCCACCCGCGTGCGCGCGCTGGGTGTGCACGAGATCGTCGCCCGGCTCGACGACCGGTTCAAGCTGCTGGCCACCGGGCATCGCGGCGTGCCGCCGCGGCAGCAGACCCTGGCGGCGATGATCGACTGGAGCTGGGGCCTGCTGGACTCGACCGAGCAAGCGGTGCTGCGCAGGCTGGCGGTACACACGGGCGGTTGCACCTTGGCGGCCGCGGAGGCGGTGTGCTCCGTGGGCGACGATCCGGCCGTGGACGCGTCGATGGTCACCGACGTCGTCGGCAGGCTGGCCGACCGGTCGCTGGTGCACCCGGCCGGACGTCGTTACCGCTTGCTGGAATCGGTGGCCGCGTTCAGTCTCGACCGGCTGGCCGAGGCCGGTGAGCTCGAGGCGGCGCACCTGGCCCACCATCGGTACCACCTGCGGCTGGCCGAGCGCGCCGAACCCGAGCTGTACGGCGCCGACCAGCGCCGCTGGCTGCGGCGCCTGGACGACGACTCGGCGAATCTGCGTGCGGCGCTGGACGGTTTCCTGCGCGCGGGCGACGCGGACCGGGCGCTGCGGCTGGTGAACGCGCTCGCCTGGTACTGGCAGCTGCGCGGGCGGCTCACCGAGGCGCGGCGCTGGCTGGACGCGGCGCTGGCGCTCGGCGGCGCGCCGCGTCATCGGGCTCGGGCAATGGCGTGGAACATCGGATTCGCCTTCCAGCAAGGTCAATTCGGAGACGGCCACGCCAAGCGTGCCGCGGTGTTCGCCCTGTACGACACGGTCGACGATCCGGCCGGGCGGGCGCGCGCCGAACTGTTCCTCGGGTTCTCCGCACTGGAATCCGGTGACGTGCTCGAGCTGGAAGCGCTACTGCGCAAGGCGCTTTTGGTCTGCGCGGAACTCGGTGACCGTTGGGGCGTGGCGTCCGCGCACGTGGCGCTGGCCAAGGCGGCGCACAATCGCGTCGACCTGCCGGAATTGGAACGGCACGCGCGCACGGCCGCACGGCTGTTCGCCGAGCTCGACGACCGCTGGGGCCGCTTGCAGGCCGCGGAGTGGCTCGGCGGGCTGGCCGAGCTCACCGGTGAACTGGCTGCCGCCACCGACATCCACGCCGAAGCACTCGGCCTCGCGCAGGAACTGGAACTGTGGGGGCAAGCGTGCACGCACCTGTGCTGGCTGAGCTGGATCGCCATGCAGCACACCGAGTTCGGCAGGGCGCGGAAGCTCGGTGAACAAGCGCAGCGCATCGCGGCCGAGCACGGGTACGAGCCCGGACGGTTGTTCGCCTCGATCGTGCTCGCGTTCGTCGCGCGGCGCGACGGCCGAGCCGACGCGGCGGAGCGGATCCTGCGCGAGCTGCTGGCACTCCCCCTCGCCGAGGGCGAGGAGACTCCGCTGTTCCTGCCGATGCTGCAGGTCGAGCTGGGCTACATCCTGGAGCAGCGCGGCGAACTCGACGCCGCGTTCGAGTTGTTCCTGACCGCGTTCGACGGCGCGCAACGCATCGGCGCACCCCGCGACACAGCTTTCGCCCTGGCCGCGCTCGCCGCGCCACTGGCCCAACTACATCTGCCGGAGGCCGCAGCATTCCTGCTCGGCGCCGCCGCCGCGGTGCGCGAGGCCAACGGCATCGCTGTGCTCCCCGCCGAACGCCCCGACATCGACCGGCCGGCGAACCTCGCGATCACGGCGCTCGGCGAGGGCGCTTTCGCCGAGCGCCACACCGCGGGAACACGGTCGGCTCCGCTCGAGGCGCGCGACCTGGCGGCCGAGGTCATGCTGAGCATCGCCGCCACCTGACGCACACGCAACGCACCGCGGCCCGGCGAGCAGTCGTCGGTGGCCGAACAACACCGGCCCGACGGTGGCCGTCGAGCCGGTGGGTCACGAATCGGACCGCGGGTCAGCCGATGATCGCGTTCATGATCGTGCCCGCACTCGTCGCCACCGCGCCACCGGCCATCGCGCTGGCGACCATCTTCGGCGACTGGAGAGTCCCGCCGTTCCATTTCTCCCACGCGAACCTGCCGCCGCCGTAGGTGATCGCCGTTATTCCGGACAACTGGACCAACCAGGTGAAGTAACGGCCCATCTGCATCAGTTTGTCCGCGAGCGGCGGCTCTTCGGCGGTCGGATTTTCGAACTGCGCGATCACGGTGTCGTGCAGCGCGGCGAGAATCATGCTCACGTTCGTGCTCCTTTTCGCATGCCGAGGTGATGCCGGAGACAGATTCGAGCGAAAGAACCGCGCCACCGAAGAAGTCCGGCGCGCGACGGGCACTGCGACGCCCACGGCCGCCGATTCGGCGGTCCCGTGTCGCGTCCTGCTTTCCTGCCGGGAAAGTCGAGACAAGATCAATTAGACCGCACGGCGCGAGTGTATTCCCCGCGACACACCGCGCCGTGCATGATCGAACTCACAGCCGGCTGCCCTGCCGGAGCAGGCTGCGACGACTACGATTTCCCTAGGTGCGGGACCGACATGTCGGTGCAGTGCGGCGCCGAACCTTCCGCTGAGATCACCGTGACCGCGGGGAGGGCACAATGCACACCGCTTTCTTGATTCCACTGCTCATCACGCTGTTGATCGTCACGGCGACGGCCGTCGTGGCCGGTTACGCCACCGCTGTCGCCGCTTATTGGTGTGAGCTGCGCTCCACCGAAAAACACGGCGGCCGGCCGAATATCTCACCGCGCTGACATTTCCTCGAACACGCCGAACGGGCCGGCGATCCTGCGACACCCCGGCCCGCCGTTCGTCCGATCAGACCGTTACGCCGGATTTCGCGATCACCGTCTCGCCGAGCCACGGCAGTACCGCGTCCCGCACCCGCACCGTCCGTGACAGCAGGCCGTTGACTGCCAGCAGATCGGCCGCGTGCTGCTGTTCGTCGAGGAATTCCTCGGACACGGGTTCGACGCCGAAGGGCCTGCCGCGCAGCGCGGCCTCCCACGCGTCCAGGCTCGCGGTCCCGCCGCGGGCTGTCACGTCGTCGACGAAGTACCGGGCGGCCGCGCGCGGGTTGTCCTTGATCCACGCGTCCGACTGCTGCAAAGCGGTGATGATCGCCGTGAGCGCCGCGGGGTCGCCTTCGGCGAAGTCCCGGCGGGTGAACCACAGCGAGGGGTGGCTGAACAGCGACTCGGTGTCCACGAGCGTCCGCAGGTCGGCGGCCGCTTCGATCGCGGCCAGACCCGGGTACGCGCCGACCCAGGCGTCCAGATCGCCGCGCAGCAGCGCCGCGCCGCCGTCGTGCACGTCGGTGTCCACCGGCTCGATGTCCTTCCACGCCAGGCCCGCGCGGTGCAGCGCGAGCAGGGCGAGGGTGGTCTGCCAGGAACCGTGCGCGATGCCGACCCGCCTGCCCTTCAGATCCAGCACCGTCTCGATACCGGAATCGGCCCTGGTGACCAAGCGGCCGTTCTCCACCCGGGGCCCGGAGATGCCGACGTAGACGATGTCGCGCCCGTTGGCGAGCGCGGTCAGCGGCGGTGTGAAGCCCGTGCCGATGAAGTCGTAGCCGCCCTCGAAGAGATGATCGGAATGCAGCGACGGCAGTCCCGACCGCGGGTCGACCGGCGCCGGGCGCGGTAGGTCGCGCAGGTCCACCCACTCCACGTCGGGCAGCAGGTTCTCCAGGATGCCGCGATGACGCAGGACGAAAAGGGAATTGTTGTGCGGGAAGTAGCCGACACGAATGGTCATGATCGCTCCTCGATTCGGATGTGCGACGCCGGTCAGATCAGGCCGCGGCGGCGGGCCTCGTCGGCGAGGCCGGTGCGGCTCCACTGCACCGCGAGATTGGACGGGTCGAATTCCACCGAGCCGCCGAGCGTTTCGGCGATCGCCTGATACTGCGCGCCCTCCTCGAGCAGCACGACGAACTTCGCCAGTTCCAGCAGCCCCGCACGCCCGATGACGTTCGCACCGCCGTTGGCCTCGAAGACCGCGACCAGGTCCGGATCCTCGACCAGCCGGGACAGGATGAAATCGCCCGCGCCGACGCTGCGGTCGATGTGCGGCGGGACGGCCCTGGACAGAGTGAGCCGCTGCGCGGCCGCGTGGCGGATCGGGAGCGTGCGATGGGTCTGCGCCCACCCGCCCAGCCACGGAGTATGGATATGCACGAGGGAAGTGATCTCCGGATGCGCGCGGAACACCTTCGCGTAACCGGTGACGAATCCGGCGGAGCCCGTCCCGGACAGCACCTCGCCGTCGAAAGTGGCGACCACCGGCGCGATGGTGCGGTCCTCGGCCCACGGCCCCGGTTCGTTCAGGGCGACGGCGATCTCCGCCGGGCACGCGTTCGACGAAGTTGACGGTGCCGTTGCCGGAGACGGTGCCGGTCTCCCGGAACACTCGGAAGGCTTTCTCGGCGTCGCGGGTCGCGGCGGCCGCGAACGCGGTGACGGACTCCGGCAACCGGGTCTCGGTGGTGGTCATGATCTCTCCTGAATCAGCGTGCGGGGGAAAGGGATGCGGCGGGAGCGGAGGCGGTGAGCCGGGATCGGCCCAGCAGCGGGAGCACTTCTTCGCCGACGCGGTACGCCTCCTCCAGATGCGGGTTGCCCGCGAGGATGAAGGCGTCGACACCGAGGTCGATCAGTTCGTCGAGCCGCTGCGCGACCTGCTCGTAGCTGCCGACCAGGCCGAATGCCGGCCCGCCGCGGATCAGGCTGAAGCCGCACCAGACGTTGGGCTGGACTTCCAGGTCGCGGTAGCCGGTGATGGTCTGCGGCACCCACCCCTGGATGCGGGCGGCGCCGACCGAGTCGCCCTTGGCCGCCCGCTCGGCGGCGCCGCGGTCGACGAAGGCCCAGCCCTTCTCGATCTCCGCCCAGGCCGCCTCCTCGGTATGCCGGGCCAGTACATCGATGCGGACGGCGAACTTCGGTGTGCGGCCCGTGGTCTCGGCGTGGGCGCGCACGCCGTCGAACTTGGCGCGCAGGTCGGCGAACGGCTCCAGCCAGGACAGGTAGTAGTCGGCGTGCCTGCCTGCCGCGCGCACCGCGGCGGCCGAGGACCCGGAGAAGTACACCTCGGGAAACGGCTGTCCGGCGATGCCCGGGGCGAGCGCGGCGCCTCGGGTCCGGAAGAACCGGCCCTCGTGGTCGTACGGGTCGCCGTCCCACACGCCGCGCAGCACGTCGAGGAACTCGCTGGTGCGGGCGTAGCGATCGTCGTGCGCGACCTTGTCGCCCCACCACAGCTGGGCGGGCCCGCCGCCGCCGCTGATGATGTTGTAGACCAGCCTGCCGCCGGTCGCCCGCTGCAGGCTCGCCGACATCCGCGCCGCCTGCACCGGGTGCAGGAAGCCGGGCTGGAACGCGACCATGAAACGGTAAGTGGTGGTCTCCCTGGCCAGCGCCGCCGCGACCGCCCACGGGTCGTCGGTCACCGGGAACGAGGGCAGCAGGCCGCCGAGGAAACCGGCCGATTCGGAGGCCCTCGCCACCGCCGCCATGTGGTCGATGTAGCCGTAGCCGTCGAGGGCGCCGCCACGGATGGCGGGGGCGATATTGCCCGGCCCGTAACCGTTGGCGTGGCCGCGGTTGTATCGGCGTGGCGTGCGCAGCGACGCGTGGTCGCCCTCCATGCCGATGCGCCAGTAGATATCGATGGTCATGCGGTTGCCTCCTGCGCGGTCAGGGTGCGGCCGACCGGGTCGGCGAGGAAGAAGAACGCCGAATCCAGCCGGTACCGCATGGGCGGCGCGCTGGCGGAGTGGGGGCAGATCGCCTACCGCCAGCACCGGATCTACCTCGCCGAGCCTTGTCTGGAGCAGCTCGCGGGCACCACCGGGGCCAGCTGCTCGGTCGCCACCCGCCATGGCATCCACGCCGTATTGCTCGGCACCAGCCGGTGGCGGGAGACCGACGGGCACGCCCTGCAGGGCGTGCGACTGCCGTTGCACGCCAGCGCGCTCGGCAAGGCGCTGCTCGCCTGGTCCGAGGTCACCGACGAGCAACTGCGCGAGCTCCCGTACGACGAGGGCACCGAGCGCTCGGTGTCCGGGCCCGGCGAGCTGCGCGCCGAGTTGGCGATCACGCGCGAGCGCGGATACGCCTACAACGACGAGGAACTCGATCCCGGTTTCCGCACCATCGGCCTGCCCATCCTGCATCCGGCAGGTCGCTGCCGGTTCGCGCTCGGCCTGCGCGGTCCCACGACGCTGATGATCTCCGAACGCGTGCCGTTCTTCGTCGAACTCGCCAAGGTCACCGCGCAGGAGATCGCGGCCAGGTTCGCCGCTGCGGAGTAGCCGTCCGGAAAAGGGACGATCCGGTCGAAAGACCCCAGGCGCGAACGAGCCACCCTATTCTTGACGCGTAATGCACAGGGCGGGGTCCTCATTCGGGGACGACAGTAGCCCACGCCGGTGACGGCCGGCGCCGCCGGGGAAGGGAGGTTGCATGCCGAACGGTCAAGCGCGGGCGCGCGCCGGGGTCTCCAGCAAGCTCGACACGAGTCTCGCGCACGAGGCGCGGGTCTACGACTACTGGCTCGGCGGCAAGGACAATTACCCTGCCGATCGCGCGCTCGGCGATACCGTCGCCATGCACATCCCCGCCATCCGCGACATGGCGCGCGCCAATCGCGCGTTCCTCGGCCGGGCGGTGCGGCATCTCGCCCGCGACGCGGGCATCGCCCAATTCCTCGACATCGGCACCGGCCTCCCCACCGCGGGCAACACGCACGAGGTGGCCCAGCGGATCGATCCGGCCGCGCGCGTGCTCTACGTCGACAACGACCCGCTCGTGCTCGCCCATGCCCGAGCCCTGATGGCGAGCACCCCGCCGGGTAGGATCGACTTCCTCGACGCCGACCTGCGGGATCCGCACGCCATCCTGGACGCGCCCGTACTGGCCGAGACCTTCGACCCGGACCGGCCCATCGCGATTCTGCTGGTCGCGGTCATGATGTTCTTCGACGACAACGAGGACCCGCTCGGCGTCGTCGGCCGGCTGCTGGACGCGGCGCCGTCCGGCAGTTATCTGGTGCTCACCCATTTCACGGAAGATTTCGACGCGCGGGCCACGGCGCGCGCGGTGGCCGCCGCCCGGCAGGCCGGGATCGCGTTCCGAGCCCGCAGCCGCGCGGAGACCGAATCCTTCTTCACCGGAACCGAACTCGTCGAGCCGGGTGTCGTTCCGGTCGACGCTTGGCGTCCGGACACGGACGCCGCCCCGGCCAAGGAGCGTTCCGCCTGGTACTGGGCCGGCGTCGGGCGCAAGCCCTGAGCGGCGTTTGAGCCGACGCCGTTCGGCAATCACGTCGGGGGAACCGGCGGCCGCGGACGGCGAGGTGGTGGACATATGGTCGAAGACGTCGAGAAGCGCTGGCGCGATCCGCGCGGATTCCGCCGCGCGGCGACCTACGTCGCCTCCGTGCTCGCCACCGCGGGGCTGGTCTTCCTGTTGAGCGTGCTGTGGGCCGCGCAGCGCGAGTGCGTGGACGCGGACAGATTGCTGTGCGACAGCGCCGCACAGCTCGCGGTGGTGCTCGGCCCTGCCGTGGTCCTGCTGATCGGCGGCATCGGCGCCTTCATCGAGACCTACGTGCAGTGGCGCCGCGGCCGGACCTGGCCCATCTGGCAGGGCGCAGGCTGGTTCCTGTTCATCCTGATGGTCGTCTACCTGGGGATCGGCGGCGGCGCCGCCGCCGGTTGATCAGTCCGCGACCCGCACGACCACCTTGCCGAAATTGCGGCCCTCCAGCATGCCGATGAACGCCTCGGGCGCGGCGGCCAAGCCGGAGACGACGTCCTCGAGATAGCGCACGCGGCCATCGGCGACCCACTCCCCCATCTCGCGCAGGAAGTCCGGGTACAGCTCGCGGACGAATTCGGTCTGGATGAATCCGCGCACCGTGAGGCTCTTGGTCAGGATGCGTCCGTAGAAGGCGGGCAGCCGGTCGGGGCCGCCCGGGGCGCCGGTCGCGCTGTAATTCGCGATCAGCCCGCAGACCGGCACGCGCGCGTGGGTGTTCAGCAGCGGAAAGACCGCGTCGGCCACCGCGCCGCCGACGTTCTCGAAGTAGACGTCGATGCCGTCGGGAACCGCCGCCGCCAGCTGGTCGGCGAAATCGGGGGCGCGGTGGTCGAGCGCGACGTCGAAGCCGAGTTCGTTCAGGTAGGCGACCTTGCGCGGGCCGCCGGCGATGCCCACCGTGCGCGTGCCGCCGATCTTCGCGATCTGGCCGACGGCCGAGCCGACCGGCCCGGTGGCCGCGGCGACCACGAGCGTCTCGCCCGGCTGCGGTCGGCCGATCTTGCGCAGGCCCGCGTAGGCGGTGAAACCCGGCATGCCGAGCACCCCCAGCGCGGTGGAGACCGGAGCATTGCCCGTATCGAGCTTGCGGACCGAGCGCGCCGGGGTGACGTCATGGGTCTGCCACCCCGAATAGGCAAGCACCACATCGCCTTTCGCGACCGACGGGTCGCGGGATTCGAGCACTTCGGCGACGGTGCCGCCGACCATCACCCCGCCGATCTCCACCGGATCGGCGTAGGACTCGGCCGAGCTCATCCGGCCGCGCATGTACGGGTCCAGCGACAGATAGCGGGTGCGCAACACCACGTCGCCCTCGGCGGGAGCGGGGAGTTCCGCGGTCTCGACCCGGAAATTGCCGGGGGTGGGGACGCCCACCGGCCGGGAAGCAAGCACGATTCGCGTCGACTCGACCATGCGCCCACCCTAGCCGCGGGTACGGACGCCGGACGCCCGCACCCGCTCGTGTCCGGCGATCACCAGGACGGCGATTTCGGCCCCAGGAACAGGCCGCCGTTCACCTCCAGCGTCTGACCGGTGACCCAGCGTCCGTCTTCGGAGGCGAAGAAGGCCACCGCGTCGGCGATGTCCGAGCCGCGGCCGACACGCTCGAGCGCGGTCATGCCCGCCACACCGGAGATCGCACCGTCGTTGGTGTGCAGCCAGGAATTCATCTCGGTGTCGGTGATGCCGGGCGAGACCGTGTTCACCGTGATCCCGCGCGGCCCCAGAGTCTTGGCCAGCGATCGGCCGAGCACGTTGAGCGCGCCCTTGGTCATGCCGTAGACGACCTCCGGCGTGGCGAACCAAGTGACGCCGGAGGAGATGTTGACGATGCGTCCACCGTCGCGCAGCAACGGCAGCGCCCGCTGGACGATGAACAACGGCGCCCGCACGTTCACCGCGAACAACCGGTCGAAGTGCTCGGGCGTGGCCTGCTCGACCGTGGCGTCGTAGACGATGATCGCGGCGTTGTTGACCAGGATGTCCAACGGCCGGTCACCGAGTCCGGCGGTGAGTTCGCCGAACAGTTGGTCGATGTCCCCGTCGCGGCCCAGTTCGGCACGCACCGGGAACGCCCGGCCGCCCGCGCGCCGGATCGCCGACACCGTGTCTTCCGCCGCCTCCACGTTCGTGCCGTAATGCACGGCGACTTCTGCGCCGTCGGCGGCCAAACGCTCGGCGATGGCCCGGCCTATCCCCCGCGAGGCGCCGGTCACCAGGGCGGTCTTTCCGTTCAAGTCGGTCATTCTGCACTCCCGCATTGTTGTTATGTAACGTTCCCTAACATCGCTGGAGCGCGCTACGGTATTCCCGTGGGACCGAAACGCCGCGCCGCCGCGGACACCAAGGAGCACATCCTCGCCGTTGCGCGGGAGTTGTTCTACCAGGATGGAATTCGCGCGACCGGCGTGGACCGCGTCGCAACCGAGGCGAACGTCGCACCGCCCACCCTCTACCGCATCTTCGGCTCCAAGGACGAGCTGGTCGCCGCGTATCTCGAGCGAGAGGACCACCGGTACCGGGAGTGGTTCCGCGCGGCGGCGACCGGGGACGGGTCGCGCGAGCGCATCCTCGCGCTGTTCGACGCGCTGGCCGAGCAGGTGCGCCCCGAATCCTGCCGCGGCTGCCCCTTCCTCATCGCGCTCGGGGAATTGCCCGACCACGACGTGCTCGGTCACCGAAACGCTGTCGCGATGAAGCACTGGGTGCGGGCGCAACTCGGCGCGCTGGCCGGCGAACTAGCGGCCACCGCGCCGATGGACGATCCGCAGGCGCTCGCCGACCAGCTGATGCTGGTGATGGAAGGCGTCTACGCTACGACACAGGCGTTCGGACCGACCGGTCCGGCGACTCGGGCCCGTGCGCTGGTCGAGGCGCTGCTTCCCCGCGAGCCGGCCTGATCTCGCGACACGCTCGCGGCCGACCGCCGGTGGAACTGCACGCCGCGGTCGCGAGGGATCCGACGCCTACCATCGGTCGTGTCCTGCCGGGTGACGGAAACCGCTCTCCGAGAACACCTTTGCGACGAGCGTATGGAACATCGACTCGAGCGAACGAGACATTGGCGCGGCGGCCGCGGATTCGTAGCGTCGAAACCATGACCTTGGACATCGGCATCATCCTGCCCACTTCGACGCCCGACCCCGCGCAGCCCATCCTGGGTGACGTACGCGCCGCCGCCCGCCTCGCCGAGCAGAGCGGACTGGACTCGGTGTGGTCCACCGACCATCTCGTCGCCAGCGCGCCGATCCTGGACAGCACCGTGGTGCTGGCCACCGCCGCCGCCGCGACCGACCGGATCCGCATCGGCTACGGCGTGCTGCTGCTGGCGTTGCGGCCGGTCGCCTGGGCCGCGAAGCAGATCGCCACGCTGCAGCATGTCTCCGGCGACCGGCTGATCCTCGGTGTCGGCACGGGCAACCCCGCGCACGGGGATGTCGGTTGGCGCGCGGCCGGTGCGTCCTTCGCCGAGCGCGGCCGTCGCACGGACGAGGCGCTGCGTGTCCTGCCCGACCTGGTCACCGGGCGGCCCACCACCCTCGCGGACGGCACCGAGGTCGCGCTGGCACCCGGTGCGACCATGCCGCCGGTGCTGGTCGCGGGCGACGGCGAGCGGGCGCGGCGCCGTGCCGCCGCCTTCGCCGACGGCTGGGTCGCCATCGGACTCGAACCGCACCGGATCGGTGCGGCAGCGGCGGAATTGGCTTCGCTCGCCCAGGAATACGGCCGTCCGCCGCTCTCCGTGACGGTCGTGGCGCCCGCGCTGGCCACCGATCCCGGCCAGGCGGCCGAGCGAATGGCCGCCTACGCCGAGGCCGGCGCGGCACGCGTCGTCCTCGCCCCGTCCGGGCCGCAGTGGGAGGCCGGCTACGAGTTCGCCGCGAAGATCAAGGCGCAGCTCTGAGTGCTCATCCGCCGCACAACAGTCCCACTCCGAGGCCGAGCAGCACCGCCGCGATCAGCGAATCCAGCACCCGCCAAGCCCGCGGACGGGTGAACAACGGACCGAGCAGGCGCGCACCGAAGCCGAGAGCGGTGAACCAGAGCACGCTGGCCAGCATCGCCCCCGCGCCGAGAAACCAGCGATCCGGGCTCGCATAGGTGCTGGCGAAGGACCCCAGCAACACCACGGTGTCCAGGTAGACGTGCGGATTGAGCCAGGTCAGTGCCAGGGTGGTCGCCACCGTCGCGCCGAGTGCCGCGGTGGCCCGCCCCGCTTCGGTGCGCAGCGCCGCGGCGCCGAACGCCCGCCGGACCGCCAGCGCCGCATAGCCGATCAGAAACGCCGCGCCCGCGTAGCGCGCCACCACGAGCACCGCGGGAGCCGACTCGACGACCATGCCGAAGCCGGCGACCCCGGCCGCGATCAGCACGATGTCGGATACCGCGCACACCGCCACCACCGCGTGCACATGCCTGCCACTGATCCCTTGACGCAGCACGAACGCGTTCTGCGCGCCGATCGCCACGATCAGCGACAAACCGAAGCCCAAACCGGAGGCGGCGGCCAGCGCCGCGGAGGAAACGCTCACGTCCAGCGACGCTAAGGGCGCGGATCGTACCCAGGCAAGCTAAAGATTCTTAAGTATCATTAGCATTCCTTGATATGGATCTGCAACTCGATCAGCTGCGTGCACTCGACGCCGTGATCACCGAGGGGACTTTCGACGCCGCGGCGCGGCGCTTGAGCGTGACGGCGTCGGCGGTCAGCCAGCGCATCAAGGCGCTGGAGGACGCCGCGGGCCGGATCCTCGTGCAACGCACGAAACCGGTGCGCGCCACCGAATCCGGGCTGGCGGTGCTCCGGCTGGCCAGGCAGATCCAGTTGCTGTCGGGGGACACCGCGCGCGAGCTCGGCGGCGAGCCCGCCGACGGTCCGATCCGGGTGCCGATCGCGGTCAACGCCGACTCGCTGGAGACCTGGGTGCTACCCGCTCTCGGCCGCGCGCCGCGCGGCGTGTGCTTCGAGATCCATCGCGAGGACGAGGAGCACACCACGCGCCTGCTGCGCGACGGCACCGTGATGGCGGCGATCACCTCGACCGCGCAACCGGTGCAGGGCTGCAAGGTCGAGCGGCTCGGCGCGATCCGGTACCGGCCGATGGCCAGCCCGGAGTTCGCCGCCACCTGGTTCGCCGACGGCCCCACCGCGAAAGCGTATGCCGCCGCTCCGGTCGTGCTGTTCGATCGCAAGGACGACCTACAAGATCGCCTGTTGCGCAGACGCAGTCGCAAACCGCTGGATCCGCCACGCCACTTCGTGCCGTCCTCCACGGGATTCGCCGAGGCGGTCCGGCTGGGGCTCGGCTGGGGCATGCTGCCCGACCTGCAGACCCGCGAGGACCAGGCCACCGGCCGCTTGGTTTCGATCGATCCCCGCGCTGTCATCGATGTCCCGCTGTACTGGCAGCAGTGGCGGCTGGACTCCCCCGCCCTCGGCGCCGTCGCCGCCACCATCGCGGCCGAAGCGGCGGACGTGCTGCGCTGAACACACGAGTTGCGCTGCTCGGCAACGTGTTCCGTTTCGTGACACCGCCGGGCCAGTGGTGCGAGCACCCTGACCCGGCGGCGCCGTATCCGAGAAGGTGCGACCGTGGGCACGGTAGCACCGCCTGTTTGTTCGGAGCCTCGAGCGAGTTGGATGGGTTCTCGACAGCAAATCCGTCCGGCACGATCACATCCGACGCAGCGGTGTGCTGCCGCGGGACGCGGTAACGCGGCGACGGTTCGGCCCATACCGCGCGGCAAACCCGGGCGCCGACGGACAGCGCATCGCACGACATCAGGACATCCGAGTACCTCGTATCCCTCCATATCGGGACGCGGGGAGGTAATTTGATCTTCGCAGGCCGACCACAGCTTCAGCTCCATCCCGCACCCACCCGAGATGCACAGGAGTTCACTTTGGCACGGCACCGTCGCCCGAACCGCTCGCGCACCCGCGGCGCATTCGCCATCGCGGCCGCACTCGGCACCCTGCTCACCGGCATCGGACCCGATGCGGCCGCGCGCCCGATCGGTCCGTACGACGTCGGCGGGCAGATCGAAGCCGAGTACGACCAGGCCGGTGGGCCGGGGTTCTTCGGCGACCCGGTCACGCCCGAGTCCCCCGCCGCTCGCGGTGGCCGCTACCAAGCGTTCGAGCGCGGCTCCTCCATCTATTGGCACCCCGACACCGGCGCCCACCAAGTCGGCGGCGCGATCCGCGACAAATGGGGCGACCTCGGTTACGAGGGCGGCGCACTCGGCTACCCCGTGGCGCGGGAAGGCGCGACGCCGTCGAAACCGGGCAGCTACAGCGTCTTCCAGAACGGTTCGATCTACTGGTCCGTCGGCACCGCCGCGCATCAGATCGGTGGCGTGATCCGCGACAAGTGGGGTTCCTACGGCTGGGAGAGCAGTCCGCTGGGGTTCCCCATCACCGACGAATCCGCGGGCCGCGCCGGTAACGGCCGTTACAACCTGTTCGGCGGCGGAGCCATCTACTGGTCGTCGCGCACCGGCGCCCACGTCGTCTGGGGCTCCATCCGGGAGTCCTGGGAAGCCGCGGCGGGCGAAGCCGGACGCTACGGCTATCCCACCAGCGACGAATACGACTTCGAGAACGGCAAAGCCCAGGACTTCGAGGGCGGCCGCATCACCTGGTCCCCGTAGCAGGACCACCGATCGCCGCCGCCGCGCGGTGCCCGAATCGACCGACCGGCTTGCCGAGGAGTTGAGAGCATGCTCGCTGGACGACTTTTCCCACGCGCTGCCGGCGGGCAGCGCTTCCGCCTGGAGGACGTACCGGTGCCCACCCCCGGGCCGGGCCAAGTGCTGATCGCGGTCGCCGCCGCCGGTGTCTGCCTGTCGGATGTCCACCTCATCGAGGGCGTGCTGTCGCCGATGTACCTGACCGGCGACGCGGTCACCCTCGGCCACGAGGTCGCGGGCACGGTGCACACCGTGGGGCCCGAGGTCCGCGACCTACAGCCCGGTGATCGAGTGTTGTTGCAGGCAGGCGAGATCCGCGACGGCAGAACCTACACCCGGGGCGTGGACTACGACGGCGGGTGGGCGGAATACGCGCTGGCCGCCGCCGAGACCGTGGTGCCCATTCCCGACGACCTGCCGTTCGAGCAAGCCTGTTTCATCCCCGACGCGGTCTCGACGCCCTGGGCCGCCATCACCCGGACCGGCCAGGTCCGGGCCGCGGAGGCGGCGGGCGTCTGGGGCGTGGGCGGACTCGGCGCGCACGGGGTCCAGTTACTCCGGCTGATCGGCGCCGCGCCGATCATCGCGGTCGATCCGCTGCCCGCCGCTCGGCAGCGTGCGCTGGACTTCGGGGCGGACCTCGCGCTCGACCCGTCCGACGCGGAGCTGCCGAAGAAGGTGTACGCCGCCACCGGAGGCGCCGGACTCGACGCCGCGTTCGACTTCGCGGGCGCGGCGCCCGTCCGCGAACAGGCCGTCGGATGTCTCGCCGACGAAGGACGGCTGGTGCTGGTCGGACTCACCGACAAACCGATCACCATCACGAACGGCACCATCTTCAGCTTCCGGCAACAACAACTGCGTGGGCATTACGGCTCCGAACCCGATCACGTGCTCGAACTGGTGCGCCTGCGCCGCGCGCATCGGATCGATTTCGCCAAGTCGGTGAGTGCGGTGCTTCCGCTGGCCGAAGCGGAGTCAGCGGTCCACGCGCTGGAGAACAAGGAAGGCAATCCGATCCGGATCGTGCTGACACCGTGAACTTTCGGCAATCCGGACATTCGCGCCGTGGGTGACGGCTCCGCCGGCGACCCCAACTCGCGTTGGGGCCGCCGCGGCCGAACCAGCCAGTGCCCGAGTCGATCCTCAGACCCCGACCTCGACAGGGATACTGCCACATCACGGCGGCCCCGTCGCATCGGTGATCGTCCATCGGTACATACATGCGCGTGTGCATGTGCATGGGCGTCGCCCGGAGCGAAAACCTCGAAAATCGAGGTGAACGAGCGTCGCTAGGTAACGAGTGCGCATCAGCCATTGGTCTGCGATATGGAACTGTTATCCACTGGGCCTCGCGTTCTGCCGAGTTGTCCGTGTTGCCAACGACTTTCACGACTCGCAACGCGGATTCGATTCGCAGGCTTCGAGCCGGACCTCGATCGAGTCGACCGCCCGGTTCCCGCCCGCTGGGCGAGGAGTCCGCCCCGACAGCAGGCGACATCGCCGATACGGTGGCGTGCGACCCGTTCGGCAAACTCCGCGCACGGACGTGACCGGCACGCCGGTACGGGCGCCACCTTTGCCGCCGGAGGTGTCCTATTCGTCCGGGTGCATCTCGGCGAGTAGCTCGTTGAGGAAATCCACGCTGTCGGCCGGCGACAGCGCCTCCACGCTGAGCCGGTTCATGACCGACATGTACAGCTCGACATCGCGCTGCTTGTCGAAGTACAGCGAGCTGGCGAGCTGCTCGGTGTAGACGATGTCGGCCAGCTCGGGTTCCGGGAAACGAAGGATGCTGAACGGGCCGCCCGCGGCGGAGTGCCCGCCCGCCGCATACGGCAGGACTTGGATCCTGATGCTCGGCCGGTCGGCCATCGTCGCCAGATGCTCGATCTGCTCGCGCAGGACCACCATCCCGCCGACCGGTCTGCGCAGCGCGTTCTCATCGATGACCGCCCATAACGTAGGAGCGGCGGCGCGGTAGAGGATCCGCTGGCGGCGCATCCGGATGGCGACGCGGCGTTCGGTCTCGTCGGTGTTGCCCAGCTGGATCACCGCGCGCGCGTAATCGGCGGTCTGCAGCAGGCCCGGGACGAACTGCGCCTCGTAGGTGCGGATCGTGGTGGCCGCCTGCTCGAGACCGATGTAGGTCTCGAACCACGCCGGAAGCAGATCGCTGTAGTGCTGCCACCAACCCGGGTCGTTGGCCCGGCGAGCCAATTCGAAGTACGTTTCCCGTTCAGCGGGGTCGACAACGCTGTAGAGATTCAGCAGGTCGTGCAGATCGCGTTCCTTGAAGCCGGTCCGGCCCAGTTCCAGGCGGCTGATCTTGGCGTGCGATCCCCGAATGGCGTCGCCCGCGGCCTCCCTGGTGATCCCGCAGCCCTCGCGCAGCTGACGCAACCGGCTGCCGAGCGCGATCCGCAAGACGGTCGGACCGCGTTCGGCCGCAGGGAATTCCGCGTTGTCGCCACTGTCCTCGTCGTTGGTCATGCCTGCCTCCGGCCGATCGGGGGTTAGACCGCGGGGCCCACTGCCTCCACCATCACAGCTGTCTGAACGTCGGCTGAAGATCCTACTCGGCCGCACCCCGGCACCGGCCCTGACGCGGACGCGTGCCGCGAATCGAGTGCGCAATTATGGATTCGCAAGAGCGCCAACGCAATATCTCGACCGCATTCCCGAGCGCGACGGGACGGCTGTGCGTAGAGTCGCCCCCGACGGTGGCCACGCGGAGGAGGAGCGCCATGACGTCGGCAGAGGCATCGACCCGACTAGCGGGTGTCGATCCGGACGTACCCAGCATCGCACGGGTGTACGACTACGCCCTCGGAGGGACGGACTGGTTCGAGTCCGACCGGCAGGTGTACCAGCACCTGAAGAAGGCGGTGCCGCATCAGGACGACGTCGGCGCCGCCAACCGGCGCTGGCTCGAGCGCGCAGTCCGGTACGTCACCCGATCGGCGGGCGTCGACCAGGTCCTCGACCTGGGCAGCGGCCTGCCCACGCGGAAGAACACCCACGAGATCGCCCAGGAACTCGGCGCCGAGGTCGCGGTGGTGTACGTGGACAACGACCCGGTCTGCGTCACCCGAGGACGGGAACTGCTCGAAGCCAACGAGCGCACCCACTTCCTCGACCTGGACCTCACCCGGCCCGCCGAGGTGCTGGACGACCCCGCCGTCAACCAGTACCTCGATCTGACCCGGCCGGTGTTGCTGATGCAGTGCGGCACCTTGCATCACCTCGACGACGACCAGGACCCGGCGGGCATCATGCGGCGGTACATCGATCGCCTCGCACCGGGGTCCTACGTGATGATCAGCCACTTCTACGATCCGGCCGACGAGAACGAGCACCTGCACGCACTGGCCAGACTGGCCGAGCGGGCACTGCACGACGAGGGCCTCGGCACCGGGCGGTGGCGCACCCGCGCGGAGATCCAGTCGTTCTTCGCCGGGCTGGAGATGGTTCCACCGGGATTGGTCGAGCTGCACGAATGGTGGCCCGGCGGCCCCGCGCTGCGCACGCCGTGGCCCGACGAACGTCTCATCCTCGGCGGCGTCGGCCGCAAGAGATAAACCCCTCTCACCACGGAGCCCGACATGACCTCGAACGACGTGCAGATCACCGATCAGGACATCCAGGACAAGCTGACCGGCGTCCTCGGCTTCACCGGCATCGACCTCGCGACGTCGAAAGAGGGCGTCAACTGGTGCTCGACCGCGTTCTTCACCGAATTGGACGGCGATCCGTTCCGCTTGACGCTCGTGCTCGAGTCGGGCGGGCGGACGCTGGAGGGCCTGCGCGCCAATCCGAACGTCGGGGTGAAGGTGGTGCCCGACGGAATCCTCCACCCCTTCGCACAGGGCCTGGGCACGGCCGTGGTTCGCACCGGATCCGGCGAGCGGGAGGAGACCTTCGAAGCATTGTTACGAAAGGAGCCACAGATCGAACCGTTCTTGTCCACACCGATCGAGGCCGTGGTGGTGCACATCGACTGGTGGCGGGTGACGCATGTGCAGGGCGGATGGCTGCCCGGACGGGTGCTGCACCGGCCCGGCGCGTCCTGAGTCGTCACCCTGCTCAATGCTCGCCCCCGGCCGCTGCGCCCGCGCTCGATCCACGAAAACAGCACTGGCCGAATGCATCCGCACGGATTGCTCGCCGATTCGGCGGTCTCTAGGCTGGTGAGCCAGGCGACGGAAACTAGAGAGAGGTCTCCATGTCCGATCCCGCTCCCCAGACCGGTGTCCGCGCGCCGGTAGGCGTGGACACGACACGCGCGAGCATCGCCCGCGTCTACGACGCCACCCTCGGCGGCAAGGACAATTACGAAGTCGACCGCTACGTGCGCGACAAGGTCGCCGAAGTCGCGCCGCGGCAGAGCGATGTGGCCCGGATGAATCGCCGCTGGCTGCACCGCGTGGTGCGCTACCTGGCCGGTACCGCGGGCATCGACCAGTTCCTCGACATCGGCGCCGGACTGCCGACCGTCGGCAACACCCACGAGATCGCGCAACAGCAGAATCCCCAGGCGCGCGTGGTGTACGTGGACAACGACCCGGTCTGCAACATCCACGGCCGCGTCCTGCTCGAGCGCAACGCGTACACCCATTTCGTACCCGCGGACCTGACCGACCCCGACACCTTGCTGGCGCACTCGGAGGTCACCCCGCACCTCGATCTCACCCGCCCGCTGGCGCTGATCCTGTGCGGCATCCTGCATCACGTCGACGACGACCTCGATCCGGCCGGGATCATGCGCCGGTACATCGATGCGCTCCCGGCCGGCTCCTACGTCGCGATCACGCATTTCTACGATCCCGCCGACGGCGGCGAGGCACACGAGATGGCCATCGAGCTGCAACGGCGTTTCACCGAGATGGGCCTGGGTTCGGGCTGGTACCGCACTCGCGAGCAAATCGCCTCGTACTTCGGCGATCTGGAACTGATCGAGCCGGGGCTGGTCGAACTCGACGACTGGTGGCCGATGGGACCCGCGCTCCGCCCGCGGCTGACCGAGGAGCGCCTACTGCTCGGCGGCGTCGGCTACAAGTCCGGATCGTCGAACGGAGTCGTGACAACCCTGCGCCGCCGGGCGACCGAGCCCGGCCTATCGGAATCCGCCGTGCGCGACACGGCCGAAAGGTGACTCCCACGATGACCTACGACGACCTGAACGGCCCCGATCTGCGCGCCGACCGGTGGCGCTTCCTGGAAGTCCCGCTCGGCCCGGACCAGACCTGGCGCTACGCCGACCCGGCCGCCCGCACCGAGGTCGGCGAGGGCGCCGTGTCGGTCCGGATCGACGCCTTCACCCGGTCCCACGCCGAGGTCCAGATCCTGGACAACCCGAAGCACCTGCTGGTGTCGACCGAGACGTTCGATCTCACCGGCGGGCCACGGACTTTCGCGGTGGACATGGCGGCGGAGAGCGTCGGCGCCACCGGCGAGGACTACCGCGACGGCTTCGCCGCGTTCAACGTCCTCGATATGAGCAGCGCGCAGGTCTTCGACCTGATCGCGACGAGCAAGCACGCGTACGCGATCCACGAACGGTTGTTCGTGCCCGGTGTCGTCCCCGCGGAGGAGGCGTTCACCCACGTGGTGCACGCGCCGCTGGCCGGTGTGAGCATCAAGCCGGGCGAGTTCCACCGCTACAGCGTCACCCTCGACCGCGCCGCGGGTACCGCGGGCTGGTACGTCGACGGCGCACCGGTGTACACCACCACTGCTCCACAACTGCCGGAGACGGTGCAGATCGGTTTCGGCATCATCACCCTGCATCCGATCGAGGACGGGCGCAGCACGTCGCTGCGCGGACAGGGCCTGCACGCGGCGTGGCGCGACTTCACCGTGGCGTGACCGATCACGGCGAAAGCCGTCGAAAACACCGATGCCCAGCCGCATTCGGCTGGGCATCCGGTTCGTTCGCCGCCCGCGTGCGGCCGCTTCGCGCCGGTCAGACGCTCTCCTTGCGCGGCCACTCGACGTTGCGCGAGCGCGCGTACTCGTCGGGCGCAGCGTCATCACCGTCCATGCCGTATTCGTAGTCGTACTCGTCCGACTCGGTACGACGGCGCGGGTCCCACACCATCGCCACGGCCGACATGGCCAGCAATGCGATGACAATGGCCGCGATGACTACATAGAGCAACGACTTCCACCCTCCTGAAGAAAAAACGAACAGCACACAGCCGTGCCGGATACTCAACGCGCACAGCTTCTTTGACGCCGCAGGCATCGTACGGCGCAGCACCCGGAACCGGACATTCCGGCGCGGGTTACCGACGGGTCGGCATCGGATCCGGCCTCGGCGGCAGTGCCGACGGATTCGACGGAAACTCCCCCGCGAACCCTCAGCGTCGCATAGGCTCAGCACCGTCCCGGTGGCTCCGGGGCTTCCATCGCGGCATCGGCATGCCCAAGCCGACCGCGATCGCTGGTGGTAGCGGTGGGGTTCACCCGATTCGATGAACCTCGCCGTCCCCCACTTCCGGTGAAATCATTGGGACATTCGCGCGGAATCACCCGCATCTGGCATCCTTCGAGCTACCGTCTTCGGTCATGGACGACATCGAACTGCAGCCACCGACCGTCGCCTCCGCCAAGCAGACCGGACTGGTCCTGGACATCGCCGCGCTGGACATTCACAACCCGCTCGCCCGGCCCGGCGAGATCAGCTACCCGTACGTTCGCTGCACCGACCATCGGGTCCTGCGGCTACCCGAGCCGTTGCACCGATGGGCCACCGAAACCATCGCGCTCAATCACAGCAAGCACGCCGCCGGCGCTCTGCCCCTGTTCCCCGGGCAGGTCGAATTCGGCATCCTCGACGGCACCATGTACGCCGAAGTGCTCTGATCCGGATCCGCGACGAAAGCCCGGTCGACCCGGCCGGGCTCACCCGCGTTACGGTGCCTCGCCCCCGGGCGGATGCGGGACCGCCGCAGGGCGGTTCGTCGCAGGCATCGCCGATCAGCGGCGGAGTCGCGGTACCGGACCGGCGGCGCCTGCCGCGGAACAGGCACGGCCGCCGCCTGATCGTGGGTCGGCATATGCCTGCCCGCACGGCTATCACGGCACGAAGCGCCTGGTGAGTGCGTAGACCCGGTACGCCTGTGGCGCGGGTCGCGGGCACACGACACACTGGACCCGTGAATCGCATGTCAACCCGACGACGCCGCCGCGGATCGGACGGCCTGCCGTGACCGACCTCGCCCGCGGTGAGAACCGCCCCGCGCCCGGGGATCGGCTGACGGTGACCGTCACCTGCTCGGCTCCCGTCGACGTATCGGCGCTGTTGCTGAACGCGGCGGGGCGGGTGCGCTCCGACGCCGACTTCGTCTTCTTCAATCAACCGGTCGCCCCCGGCGTCACCTACCGGCACGGCCGAGGCGCGGGCGACGTGGTGGACATTCAGACCACGGCGCTGCCGGGCGATGTGGATCGTGTCGTCGTCACCGCGAGCCTGGACGGCAACGGCCCGCCCACTTTCGCGGCCGCGGGTTCGCTGCGCGCGACCATCGCCGCCTCCTCCGGCACGCTGGCCTTCCCGATGACGGGCCTGAGCACCGAGACCGCCGTGGTGTGCGTGGAGATCTACCGTCGCGGCGGCGGATGGAAGGTGCGTGCGGTCGGCCAGGGGTACGACAACGGGCTGGCGGGCATCGCAACGGCTTTCGGCGTGAACATCGACGACGAGCCGTCCCCGCCGCCCGCTCCGGCTCCCCCACCGGCACATCAACCGCCCCGGGCGTATCCATCGGCTCCGCCCCCGACGCATCAACCGCCTGCGGCGCATCCATCCGCTCCCCCACCCGCACATCAACCGCCCCCGGCGTATCCATCGGCTCCGCCCCCGGCGTACCACCCCGCGCCCCCGCCTACCTACCCGACGCCACCGGCCTATTCCGCGCCGCCCGCCGCGGTGCCGCCACCACCGATGCCCTCACCTCAGCAAGGAGCACTGCCGATGCAGAGCGATCTGTTCGCCCCCAGCCACGCCGAAGTCACCGGCGCTGGCATCCAGAAGCAGGGCGGCAAGATGATCAAGGTGGCCGTCAACGGCGAGGTCATGGCCCGCGCCGGATCGATGGTCGCCTACCAGGGAGATCTGCATTTCCAGGCGCTCGGGGCGGGCGGGATCGGCCGGGCGATCCAGCAGCGGCTGACCGGCGAGGGCGTGCCGCTGATGAAGGTGTCCGGGCACGGCGACCTGTTCGTCGCGAACGGCGCCGCCGACGTGCACACCATCGACCTGGACGGCACCGACGGCCTCACCATCAACGGCGCCAATGTGCTCGCCTTCGATTCCACCTTGCGTTACGACATCCGGATGGTGCAGGGAGCCGCCGGTTTCGCCAGCAACGCCGGATTGTTCAACTGCGTCTTCACCGGTCGCGGCCGCATCGCCATCACCACGCACGGCACGCCGGTGGTACTCAACGTCGACCAGCCCACCTATGCCGACCCACAGGCGGCGGTCGCGTGGTCGTCGAGCCTGCAGACCGGCATCAAACGCAACGATTCGTTCGGACTCGGCAGGCTGATGGGCCGCAGCACCGGTGAGGGCATGACGCTGTCGTTCTCCGGCCGCGGTTTCGTCATCGTGCAGCCGTCCGAGCTGCCGCCCGGCGGATTCGTCGGAGGCACCGGCGGCGGGCAGGAAGCCGGCCAGAGCGGTGGCGTACTGGGCGGCCTGTTCGGGTGACGGCGACCGGCGCGGTCACGCCTGCAGTGAGACGAGTTCCACGACGGTGATGTCCGACGGTGCGCCCACCCGCACCGGCGGACCCCATGCCCCGGCTCCCCGCGAGACGTACAACTGGGTGTCGCCGTACCGCTCCAACCCGGCGACGGTCGGATTCGCCAGCCCCGCAAGGTAATTGCCGGGCCAGAGCTGGCCGCCGTGGGTGTGTCCGGACAACTGCAGATCGACGCCGTGTGCCACCGCGTCGTCGATCAGCACGGGCTGGTGCGCCAGCAGTACGGCGGCGCGGGCGCGGTCGCGGTCACCGAGCGCCTTGCCGAAGTCCGGGCCCTGCCCGGTTCGTTCGCCCTGCACGTCGTTGACGCCCGCGAGGTCGAATCCGGGTAGTTCGGTGCGTGCGTTCGCGAGCAGGTGCATGCCCAGTTCCTGGACGTGCTCCACCCACTGCTCGGCCCCGGAGAAGTACTCGTGGTTGCCGGTCACGAAGAACGCGCCGTGGCGGGCGCGCAGCGCGGCCAGCGGCTCGACGGCCGAGCGGAGATGCTCCACGCTGCCGTCCACCAGGTCACCGACGACCGCGATGAGATCGGGCCGGGTGTCGTTGACGGTCCGCACCACGCGCTCCGCGAAACCGCGCCCCAGGATCGGGCCGAGATGCACGTCGCTGACCACCGCGATGCGGAATCCGTCGGCACCGCGCGGCAGCTTCGCCAGCGGCACCGCGACGCGCATGACACTCGGTCCGTTCAGGACTCCGTACGCGCCGACGCCGACGGTCGTCGCCGCGGCGGCGACAGCGGCGCCGCCCATCACCCGCGAGACGAAGACGCGGCGCGGTAGCCGTGCGGGCGAGGACTCGGCCGGAGCGGCCGTATCCGGCGAGGCCCGAGGCGCCAACTCGGTCCCCGCCGCGAAACCGCCGCCCGCCGACGACTCCGGCCCGGACCCACCACCGACGAGAGACTCGTGCACATCATCGCTTTCGGCGGGAGACTCCGACCCGCTTCCGATGGGAGACGCCGGCACGAATCCGGGTCCCCCGGGCGCCTCCGACGCGGAACAGACTCCTACGGGAGGCTCCGGCGCGGAGCCGCCTCGCGAAGAAGACTCCCGCACAGCCACGAGCGCCGACTCGGAAGTGATATCCGCAGGAGAGTCCGGCTCCCGTACCGCTCGGCCCTCATCGAACCGGCGCAGCGCCAGGAGCCGAATCGGCTCGCCGATCGCCAGTGCCAACAGCAGGTACACGAACAACGCGCCCCACAGATAGCCGGGCCAGGCGATGATCCGGACAATCACGAACGGCGCGGACGCCAGCTCCGCCACCGTCGTCCCCAACAGCAGCAACGGACCCGCCAGCATGACGGCGGTGCCGACCCGTCGCGCGCGTGTTCCCGCCGCGGTCGTGTCCCGCACGAGCCGCCGCCAGACATACCAGTGGGCGCCGACCACCGTGAGCACGAC
The DNA here is from genome assembly GCF_053602135.1 of Nocardia sp. NPDC004573. Classification (NCBI taxonomy): domain Bacteria; kingdom Bacillati; phylum Actinomycetota; class Actinomycetes; order Mycobacteriales; family Nocardiaceae; genus Nocardia; species Nocardia sp. NPDC004573. The sequence continues at coordinate 104,450 of NZ_JBSGDA010000010.1, forward strand.
GACTCCCACGAGGACGAGCACGGCGACACCGATCAGAACACTTTTCACGACCACGGCGGCACTCTCTGTGTGCATTCGGCTTGCGCGGCATCAACTTACGGCACGGCGCAGGCCGGGTACGGGATACGGACTTCCCGGGACCGGTTATGCCGTCCGTTCCAGCACGCCACGCAGAAACGCGGCTTGACCCGCGTGCTGCAGATCGTCGGAGATCACGCTGACCAGCCGCACACCCAGCGTCACCGGTGGGTCCCATCGGGTGTCCACGACGCGATCGAGGTCGTCGTCCCGCAGCGTCCGGACGAAGCGCAGCGTCTGGTCGTGCACCGCGTCGTAGTATCCCGCGAGCAACTCGGCCGACGCCTGGACGACCGCCACATCGGCGGGGCGGTCGCCGTAGCCGGTCGCCCCTTTGTCGAGAGGCAGGCCGAAGCGGTCGTACCAGCCCTGCGCGGTCCAGACCTGCTCGACACCGGCCACATCCGCGATGTGATCGTCCTGTACGCGGGTCAGATGCCAGATCAGCCAGGCGATCGAGTTGGCGCCCGGATCGACCCGGTGGGCGAGGGCGTCCTCCCCCAGTCCGTCGACGGCTTCGTGCACCACCTCCTTGATCCGCTCGTAGGCGTCGGTCAGCACATCGGCACTGGTAGCCATCGGTCGACTCCTTTTCGAATGGTCCGCTGCCCAGACGCTACCGAGCACGCCTGCCCGGTACGAGCGGCGACGTGCCGACCGGAGAAAATCTCGCACGATCGCACCACATTGAGTGTGCCGTTGTTCAACGGTACGATATGCATTGGTGAGATTGGTCGATGGCCATCGAATCGGTCACCGACCGGACGAAGACGTACCGAAGTGAGGAAGTACCGATGATGCACGACGCCGAGACCGGACGCGCCCGACAGGCGGTCGTCCGCCTGGCGATGATCGCCGCGCTCGCACTGACACCCGTCGCCGCGGTCGCCGCACCCGCGATGGCCGCACCCGCGGTGGCCCAGCAGCCGGCCGTCACCCAGACGAGCCAGGCCGAAGAGATCCACGGCGGGTGGCACCGTCACGGCGGGTGGGGCCGCCACGGTTACGGCGGCTGGGGCGGTTACGGCGGCTGGGGCGGCTGGGGCGGTTACGGCGGCTGGGGTAGCCCGTTCGGCTACTGGGGCGGCCCGTTCGGCGCCTGGCCTGGCATCGCCTGGCTGCTGCCCGGCACCGGAAGCGCGTTCTGACCAGAAGGGCTCTCACACAGTCCGCCAGGTGATCTCCGGCTCCACGCGATCGTTCCGGCACGCGATCGCAGTAGCGCCCGCACGCGCGGCGATCCCGGAATCACCTGGCTACTGGCAGGTTTCGGCATCGAGGCAGGAGCCGGACCGATCCCCGTCACGAGTGCCCGCACCCGCACAGCGGTCGCCGACTACCCTCCTGCGCAGAGCGACCGCCCCAGCAGGGGAGCCGAGCGCCCTCCCGCCGAATCGAGCTATGACGCGCTCAGCGTCCGCACAGCGCTCGCCTATCGAATCCGCGTCGATTCATACTGCCGGGCTGGGTTTTGGATAATTCCGCGCGCACTGCCGGACGAATTCCGGCGGTGGTAACACAATTCAGCACACATTCTGCAATCCGTTCGAATTGGACAACGAAACAATCGCTGGCACTGTGGAATTCAGGCGCGTCCGCGGCGAGTCGATGTCCCCTATTTGCCGTGAAATTCGCAGAACGATTGCTTCGAGAAAGCGCTGCGGCCAGAATGGGTGGGGCCGACAACCGGCATCTTGGGGATCCGTCGGCACTCGTGGCCGACACGACTAAGTGGGGAAATACGATGAGAGTCAACAGATTCGCCGCAACCGCCCTGCTCGCGGTCGGTGCCACCGGAATAGCGACGGGCGTCGCGCACGCCCAGCCCGCGGCGCCCGCGCAGGTCGGTGTGCACGGCGTCGAGCAGGGACTCGGCTTCACCTCGGCTCCGGCCGCCGACGGCTCCGGGGTGGTCACCACCCTGGACGCGGGCAGCTTCGCGTTGACGACCGATGCGAGGGCAGTCGAGCTGCGCAACGAAGCGGGACAGGTCGTCGCGACCATGCCCCTGGCGTTCCAGGCCTCCGGCGCGGCGCACGGGCTGGCGCCGGCCATCTCCGATTCCGGCCGCACCCTCACGGTGACGCCGGTGGGCTCGCCCGCGACGACCGAGCGCCTGAACCAGTTCGTCGGGGAGGACGAGACGCTCGCGCGTAAGCAGTACAACGCCGGCATCGGTGCCCTCATCGGCGCGGGCATCGGCGCAGTGATCGGCTTCTTCCTGGGCGGAGTCGGCGCGCTGGTCACTATTCCGATCGGCGCGGGAATCGGGGCGCTGATCGGGTTCTCCACGCCGTAAACGGCCGGTCCGGTGTGCGGCCGCCGTGAGACGACCGCACACCGATCACCGGTCGCATCGCCGGGATTCCCGGGCAGGCGCACGCTTCCCCGCGCCGCGCCGCCGGGGAGCGCGGCGTTCCGACCGTCGAGCGCCGATTCGTCCAGACCCGTAGCTGGCAGTCCGAAACGGAATGCCCGGCCGGGCGCTGGGGCATGATGGGAGGGCACGAAGACGATCGGAGCGAAGACACAGGATCAGCGAGATGGCACAGCGCAGTTCCCTCTCGCAGCGACGCGCTGCACTGGAACAAGAGTGGTCCCGATGGATACCTGCCGGGATACCGCAGGGTGATTCCGCGCTGCGCAGCGAGGTCGCGCAGTCGTGGCTGCGGTCGCTGAACACCGTCGATCCGGCCTGTGAGCAGGCGCCCCTCGCCGAAGCCGACGTGGCCGCACGCTGGGCCGAATCTCCCTTGCGTAGCCCGGTTTCCGAGCTGACCGATCAATTGCGCGACATCACCGAAGGCGCGGGCTACGTCGCGGCGATCACCGATGAGACCGGCACCATCCTGTGGTCGCACGGCGGTCCGGTCATGCGCCGCCGCGCCGAACAGGTGAACTTCGCGCCGGGCGGCCGCTGGGACGAGGCCCACATGGGCACCAACGCGCTGTCGCTGGCGTTGCGCACCGATCGGCCGCACACCGTGTTCTCCGCCGAACACTTGGTCGCGGCCCTGCACGGGTGGGTCTGTTACTGCGCCCCGATTCGCGCCGCGAACGGTCGCCAACTGGGCGTGCTCGACCTGTCCACCACCTGGGACCGCGCGCACCCGCTGGCCATGTCCACCGCTCGCACGCTGGTCACCGCCATCGAAACCAAGCTGCAGCACCGCATGACCGCGCCGGGAGTCCGGCTGACCTGCCTCGGCGCGGCCCGTCTCCTCCGCGATGGCGCGCCCGTGCGGCTGCGCCCCAGACAACTCGAGATCCTGACGCTGCTGGCACTCGAGCCCGAGGGATTCACCCACGAACGCCTGCATTTCGCGGTGTACGGCGACCGGCCGGTCGGCGCAAGCACGCTCAAATCGGAGATGTCCTATCTGCGGCGCGCCACCGGCGGCGACATCACCAGCCGGGTCTATCAGCTGGTGAGCCCACTGTCCTGTGACGCCGTGGACGTGCTGGCGGCGCTCGAAGCGGGCGACACCGCCACGGCCGTCGAGCTGTATCGCGGGCCGCTGCTGCCGGGCTCGGATACGCCGGGCATCGTGCAATGGCGCGAGTATCTGGAGGTCGGCGTGCGCACCGCCGTGCTGTCCAGCGGGAACGTCGAGCACGCGCTGCGCTACGGCGAGCGAGCGCCGTATGACGTCGAGGTGCACGAACACGCGCTGGGCCTGCTCCCCGCGGGCGACGGTCGGCGTGCGCTCGCGGCCGCCCGGCGGCACGCCGCGCTGCGCGACTGAGTGCGCGCCTCAACGTTTCGTCAACCCTCGCCGGGCATAGTGACCCGCATCACGGCCGTGGCGCCGTGTGCATCACGTCCGCAACCAGCGAGGAGTCATCCGCCATGAGCTACGCAAAGCCGGGAACCGAGGGCAGCGTCGTCGAATTCGCCCCGCGCTACGACAACTTCATCGGCGGGGAGTGGACCGCCCCGGTGGAAGGTCGCTATTTCGAGAATCCCTCCCCGGTGGACGGTCAGACCTTCTGCGAGGTGGCGCGGTCCTCGGCGGCCGACATCGAACTGGCATTGGACGCCGCGCACCGCGCGGCTGACGCGTGGGGCGCCACATCGACCACCGAGCGCGCCAACATCCTCAACAAGATCGCCGACCGGATCGAGGACAACCTCGAGGCACTGGCGGTGGCCGAGACCTGGGAGAACGGCAAGCCGGTCCGGGAGACGCTGGCCGCCGACCTGCCGCTGGCGGTCGATCACTTCCGCTATTTCGCCGGGGCGGTACGCGCCCAGGAAGGCGGCATCAGCGAGATCGACGCCGACACCATCGCCTACCACTTCCACGAACCGCTCGGCGTCGTCGGGCAGATCATCCCGTGGAACTTCCCGATCCTGATGGCCACCTGGAAGCTCGCGCCCGCGCTGGCCGCGGGTAACGCGGTGGTGCTCAAGCCCGCCGAGCAGACCCCGGCCTCGATCTTGAAGGTCGTCGAACTGATCGCCGATCTGCTGCCGCCCGGAGTACTCAACGTGGTCAACGGCTTCGGCGTCGAGGCGGGCAAGCCGCTGGCGGCCAGCCCGCGCGTGGCCAAGGTCGCCTTCACCGGCGAGACCACCACCGGCAGGCTGATCATGCAGTACGCCAGCGAGAACATCATCCCGGTCACCCTCGAACTGGGCGGCAAGAGCCCGAACATCTTCCTGCCCGACGTCATGGCCGCCGACGACGCCTTCCTCGACAAAGCGGTGGAGGGCTTCGTGATGTTCGCGCTCAACCAGGGCGAGGTGTGCACCTGTCCGTCCCGGGCGCTGATCCACTCCTCGATCTACGACGAGTTCATCGCCCGGTGCGTCGAACGGACCAAGGCCATCCGCAGCGGCAACCCGCTCGACGAGGCCACCATGATCGGCGCGCAGGCCAGCAACGACCAGTTCGAGAAAATCCTGTCCTACATCGATATCGGCCGCCAGGAAGGCGCCGAGGTACTCACCGGCGGCGGCGCGCGCAAGGTCGACGAGTTCCCCGGCGGTTTCTACGTCGAGCCGACGATTTTCTCCGGCCGCAACGACATGCGCATATTCCAGGAGGAGATCTTCGGACCGGTGGTGTCGGTGACCACGTTCGACTCGGTCGACGAGGCGCTGAAGATCGCCAACGACACCCTCTACGGACTCGGTGCGGGCGTGTGGACTCGAGACATCAACGCCGCCTATCGCCTGGGCCGCCAGATCAAGGCGGGCCGGGTGTGGACCAACTGCTACCACGCCTACCCCGCGCACGCGGCCTTCGGCGGCTACAAGAAGTCCGGCATCGGACGCGAGAACCACCGCATGATGCTCGACCACTACCAGCAGACCAAGAACCTGCTCGTCAGCTACTCGCCGGACAAGCTCGGATTCTTCTGATGCCGGATCCGGTCCAGCGCGTCGAGTTCACCGGGCCCGCGGAGGAACTGCTGCGCCTGCTGATCGAACAGCACGGTCCGGTCATGTTCCACCAGTCCGGCGGTTGCTGCGACGGCAGTTCACCGATGTGCTACCCGCGCGGCGAATTCCGGGTGGGCGCCTCGGACGTGCTGCTGGGACATCCCGCGGCGGACACGCCGTTCTGGATGAGCGCCGACCAGTACGAGTACTGGCGCCATACGCACCTCACCGTCGACGTGGTGCCCGGCCGGGGCAGTGGGTTCTCTCTGGAAGCGCCCGAAGGTGTTCGGTTTTTGATCCGGTCGCGGCTGCTCACCGACGAGGAACTCGCCCTCCTCGAAGCCGAACCGCCACCCACCGGGGCGGATCTGTCCCCCTGACCCGGAGCATGGGCTGCTCACCGGAGCGCCGGTGAGCAGCCCTTTCCCGAGTCGGTGGGCAAAAAAATTCCATGCGGGAATAGCTGGGCAGCGGATACGGTCGTTCGAGGTGGTTAGACAGGCGAACGAGAGGGGCCGCGGTGGCGACCGAGACTGTGCCGGTGTCCGTCGGGTTCCGCTCCGAACGCGGCGCCATCCTGGGCTCGCTGATGCTGGCCACCGCGCTGGTCGCGCTCGATTCGACGGTCATCGCCACGGCAGTGCTCACCATCACCGACAACCTCGGTGGCTTCGCGCAGTTCCCCTGGTTGTTCTCCATCTATCTGCTGGCGCAGGCGGTGACGGTGCCGATCTACGGCAAGCTCGCCGACACCGTGGGGCGCAAACCCGTGATCCTGTTCGGAATCGCGATGTTCGCGCTGGGTTCGCTGCTGTGCGGCGTGGCGACCAGCATGCTCGGACTGATCGTCTTCCGCGCTGTGCAGGGCATCGGCGCGGGAGCGATCCAGCCGATGACGATGACGATCGCGGGCGACTTGTACACGCTGTCCGAACGCGCCAGGGTTCAGGGCTATCTGGCCAGCGTGTGGGCCATGTCGAGCGTGGCGGGCCCGCTGCTGGGCGGCCTGTTCGCCGAGTACGTCAGCTGGCGCTGGATCTTCCTGATCAATCTGCCGCTCTCCGCGCTGGCCGGATGGATGCTGGTGCGCCATTTCGCCGAGAGCGCGCCCCGGCGCAGGCAGCGCGTCGACTACCTGGGCGCGGCCCTGCTGACGATGGGTGCGGGGGCGTTGATCCTCGGGCTGCTCGAAGGCGGCCAGGCGTGGGCCTGGTCCTCGCCGGTGAGCATCGGCATCTTCGCGGGCGGCGTCGCGCTGCTCGCGCTGTTCGGTCTGGTGGAACGCCGGGTGCCGAATCCGATCCTGCCGCTGTGGGTGTTCGGCCGACGGGTGGTGATCGCCAGCAGCCTGGTGTCGGTCCTGATCGGCGCTGTCGTGCTGGGCGCGACCTCCTACGTGCCGACCTTCGCCCAGGGCGTGCTCGGCACCGGCGCGCTCGTCGCGGGCCTGACGGTCGGCGCGCTGACACTGGGCTGGCCGCTCGCGGCGTCCCAAGCCGGAAAGGTTTACCTGCGGTTCGGGTTTCGCGCGACAGCCCTGCTGGGTAGCGGTCTGGCGGCGGTCGGCGCCGCGAGCACCCTGTTGATCACCCAGCACTCGGCGCTGTGGCAGGTCGCCGCGTCCTGCTTCGTGATCGGCACCGGCATGGGCCTGGTCGCGACCCCGACGCTGATCGCCGCGCAGACCAGCGCCGAGTGGTCCGAGCGGGGTGTGGTCACCTCGGCCAACATGTTCGCGCGCTCGATCGGCAGCGCGGTGGGCGTCGCGGTGTTCGGCGCGATCGTGAACGCACGGGTCGGGCACACCGATCACCCGCTGCCAACCACGCTGGCTTCGGCGGTGCATCTGGTCTTCGTCGCCATCGCGGCGATGGCCGTGGTCATGGTCGTGGCGGCGGCGATGATGCCGCGGCGGGCGGCGACCGACTGACCCTCGCTCCGGACGGGGCGCGCGGCGGGGCACGGACCAGCCACACCGGGGGCCTTCTTGTGCGTGTTCAGCCACCGAGCGAGGTTGCCCCGGCGGGCACAGCGACCACCGTCGCGGCTCGCCGCACCGCGCAGCCCTCCGCCCGAGCACCTGGCGCCCGGCGCGGCGCGGCGCGCTGAGGCCAGAGGGGCGATCCGGACGACACGACCCGATGTAGCGGGTTTTCGGAAGCGTCCGGAACCGGACGTGCCGCAAGCTTGGCTTCCCAACCGAACCAGAAATTGGAGGTCCCAGTGGCACAGGCCGTATGCGGGATCGTCGGCGTGTTCTTCCTGGGTATGGGTGTGTACGCCCTCGCCGCACCCACAGCGCTGATCCGGCCGTTCGGCATCCGGCTCGGCGAAGCGAGCGCGCGATACGAAGTGCGCGCCGTCTACGGCGGATTCGGACTGGCGATGGCGGCCGTGCTCGCGGTCGCCGCCCTCGACCTCGAATCGCTGCGCGGCGGGATCATGGTCGCCGTCGGCGCGGCGCTGGCGGGTATGGCGTTCGGACGGGTCGCGTCGGCGGCGCTCGACGAGCGAACGGCTTTCTACCCGACCTGGTTCTATGGCGTTGTCGAGGTAGCGGGCGCCGCCGCGCTCTTCCTCGCCGCTTAGCGGAAAGCGCTCCTCACCTGGTGCGCACGGTGGCGGGCGGCGTGTCGGCCCGGCCGAGCTTGCGCAGCGCCAGGTACCCGGCCGACACCAGCGCCGCCCACACCACGCCGACGACGATCGCGGTGCGCCCGCTGTCGGTGAACAGCAGCAGCACGACCACCAACCCCAGGAACGCCAGCGCCAGCACGGTGGTGTAGGGCGCCGCGGGCAGCCGGTAGTCGCTCGCGGGCAGCTCGCCGCGGGCGACCTTGGCCCGGTAGATCAGGTGGCAGACCAGGATGACGCCCCAGACGAAGATGATGCCGATGGTCGACACCGAGGTGATGTAGGCGAAGGCCTTGTCCGGCGAGATGACGTTGACCACCACGCCGATCACCATCGCGGCCGCCGACGCGGTGATCCCGGTGTAGGGGACCGCGTTCGCGCTCAATTTGTTCAGCCGGGCGGGCGCTTCACCGCGCAGCGACAGCGTCCGCAGCATCCGGCCGGTCGAGTAGATCCCCGAGTTGCACGACGACAGCGCCGCGGTGAGCAGCACGAAGTTGACGATGCCCGCCGCGCCGGGGATGCCGATCTGCTCGAAGACCTCCACGAACGGGCTCTTGCCCGCGTGGAAGTTGCGCCAGCTGGACACCGCCATGATCACCACGAGCGCACCGACGTAGAACAGGCCGATCCGGAACGGCAGCGTGTTGATCGCCTTGCGCAGGGTGGTGCGGGGTTCGCGCGCCTCCCCGGCCGTGACGCCGACCAATTCGACACCGACGTAGGCGAACAGCACGATCTGCAGCACCAGCAGCGACTGGCCGATGCCGTTGGGGAACACGCCGCCGTCGGCCCACAGATTGGTGACAGTGGGATCGGCCGCGTGACCGAATCCGAACAGCAGGACGCCGATGCCGAGCAGGATCATGCCGACGATCGCGGTCACCTTGATGGTGGAGAACCAGAACTCGCCCTCGCCGAACAGCCGCACCGAGATCAGGTTGGCACCGAACATCACCGCGAGCACCACCAGCGCGGTGACCCACGGCGCGATGTCGAACCAGTACTCCACATACTTGCCCGCCACGGTGATCTCGGCCATGCAGGTGGCCACCCACACCGCCCAATACGACCAGCCGGTCGCGAATCCGGCGAAACGGCCGAGGAACTCGTGCGCGTACTCGGCGAAACTGCCGGAGATCGGCCGGTAGGTCAGCAGTTCGCCGAGCGCGCGCATGATCACGAAAATGGCCAGGCCCGCCGCGAGGTAGGCCAGGATGAGACCGGGGCCCGCCTGCTCGATCGCGCCGCCCGCGCCATAGAACAGGCCCGTGCCGATCGCTCCGCCGATGGCGATCATCTGGATGGTGCGCGGGCTGAGGCCCCTGGCGTATCCCTCCGAGTCCCCGCCGTCCGCCGGAGCCAGCGGTTCCGCGTCCTGCAGGTGCCGATCGGAGGCTGTCATACTGCGGTCCTTCCCTCGCTGGGCAGCGGCGCCGGTCGCCCGCCGGTGCGCCGTAACACGATGTCGGATCATCGCACGGCCGCCCGGCCCAGGGCGTCACGCTACCGCCCCGGCCCCGCGCGTCGTCGCCGGGGCGATCGCGGCTACCGGTCCGGCGCCGGGCATGCCATCATCGGATCCCCTACCGATCGGCTTCCGTCATGACCGAACTCTCTCTCCGGCGCACGCGACCCGGACGTGCCGCGCTGCGCGCTCTCGTCGTCCTGCTCGCGGTCGTCGCCGTCCTGATCGGCGCGGCGTTCGCGACGACGGCGATCTTGCACATCCCCGCGCCGCCGACGCTGCTGCGGCTGCTGACCGATCCGCCGTCGGCGCAGGGCGCGCTGTTCGAGAGCCGGACGGTGGCCGCCTCCCCCGTCCCGCATCCCCTGCCGAGGGCGCCGCGGCCGCTGCCCGGCCAGGTGCCGTGGAAGGGCTCGGCTGTGTCGATCGCCGAGTTCCTCGACACGACGCACACCAATTCGTTCCTCGTGCTGCACGGCGGCGCCCTGACCCACGAGTGGTACCGCGACGGCTTCACGGCGACCACCCGGCAGTCCTCCTGGTCGGTGGTGAAGTCCATCGTGTCGCTGCTGACCGGCCGAGCCGTCGCCGCGGGGAAACTCGCCGAGGACGACCGCCTGGTGCGGATCCTGCCCGAGCTGGCCACCGGCGGCGCGTACGACGCCGTCACCATCCGCGACCTGCTCGACATGGCCTCCGGCGTCGACGTCGCGGAGAACTACAACAAGTACCTGCCGCTGACCGGCACCGCCCGCATGTACCTGACCGAGGACCTCGACGGATTCGTCCGCGCGCACCGCGGCCTGCGCTTCCCGCCGGGCAGCGCGGGCGAGTACCGCAGTGTGGACACTCAATTGCTGGGCATGGCGCTGGCGCGGGTCGAGGGCCTGCCGCTGGCCCAGCTGCTGGAGCGCGACATCTGGGCGCCGATCGGCGCCGAGGACGAGGCGCTGTGGAATCTGGATCGCGCAGGCGGCCAGGAGAAGGGTTTCTGCTGCCTGAACGCGACCGCCCGCGACTTCGCCAAGATCGGCGAACTGGTGCTGGACGGCGGACGGGTCGGCGAGGCGCAGATCGTGCCGCCGGCCTGGATCGATCGCATCCGCACCCCGGCCCCGCACCGGGTGGGCGAGTGGCCTTACGGCGCGCAATGGTGGCATCCGACCGGCGGCGACGGCGCGGACCTCACCGCCGTCGGCGTCTACGGCCAGTACGTCTACCTCGACCCGCCCAGCGGCACCGTCATCGTCAAACTCAGCGATCACGGCACCACCCAGGACGAGCAGGACACCATCGAGGTGTTCCGGGCGATCGCACGCGGCTGAGACGGCCGCGAAATACCGCGGGCACGGGTGGCGTTGGCAGTGGAGATCGCCACTGTGGAGGAGACCCATGAACGACGTCCCGCTGTCCGTACTGGATCTGGCGCCGGTGCAGTCCGGCCGCACCGTCGGCGAGGGGCTGGAGGCGACCACCGAATTGGCCAAGCGCACCGAGGCGTTGGGCTATCACCGGTTCTGGGTGGCCGAACACCACAATATGCCCGGCATCGCCAGCTCGGCGCCGAGTGTGCTGCTGGCGCATCTGGCGGCCGCCACCTCGACCATCCGGGTCGGCTCCGGCGGGGTGATGCTGCCCAATCACGCGCCGCTGGTGGTCGCCGAGCAGTTCGGCACCCTGCACGCGCTGCATCCCGGACGGATCGACCTTGGCATCGGGCGCGCGCCGGGCACCGACCAAGCGACCGCTCGCGCGCTGCGGCGGACCGCGGACGGACTCTCGGCGGAATCGTTCCCTCAGGAACTCGCCGCCCTGCTGGGCTATTTCCGCGGCAGCGATCCCGGCGGTATCGCCGCGACGCCGGGCCGCGGCGAGGAACCGGACATCTGGTTGCTCGGCTCCAGCGGCTACAGCGCCCAGGTCGCCGCGGTGCTCGGGCTTCCGTTCGCGTTCGCCCACCACATCAGCCCCGACAACACCGAGCCCGCGCTCGCGCTCTACCGCGAGCACTTCCGGCCTTCGCCGCGCCTGGAGCGTCCGCACGCGATGGTGGCGGTCGCGGCGATCTGCGCGGACACCGACGAGCGCGCCGAGGTCCTCGCGGGGCCGCGTGACCTGGCCTTTCTGAACCTGGTGCGCGGTACGCCGCAGGCGCTGGCCACCCCGGAGGAGGCGGCCGCGTTCCGTCCGTCGGAGCAGGAGCGCGCGTTCATCCGCCAGCGCCGCGCCGGGCAGTTGCTCGGCTCACCGGAAACGGTGCGCGCGCAGCTCGCGGACCTGCTCGAGCGCACCCGGGCCGACGAACTGATGATCAACACGCTGGTCTACGACATCGACGACCGTGCCCGATCGTTCGAACTGCTCACCGAGAAGGTCGTCGCGGCCTGAGACGGCGGATCAATGCAAGCGGAAGCCGTGGTTGGTCAGCGATTCGCGCAGCCGATGCCGACCGTTGAGCGCCGCCGCCGAGGCCAGCCGGGCCAGGACACGTTCGGTCCAGGAATGCGAGAGTTGTTGCTCGGCATAGAATTCGGCGATCCGGGTCTCGTACGCGGCCACATGCGCCCGCTGCGTGTCCAGATCGTAGGTCTCCCGGTGCAGGACCGCGTCTTGCGGCAGGCGCGGCTTCACCCGCGCGTCCTCGGCGGGGTCGGGGTGGCCGACCACCACACCGAACACGGCGAAGACCTGTGGCGGCAGGCCGAGTTCGGCGGCGACTTCTTCCGGCTTGTTGCGCAACGCGCCGATGTAGACGGTGCCGAGCCCGAGCGATTCCGCTGCCACGACCGCGTTCTGCGCCGCGAGCGCGGCGTCGATGAAGCCGACATAACTCGATTCGAGGTAGTCCGCGCCCTCCAGCGGCGCGCTCCGGTCGTCGGCGAGCTGGCGCAGGCGCGCGAAGTCGGCCGTCCAGACCAGCAGCACCGGTGCCTGCACGATGTGGGCCTGGTCGCCCGCGAGCGCGGCCAAGCGGGCTTTGCGCTGCGGGTCGCGCACCGCGATGACGCTCCAGACCTGCAGGTTCGACGAGGTGGGCGCGGATTGCGCCGCGGAGATCAGCAGGCGCAGGGTCGCGTCCGGCACCGGGTCGGCCAGATAGCGGCGCACCGAGCGATGCTCGTGCAGCACCTGCAGGACCTGGTTCCACTGCGCGGGTTCGACCGGTCGAGGGTCGCGGTAGCGCTGTTGCACGGCGTGGGTCGGTGTCGGCACGGACTGCGTCATGGGCATCATCCTTTCGCCCGCCCGGCGCGCCGTCAGCGGTTGGCCGCAGGCCGAGCCGAACACAGGTAGGGTAAGTAAGGCAATCCTAATAATATTTATCGGAGGTTCCCCTTGGCACGTCCTCGCACCACCTTCACGGTGCAGCACACCGAATGGCTCACCCCGCATCTGATCCGGGTGCACCTCGGCGGTCCCGGCTTCGCCGCGTTCCGGCCCAGCGAGTTCACCGACTCCTACGTGAAGTTCATCTTTTCGCAGGAGGGCAACGAGGTGCTGCGCACCTACACCGTCCGTTCGGTCGACCCCGTCGCCGGGGAGATCGCGGTGGATTTCGTCTATCACGGAGCGGAGGGCATCGCGGGACCGTGGGCGGCCGCGGTCGAGCCCGGCGCGACCATCGACGCGTACGGCCCCGGCGGCGCCTACTCGCCGCGCCCGGATGCCGATTGGCATCTGCTGGCCGGTGACGAGGCGGCGCTGCCCGCCATCGCCGCCGCGCTCGAGGCTCTGCCCGCCGACGCGACCGGGCTGGCGTTCGTGGAAGTCGGCGGTCCGGACGACGAACTGCCGGTGAAGAAACCCGACGGCATCGAGCTGACTTGGCTGCACCGGGGCGTCCGGTCCCCGGGCGAGGTGCTCGCCGAGACCGTCCGATCCGCGCCGTGGTCGCCGGGGCAGGTCCAAGTGTTCATTCACGGGGAAGCCGACGCGGTCATGAAGGATCTGCGCCGCTACATCCGTAAGGATCGCGGTGTCTCCGCCGAGTGGGCGGCATCGATCTCGGGGTACTGGCGTCGCGGCCGCACCGAAGAAGGCTTCCGGCAATGGAAGGCCGAACTGCGGGCGGCCGAGGAGGCCAACGCCTGAACCGTCGATCGCCCCACCCGCTCATCGCCACGATCGCGTCCCAGGTGAGCGTCGGATATTCGGGGTGACGCTGCTGCAGGATGGCGCCGGCCAGGCTCGCGGGCGGCGCCTTCCGCGGGTTCGCCGCGGCCTGGGCTTCGATCGCCGCACCGAGCGCGCGGCTGCCGCCCAGCCGCGGATAGGCGGTGTGCACCAGGTCGGCGAAGCCGGTCGGCAGGTCGGTCGGCGCGCCGCCCACGTCGACGGCGATCCTGTCAGCACCCCGTCCGACACCGTCACCACTCGCCCGCACGCACCCGGTCCCGAGTCGGCGCGACGAGTCCCAGCGGTCGGCGAAGGCCCTTATCCCGACCGCGCCTATCCGCCCGCGAGGGGTGGCAAGACGTCGACGCTCGGACTGAGCGCGGCCGTAGGGTCGCGGGTGAGTTCGTCGCTGATCAGGTAGGCGCACACCGACCTGGCAGGACACGACATGGGCAGGGGGTGCCTGCGTTCCGCGCGCCGCAGCGGATCCAGGTCGAGTTGAGCCGCGATCTGCTGTGCGCCCGCCGAGGCGAACGGCGGGCGAGTCCGCTGAGACCCGCGCGGGATTTCTCCGGGCGAAGTGTAGAGATCGGCCCGCGCGGTTCGTCGTCCGAGTAGAAGGGGTATCCGAGCCCTTCGCTGCGAGGAAGGATGACATTATGCACTACCTGGCGACACTGGTAGGACGTGAAGACGGCCCCGGGATCCGGCCCGGCACCCCGGAGTTCGACGCGGAGGTGGCGAAGTACGCGGCGTTCGAGGAACGCGAGGCCGCGGCGGTCGCGGGTGGCGTGGCGCTGTACCCCTCCGCCGACGCGCGGCACATCCGGCGGGCTGACGGACGGATGCTCGTCACCGACGGCCCGTTCGCGGAGCAGGCCGAGGTCGTCGGCGGGTTCTACGTCTTCGAGGCCGCCGACCTGGACGAGGCCATCCGGCTGGCGCGTCAGCTGCCCGCCGCCGAGGACGGAGCGGTCGAGGTGCGCCCCATGGTGATGTGGTCGCCCCACGACACCCCACGCGCGGATTGGTGGTTGGCGCTGCTGTGGGAAGCGCCGGACGCGGTGATCGCGCCGGGCGGTCCGGAGTGGGACGACGCGGTGGCCGCCCATGAGCGGTTCGGTGAGAAGCACGCGGCGGCCCTCCGCGGTGGCGGGGCGCTGCAACCGCCGTCTTCGGCGACCACGGTCCGGGTGCGCGATGGGAAGCTGCTGCTCACCGACGGTCCGTACGCGGAGTCGGCCGAGGTGGTCGATGGGCTGTACCTGTTCGCCGCGCCGGACCGGGAGCAGGCGGTGCGGATCGCGTCGGCCATCCCGGTCGGCGAGCGCGGGCGCACCGAGCTGCGCCAGGTCGTGGACTTGGGCGACTGACGTGCGGACAGGGCGGGCCGCGGCGATCGACGCCGTCTACCGCGCCGAGTTCGGCCGGGCTCTGGCGACGGTGGCCAGGACCGTCGGCGACATCGGACTGGCCGAGGACGCCGTGCAGGAGGCATTCGCCGACGCCGTGCGTACCTGGCCGGAGCGCGGGCTGCCGTCGAACCCGGGGGCGTGGATCACCACGGCCGCCCGCAATCGAGCGCTGGACCGGCTGCGGCGCGAGTCGGCGCGGGCCGCCAAAGAATACGACGCGGCCCTGACCCGGACGCCGAGCGAGGAGAACGAGGTGTCACCAGTGCCGGACGACCAGCTGCGGATGATCTTCGCCTGTTGCCATCCGGCACTGGCGCGACCCTCGCAGGTAGCCCTGACGCTGCGCCTGGTGTGCGGGTTACGGACGGCCGAGATCGCGCGTGCCTTCCTGCAACCGGAACAGACGGTGGCGCAACGGCTCACGCGTGCGAAGGCGAAGATCCGGCAGGCGGGCATCCCGCTGCGGGTGCCGCCCGCGCACCTGATGCCGGAGCGGGTGCCGGGTGTGCTGGCGTGCGTGTATCTGGTCTTCACCGAAGGGTATTTCCCCACTTCGGGGCCCACCGCGGTGCGCGACGAGCTGTGTGACGAGGCGATCCGCCTCGGCAGACTGCTGTGCGAGTTGCTGCCAGGGGAACCCGAGGCCCGGGCGCTGCTGGCGCTGATGCTGTTGCAGGACAGCCGCCGGGGGCAGCGTCGGCGCGACGACGGGGAATCGGTGCCGCTGGAGGAACAGGATCGGTCGCGGTGGGACGACGCGATGGTGCGGGCGGGGCTGGCGTGCCTGCGGTCCGCCGAAGCCGGGGACAGCGGCCCGTACCTGGTGCAGGCGCGCATCGCCGCCGCGCATGCGACGGCGCCGAGTTGGGCGCGGACCGACTGGCACTCGATCGCCGCGGAGTACGACGAACTGCTGCGGCTGGCCCCGTCACCGGCGGTCTCGGTGAACCGCGCCGTGGCCGTAGGATTCTCCCGCGGGTTCGACGCGGGCTTGGCCGCCCTCGACGAGGTCGCCGACGATCCGCGGCTGGCCGGATCGCACCTGGTCCCCGCGACCCGCGCGGACCTGCTGCGACGCAGCGGCCGGTGGCGGGAGGCCGCGGCGAACTACCGCGTGGCGTTGGCACTGGCGCGCAACGATCAAGCGCGGCGGTTCCTGGCTCGCCGTCTCGCCGAGAGCGAGGCGGCTCGCTAGGCGTCTAGGTGAGGAGACCGACGATGGTGGCGGACAGGAAGCTGACCAAGGTGGCGCCGTAGAGCAGGCGAAGGCCGTTGCGCGCGATCACCGTTCCTTGTTTCTCGCTGAGGCTGCGCACCGCGCCGGTGACGATCGCGATGGTGGAGAAATTGGCGAACGACACCAGATAGGTGGACACGATCGCCACGGTGCGGTCGGACAGTCCGCCGTCTCGGCGGTTCAGCTCCTGCATGGCGACCACTTCGTTGGACACCAGTTTGGTGCCCATGAATCGGCCCGCGGCCGCGGCCTCGTCCCACGGGATGCCGGTGAGCCAGGCGCCGGGGGCGAAGACGTGCCCCATCACATCCTGGAACGTGGTGCCGTGGAACAGCGCGGCGAAGATTCCGTTGATCATGGCCAGCAGAGCGATGAATCCGATCAGCATGGCCGCGACGGTGAAGGCGACCTTGAAGCCGACCAAGATGTACTCGGTGAGCATCTCGAAGAACGATTGCCGCTTGCGGCTGTCGGCGATCTCCGCGCCGAGCAGCCGGGCGTCGTCGGCGGCGGTGACCACGTAGGGGTTGATCAACGAACACACCACGAAGGCGCCCAGCATGTTCAGCATGATGGCCACGACCACGTACTTCGGATCGATGAGCTGCATGTAGGCGCCGAGGATGCCCGCCGAGACCGTCGACATCGCCGAGGCCGCCAGGGTGTACATCCGCTGGGACGGGATGTCGTCGAGCATGGCGCGCAGCGAGATGAACACCTCGGACTGACCGAGGATGGCGGAGGCGACCGCGTTGAACGATTCGATCTTGCCGAAGCCGCTCACCCACGCCAGCAGCAGGCCGACATACTTGATGATCCACGGCAGCACCCGCAGGTGTTGCAAGATGCCGATCAAGGCGGAGACGAGCACGATCGGCATCAGCACCGCGAAGAGGAAGGCGGGCCCGCCGCTGCCGACTTCGGGCAGGTCGCCGAACACGAACGCCGTCCCCTGGGCGGCGTAGCCGAGAATATGGTCGAAGGTGTCGCTGATCGCACGGATCACGGTGCGCCCGATCCCCGTCTTCAGCAGCAGGAAACCGAGCGCCACCTGCAGGGTCAGCAAGATGCCTATGCGCGGCAGCCGGCCGGCGGCGGCACGGCGGTCGGTACTGGGCAACCATGCCAGCAGCAGAAAGCACGCCAGCCCGACGAACCCGATCAGATAGTGCACGCGCACCTCGGCTGCGGTGGCGTGCATCGGCTTGTGGGAGCGGCTCTCATGTCGGTCTATGGTGCGTTGTCTCCACAGTTGAGAAGATCGACGACGGCCGCGGAACTTAGGTACGCGAAGTAGCAGTGACATCGCCCAGGTGAGAAGGAATGATCGGTGTGCAGACCGGTCGCCCTGATCTCATCCTGATGACCTTCCCGATCGCCCAGGGGTCGGCGCACCCCTTCAATCGAAGGTGAGGTGGCGGAGGTGGCGCGAGCTTCGACAGACCAGGCCGACGAGAATTCCGTCGAATTCGGCGGCTACCAGCAGGAGCTGGAACGGACGCTCGGCTCCTTCCAGGTGTTCGCGATCTCGTTCGCGTTCATCTCGGTGGCGGTCGGCATCTTCGCGACCTACGACGACGTGCTGCGCCACGCGGGTCCGGTCGGCATCTGGCTGTGGGTCCTCGCGGCGGTGGGCCAGGCCCTGGTGGCGCTGGTGGTGGCGCAGTTCGCGGCGCGCATCCCGCTCAGCGGCTCGTCCTACCAGTGGGCATCGCGACTGGCGAACCCCAAGATCGGCTGGTGGTTCGGCTGGGTGACGTTCTGCTATCTGGCGATCGCGGTGGTGGCGGTCGACAACGCGCTCGCGAGCCAGGCGTTCATGCCGCTCGCCGGTCTAGAGCGGGACGAGGAGACCGCCCGCGTCATCACGCTCGTGGTGCTGTTCGTCCAGGCCGTGCTGGCCATCGCCTCGACGCGCATCGTCAGCATGATCAACACCTCTGCGGTGGGGCTGGAACTGGCGCTCGTCGTGGTGCTGGCGATCGCGCTCGTCGTCGCCGTGGTGATCACGGGCCGTGGGACCCCCGGCAATCTCACCTCGCGCGGTATCACCGAGAACGCCTCCGGCTACTTCGCCGTCGGCGGTGGATTGATGCTGGCGATGATCATGGGCCTCGGCACGCTGGTCGGCTTCGACGCGGCGGCCAACCTGGCCGAGGAGGCGAAGGACCCGCATCGCAGCGTCCCGCGCGCGATCGTGGGATCGGTCGTGGCGGCCGGCGTGCTGGGCTTGCTGTTCCTGATCGCGCTCACCGTCGCGATCGATGACATCCCCGGAGTCAGCGCCAGCGGCTCGCCGGTCGCGGCGATCATGCGCGACCAACTCGGCCCGGTGATGGAACGGGTCCTGCTCGCGGCGATCACTTTCGCATTCTTCGGCGCCGGGATGGTGGTGCTGGCCGCCTGCTCGCGGCTGGTTTTCGCGATGTCGCGCGATGCGCGCTTCCCCGCCCACAAGCTGATGCGGCGGGTCGATCCACGCACGCATACCCCGGTCCCGGCGACGATCCTGATCTTCCTGCTCGGCGTCGTCCTGATGGTCGCGCTGCCGGGTGACGCCCTGCTGGAGCTGATCACCGCCTCGACGATCCTGCCCGCCCTCATCTACGGCGCGACGATCGTTCTCTACCTGGCGGTGCGCAGGCGGTTGGACCGCAGGAAAGGCGCGTTCGATCTCGGGCGCTTCGAGTTGCCGATCGCCGTCGGCGCGCTGGTGTGGTCGGCCTTCGCGCTGTTCGTGCTGGTCACGCCCGCGGACGCGACGGTTCCCGTGGTGATCGTGGCCGGTTTGCTGCTCGTGGGCGGGCTGTTCTTCCTCGCCGTGCTGACCTTCGACCGGCAGGCGCTGGAGACGGAACCCGGTGACGTGAGCGTCTTCGAACACTGAAGTTCGACACTGCGCGGGCGACGATGCGGCCGACGCCGCACCGCCCGGAAGCGTCCTGACTTCCGGGCGGCGCAGCGATGCCGAGCACGGTCACTGGCGCGGCGCGCGCAACGCTTCTTCGACGAACTGCGTGGTGTAGGTCCTCGACAGGTCGATGCGATCGCGCACGGGACGCACGTTCCTCGAGTACTTGCCGAGGATGTCCAGCACGTTCTGCGCGCCTTCGGGTTTCATCAGACCGTCGCCGTTGAACATGCCGATGGAGTCGCGGATCGACTGGACGTAGAGGTCCTTGCCCGCGCTCGCGTACTGCGGCGGCATCTTCGCGGCGATCTCCTCGGGCGTGTGCGTCCGGATCCACTGCAACGTCTGCACGAAGGCGGCGGCGAGTTTGCCCACGATCTCCGGGTGGGCGTCGATCGTCGCGCAACTCATGTACAGCGACGTCGCCGGATACAGCCCGCCGAGCGCGGCGCGGGTGCCTGCCTCGGTGCGCAGGTCGACCAGGATCCGCGCATCGCCGGAGTTCACCATCTGCGCCACGGTCGGGTCGGTGGTCATGCCCGCGTCGATGCCGTCGTGGTTCATACCCGCGATGAACGTCTGTCCCGCACCGACTTTCACCCGGGTGTAGTCGGCGGTGCTCATGCCGACCTGGCCGGTGAGGGCCTGGGTGAGGAAGTCGGTGGAGGAACCGAGCGAGGTCACGCCCAGTTTCCGGCCGCGCAGATCGGCGACCGAGGCGATGTCCGGGTCCGCCTTCGACACCAGTTCGACCTCACCGGGCACGTCGGACATCTGCACCACCGAACGGATGCACTGGTCCTTGGCCTGCAGGTCGATGGTGTGGTCGTAGAAACCGACCACGCCCTGCACGTCGCCGGTGAGCAACGCGGTCTCGGCGGTGGCGCCGGACTGCTCGCCGAGCAGTTTCACATCGATGTCGTTGCGCTCGAAGAAGCCGAGTTGCTGTGTGAGCATGGCAGGCAGATAGATCACCTTTTCCAGCCCGCCCACCATGATGGTGATCTGCGGCCTGCCGTCGGCCATCGGAATGGTGCGGGAGTCCCGGCATCCGGTGGCCGTCAGCAGTGCCACGATCGCGACGGCGACGAGCGCCAGGTGCTTGCGATACCTCATGATCAGATCCCGTGGTTCGATGACGCTTGCGAGGGCCGCCACTTCAGCAACCGGTTCTCCGCCATGCCGATCCCCCATTCGGCGATCAGCGCGATCACGGTGATGACGATCATGCCCGCGTAGATGCCCGCCGAGTCGAACGTGCCTTGCGCGTTGCTGATCAACAGCCCCAAACCCTTACTCGCGCCCGCGTATTCGCCCACGACCGCGCCGATCAGCGCGAAGCCGAAGGCGGTGTGCAGGCTGGACAGGATCCAGGTGGTCGCGCTCGGCAGCACGATCGACACCAGCACCTGCCCACGGCTCGCACCGAGGATCCGGGCGTTGTTGATCACGTTGCCGTCCACCTCGCGCGCGCCGGTGAACGCGTTGAAGAACACCGCGAAGAACACCAGCACCACCACGGTCGCGACCTTGGAACTCAACCCGAGTCCGAACCAGATGATGAACAGCGAGGCCAGCACGATACGCGGCACGGCGTTGAGCGCCTTGATGAACGGCGCGAGCACTTCGGCCCAGTACCGGCTGCGGCCGAGCAGCACGCCCAGCACGACGCCGGCCACCGTGCCGATCACGAAGCCGAGCACGGCCTCCTGCACGGTGGTGTAGATCTGCAGCCAGATGGAGCCGAACTGGGTTCCCTCCCTGAACCATTCGACCAGCCGAGCCCAGATCAGCGACGGCTTGGAGTAGAAGAACGGGTCGATCCAGACCGTGGCGGTGAGTTCCCACGCGCCCAGCCACAGCGCCACCAGAGCAGCGCGCAGGCCCCAGGTGCGGATGCGGGCGCGCCGGGCGGTGGTGCGCACCCTGGCCAGGATCTGCTCTTCGGTCTCGGTCTCCACCACGGGCGCGGCGGCGTCGGGCACCAGCACGTCATGCGACACGGGAGGCTCCCTTCGCGCGCGCCGCCTCGACCTGATCGCGCAGCGTCTCCCAGATCTCCTGATAGATGTCGCGGAACTCGGCGGTCAACCGAACTTCCTCGACACTGCGCGGCCGCGCCAAGCCGACGGGAAAGTCCCCGCAGACGGTGGCCGGGCTCGCGGTCATGACGACCACCCGGTCGGCGAGCACGATCGCCTCCTCCAGATCGTGGGTGACGAAGATGACCGCCGCGTCGGTGCCCGCCCAGACCCGCAGCAGTTCGTCCTGCATGAGCTGGCGGGTCTGCACGTCCAGCGCGCTGAACGGCTCGTCCATCAGCAGGATCTGCGGCTCGTTGACCAACGTCTGCGCCAGGGCCACACGCTTGCGCATGCCGCCGGACAGCTGGTGGGGGTAGTACTTCTCGAACCCGGCCAGACCGACCTTGCGCACCCACCCCGACGCCTTCGCGCGCGCCTCGGCTTTCGACGCGCCGCGCAAGCGCGGGCCGAGCGCCACGTTGTCCAGCACGTTCTTCCACGGCAGGACGGCGTCCTGCTGGAACATGTAGCCGATGCCGTCCGGGATCCCGTCGACATCGTTCCCGCGCACCAGCGTACGCCCGGCCGACGCCGGTTCCAGGCCGGACACCAGCGACAACGTGGTCGACTTGCCGCATCCGGTGGGGCCGACGACGGCGACGAATTCGCCGGGGGCCACCGTGAGATTCAGATTGCGCACGGCGGTGTGGATGCCGCCGCCGGTGCCGGGGAAGCGCTTGGTCGCGCTCCGCAGCTCGATGAGTGATTGCGTCATTGCTTCCTACTCCTGCGAGGTCGGGTAGGGCGAACGTACGTGGCGCCGGTCACACGCCGGAGCTTGTGCGCACAACGGCCACAAACGCGGGATTCGCAGGTTTTGCGCATTCTGCTCATGCACCGTGCGCGGTGGTCTGCGCCTATGCTGCGGCCATGGCCACTGAGGGCGCGCGGGCCGTGCGGTTGCGAACCCAGGTTCTGCTGTCGCA
This sequence comes from Nocardia sp. NPDC004573, assembly GCF_053602135.1. Lineage (NCBI taxonomy): Bacteria > Bacillati > Actinomycetota > Actinomycetes > Mycobacteriales > Nocardiaceae > Nocardia > Nocardia sp. NPDC004573. The sequence goes on from NZ_JBSGDA010000010.1 coordinate 126,708, forward strand.
GATCCTGGTCGTCGCGCTGACGCTCGGTGTGGCGTTCGCGGTGTTCGGCTACCTCAGCGACCAGCGGCTGCGCGACGCCTACGGCCAGCGGGCGCTGGCCGTCGCGCGCACCGTCGCGGCCGACCCGGTGGTGCGCGCCGAGGTGGCCAGGTACGCGCCGGGCGCGGTCGCCGACGATCCCGGCGTGCGCCGCGACCTCGCCGCGGGTCCCCTGGAACGGCTCGCGGTCGACGCGACACAGCGCAACGGCGCGCTGTTCGTCGTGATCACCGACGACGCGGGCATCCGCCTCGCGCACCCGGACGCCGGACGGCTCGCCGAGCACGTCAGCACCGATCCGTCCGAGGCGCTGGCGGGACGCGAATCGATCACCGAGGAACGCGGCACGCTCGGCGACTCGGTGCGCGCGAAAGTGCCCGTGCTCGCGCCCGACGCCGATCGTGTGGTCGGCGCGGTGAGCGTCGGCATCGCCACCGACGCGGTGCACGAGCAACTGCTCGGCGATCTGCGCACCGCGGGCGGGCTGGTCGCGGTGGCGCTCGCGGTCGGCATCGCCGGATCGGTCCTGCTCGCCCGCCGGTGGCGCGGGCTGACGCTGGGGCTGGAACCGGACGAACTGGCCGAGCTGGTGCGCGGCCAGGCGGCGGTGCTGCACGGCATCGGCGGCGGCGTGCTCGCCGTCGATGCCTCGGGGCGCACGACGTTCGTCAACGACGAGGCGCGCCGGCTGCTCGGCATCGCCCCGGACATCGGTCGCCCGGTGGACGAGATCGGCCTGACGCCCCGGGTGCTGGAAGTATTGCGCGAACCCGACCAGCCGCCCGCCTCGGCGACGGTCGGCGCGAATATCGTCATCGTCTCGGCGCGCCGGGTCAGCCGCGACGGGCACGATCTCGGCGCGGTGCTCACGGTGCGCGACCGCACCGACGTGGAATCGCTGACCCGGCAGCTGGACGCGGTGCAGTCGATGAGCACGGTGCTGCGCGCGCAGCGCCACGAGTTCTCCAACAAGATGCACCTGGTCAGCGGACTGCTGCACAGCGGGCGCGTCGAGGAGGCGGCGCGCTCGGTCGACGAGCTGGTCGGGGCGGGCCCGCTCGGTCCGGCGACGCCGGGCATCGACGCCATTCACGACCCGTACCTGCAAGCCTTCCTGGCCGCCAAGGCCGCGCACGCCAGGGAGAACGGGGTCGAACTCGTGCTCGGGCCCAACACCTGGGTCGAGGGTGACCTCGCCGATCCGGTGGACGTGACCACCGTGCTCGGCAACCTGCTGGACAACGCCATGGAGGCCGTCCGCGACCGGGACCGGCCGGTGCGGCAGGTGGAAGTCGAACTGGTGCAGGAGGATTCGACACTGCACATCACCGTCGCCGACAGCGGCGACGGCGTCGCCCCCGACTTGGTGGACACCTTGTTCGCCGAAGGGGTCTCGACCCGCGACGATCGCGGCGTCCCCGGCGGGCGCGGGGTCGGCTTGGCCTTGATCCGCCAGATCGCCCGCGCCCATGGCGGCGATGTGCGCCTGTCGAATCCCGGCGGCGGCCGGCCGCCGCTCACCGGCGCGGAGTTCATCGCCCGCATCCCGGGGGTGCTCATGGAAAGCGAGGTGTCGTGGTCACGCCGGCCCTGACCGTCCTGGTCGTCGACGACGACTTCCGGGTGGCGAACCTGCACGCCGGAATCGTGCAGGCCATTCCGGGTTTCACGGTGGCGGGTACCGCCAACACCCTCGCGGCCGCGCGGGAGCTCGTCGCGGCGGCGCCGATCGACTTGGCGCTGGTGGACGTCTACCTTCCGGATGGATCCGGCATCGACTTCGTCCGCGAGATCCACTGCGACGCGATGATGCTCACCGCGTCGACGGAGAGCGACGCCGTGCGAGCCGCCGTCGCGGCGGGTGCCCTGGCCTATCTCGTCAAACCGTTCCCGCACACCGAATTGGCCGCCCGGCTGGCCGCCTATGCCCGCTACCGGCGCATTCTCGCGGTGCCGCAGGTCGACAACGCCCGGGTGTCCGCGGCGCTGCACGCGCTGCGTCCCGCGGTCACCGCGAGCCCGGCGGCGACGGTGTCCTCCCCGACCAAAGAGGCTGTCCTGCAAGCGATCGTCGACGCGGGTGCACCCCTGTCCGCGGGTGAGGTGGCGGGCGCCATCGGTGTCTCGCGGGCCACCGCCCAGCGCTACCTGGCCGGGCTCGTGGCGAGCGGTACGGTGCGCATGAGGCTGCGCTACGGCACCACCGGACGGCCGGAACAGGAGTACTCCGCCGGGCCGCAACGCTGATCAGGCGGCGCCGACCGCACTCGGCGGTATGCGGCCCGGCGCACTGCCCCTCCGCACTCGCCGGTATGCGACCAGCCCGCGCTGCCCCTTCCGCCGCATACTGCCGGGCCGCCCCTTCCGCGCGCCGAGGGTACGCCGACTTGGCGAGCTGACGCCTCCGACCGAGCTCGCCGGTATGCGACCTCGGTGAGCCGACTATGCCGCGCTCGGCGGCGTGCGATCCCGACAGGCAGGCTATTCCGCGTCCGCCGGTATGCGCCGCGCCGGGCCGCGCTCGGCAGTATGCGGCCCTGGCAAGGAGCCCCTTCGATCGTGCTGACCGGTATGCTGCCCCGCGGCTGCGCCTCCCGCACCCGGCGATGCGCAACCCCAGCGGGCTACTCCACCCACGCCCAGCGATGCACACCCCCAGCGGGCTACTCCACCCACGCCCAGCGGCGTGCAGTCCCGGCGGGGTGACGAGCCCGCGCCCGGCGTCACAGGCCGACCCTCCTGCGCCCGGCGGTACGCGGTCTCGCCGGGGTCTGACTGTTTCAGCGCGGACCACTGCGAACGTGGCGATGCCTGCCGCAGTCGCCGGGGCGGTAGCGTCGGGGCATGAGCATCGTCGAGGTGGCCGTTCTCGGTTACGGCCTGGCCGGGTCGGTCTTCCACGCTCCGCTGATCGCGGCCGAGCCTCGGATGCGGGTCGCGGCCGTGGTCACCTCTTCGGAAGAACGCGCGGCCAAGGCGCGCGCCGAACATCCCGGCGTGCGCGTGGTGCCGCGAGCCGAGGACCTGTTCGCCGCGCCGGACGGCATCGGCCTGGTCGTGGTCGCGACGCCGAACCGCACGCACGCGCCGTTGGCCCGCCAGGCATTGGCGGCCGGGCTGCCGGTGGTGGTCGACAAGCCGTTCGCGGTCACGGTGGACGACGCCGAGGACCTCGTCGGTCGCGCGGAGCGCGCCGGGCTGGCGCTTACGGTCTTCCAGAACCGCCGCTGGGACGGCGACTTCCGGACCGTACGGGACCTGATCGAGACCGGGAGACTCGGGCGGGTAGGGCGTTTCGAGTCGCGGTTCGAACGGTGGCGTCCGGTGCCGAAGGGCGGCTGGCGGGAGGTCGGCACCGACGAGGAAGGCGCGGGGATCCTACTGGACCTCGGCAGCCACCTGGTGGACCAAGCCGTCACCCTGTTCGGCCCGGTGGCCTCGGTGTACTGCGAACTGGACCGGCGACGTGCGGGGATCACCACCGACGACGACGCGTTCGTCGCGCTCACCCACACCGGCGGTGTCCACTCCCATCTGTGGATGAGCGCCGTCGCGCCGCAGTTCGGTCCGCGCTTCCGCGTGCTCGGGTCGGAAGCCGGGTACGTCACCTACGGGCTGGACCCGCAGGAGGACGCGCTGCGGTCCGGCCGCCGTCCGGGCGATTCCGATTGGGGCACCGTCGATCCCGACCGCTGGGGCACGCTGGGCGCGGAACCCGATTTCGCACCCGTTCCGACCCTGCCCGGCGCGTATCCCGAGTTCTACGCGGCGATGGCCGCGACGCTGCTCGACGGCGCGCCCGTGCCGGTCGACCCGCGCGATGCCGTCACCACCTTGCGCCTGCTGACGAAGGCGCGAGAATCGGCGGCCCGCGGTGTGACCGTCGCCGCCTGACCGGGGTTGGCCACCTCCCCCGCGACTCGATAACGTCGGAGCGCGGGATCGGCCGGTCCGGCCGCTCGGCGGAGAGGAGACCCGAATGGGTGCAACGGTTTTCGCGGTACTGCTGCCGCTGGCGCTGGCTTTGGTGATGTTCGGGCTCGGATTGACCCTGACCACCGACGATTTCGCCCGCGTACTGCGGTATCCGAAAGCCGCGGTGATCGCGCTGGCCTGCCAGATGGTCGTGCTTCCCGCGCTGTGCCTCGGCCTGATCTATCTGTTCGGCTTGGAAGGCGCGCTGGCCGCGGGCATGCTGCTGCTCGCCGCGTCCCCGGGCGGAGCGTCGGCGAACCTGTTCAGTCACATCGCCGGAGGCAACGTGGCGTTGAACATCACGCTCACCGCGATCAATTCGGTGCTGGCCGTATTCACCATGCCCGTGGTGGTGGCGCTGTCGTACGCCTTGTTTCTGGACGGTGCAGTGTCGGTCGGATTGCGGCCGGAGAAATTCGCTCAGGTATTCGCGATCGTGCTCGTGCCCGTCGCGATCGGCATGGTGGTGCACCGGCGGTTCGCGGAGTGGTCGCGCCGGATGCGCGGCGCGGTGAAGATCCTCTCCGTGGTAGTGCTGGCGCTGGTGGTCGCGGCCGGGGTCGGCTCGAACCTGGACACGCTGTCGGAGCACATCGGCGAACTGTCCGCGATCTGCCTGTCCTTCGCCGTGATCAGCCTCGCGGTCGGCTATTTCGTGCCCCGAGTGTTGCGCGTGGAAGCCGATCAGGCGATCGCCTCGGCCATGGAGATCGGCGTGCACAACGCGGCGCTCGCGATCGCGGTCGCCGCTTCGGTGCTGGACAACGAGACCATGGCCGTGCCGGGCGCGGTGTACGGGGTCCTGATGAACATCCCGGCGGCGATCGCGGCATATCTGCTGGCCAGGCGGGTGCGGCGGGAGCAACCCGAGGCCGAGCCGAGCATCGCGGGTTAGCGGGGCAGCGACCTGCGCGGACAGAGCCGCGGCCGATGAGTAGCCTCTCCGAGGTTCCACCTGATTCGAAGGGAGCCAGCTGCGCGATGCAACCGCTCGGCACGAACGATCCGGCCCGGATCGGGGACTACCGTCTGCTCGGCGTGCTCGGTGCGGGCGGCATGGGCCGGGTCTACCTCGGCCGGAACGCGGGCGGGCGCACCGTCGCGGTCAAGGTCATCCGGCCCGACATGATCGATGCCGAGTTCCGGCAGCGCTTCCGGCGCGAGGTCGCCGCGGCGCGCCGGGTCGGCGGACAGTTCACCGCGCCGGTTCTCGACGCCGACGTGGATGCCGATCCGCCGTGGCTGGCCACCGGGTACGTGGCCGGATTCGCGCTGTCCGACGCGGTCGACCGGTACGGGCCGCTCACCGAGAGCGCGCTGCTCGTGCTGGCGCACGGACTGATCGAGGCGGTGACCGCGGTCCACCGGGCCGGGGTGGTGCATCGCGACCTCAAACCGTCCAATGTCCTGCTGGCGCTGGACGGCCCGAAGGTGATCGATTTCGGCATCGCCCGCGCCGCCGACGACAGCAAGCTCACCACCACCGGGAAAGTCATCGGCTCCCCGGGGTTCATGTGCCCGGAGCAGGTGACCGGCGATCCGGTGGGCCCGCAGGCGGACGTCTTCGCCCTCGGCGGCGTCCTCGTGTTCGCCGCGACGGGCCACGGACCGTTCGGCGTGGGCGAGACGATGCAGATCCTGTGGCGGGTGATGTACGAGGAGCCGCAGCTCGACGACGTGCCCGAACGGCTGCGACCGCTGGTGGCGGCCTGCCTGGCCAAGGACGCCGCCGCACGGCCGACCCCCGACCAGCTGCTCACCCAGCTCACCGCTCTGGGCATCCCCGAGCGTGGCGGTTGGCTGCCCGCCCCGGTGCTCGAGGAGGTCAGCCGCCGCGCGGTGGAGCTGCTGAACCTGGATTCCGGCGCGTTCGACCACGTGCCCCGGTCCGCACCGGCCGATTCGGCCCGCACCGCCGATACGATGGTCGTCCCCGCCGCGCATCCGAACACCTACAGCGACCCGGGGCGATCGGTGCCCACCCAGATGCAGTACCTCGGCTCGCCGCAGGCGTCTCCCCCGTTCATGGCACATGAGACCTACCCGCCCGCGCATCACAGTTCGCCCCGCTTCGGCGCGGTCGCCGCTGCACCTCCGCCGCGCCGCCCTGGCCGCGCCCTGCCCATCGCGGGCGCGCTGGTCGTCTGCGCCGCCGTCGCCGTAGCGGCCTTCGTGGTCGGCGTACAGCTACGGAACGACGATTCGAACCGTTCGGTCGCCCAGACCACCCGAACCGACAGCGCTCCTTCGACGACGACTACCGCCACGCAGGCCGGTGACGCGAATACGACCACCAGCAGTCCCTCCGGCACAAGTATTCCGAAGGCGTTCATCGGCGAGTGGAAAGGCGTGGCCCGTGACGTGCTCGCGTCCTTCGACATCGTGCTGACCATCAGAGACGGCACGGTCGGCGAAGAAGTCGCGCAGTCGTCGAACACCGGCAAACTGAAGGGCGAGCGCTGTGAGCGCACGGAGACGCTCACCGGCGCGACAGAGACCGAGCTGTCCTTCGTCGCGCGCCTCTCCGGCGGCTCGCCCACCTGCTTCGACAACGGCTCCACGTCGACGGTCAGATTGCAACCGGACGGCTCGCTGGCCTACAGCCTTTCCGGCATTCTCGGCAACATCGAGGGGGTCCTGCACAAGAGCTGAGGGCCGCCCGCCACCGTCGCGCCGGGTGCCGTGCACGGGAACGTACGCCCGAGCGCGGGCGACGGCGGGCGGTTAAGGTGCGGCGGTGGACAGAGCGGAATTCTTCGAGCGCGGCGCCTCCATCGCCGATCGTCTGACGACGACGCAAGCGCAACCGCCGTGGTGGCTGGTGGTGGCGGCCGCCGTGGTGGCGCTCGCGCTGGTGGGTTACACCCCGATCTGGCGGCTGACCCGCAATATCGTCACCATCGCGCACGAAGGCGGGCACGCCCTGGTCGCGTTGCTGACCGGCCGGAAGCTCAACAGCATCCGCTTGCACTCGGACACCTCGGGTCTCACGGTGTCGAGCGGAAAACCGTACGGGCTCGGGATGATTCTCACCACGATGGCCGGCTATCCGGCCCCGCCGCTGCTCGGGCTCGGTTTCGCCGCGCTGCTGGGCGCGAGCCGGATCACGCTGATGCTGTGGACCGCGATCGCCCTGCTCGCCGCGCTGTTGATCAAGATCAGGAATGTCTACGGCGGCATCACCGTACTGGGGCTGGGAGCGGTGGTCTTCGTCGTCTCCTGGTTCGGCACGGACACGCTACAAGCGGGTTTCGCGTATCTGGGGGCCTGGTTCCTGCTGTTCGCCGGGGCTCGTCCGGTACTCGAACTGCAGCGCAGCCGTTCCCGGCAGCAACGTGCCCGCTATGACGAGGTCGATTCCGACGCCGATCAGCTCGCCCGGCTCACCCGGCTGCCCGGCCTGCTCTGGGTATTCGTGTTCGGCGCCGTCGCGGTGGGTTCGCTGCTGCTCGGCGCGTGGCTGCTCGTCTCCGCCATCGCCGAGGTCTGCCTGCCGGGCGCGCCCTCCGGCTCCTGCTTCGAGGCACGATGACCGACACCAGATCGCGATCGAGGACCTTCGCAGCCGGCACGGCGAGCATCTTCGCGCGGACATCGACTACCTCTGCCCGACATGTGTTTTCGGCGCTGACGTCGGCCGTCACAGCGCTACTCGCCGCAATAGCACTCTGCCCCATCGCGTTCGCCGCACCGGTCGGCACGGCTTGCGGCACACCGCTGACTCCGGCAGAAACGGCCACGATCACGGGCCTGTCCGACACCGGGACGCTGACCGGCTCCGCGCGGGCACAGTTCGAACAGGCAGTCGAGCGGCACCGGCGGATCACCCAGATCCTGGTCGCGCACCGTGACCTGCGCGGTGTGTTCGCCCTCGGCCTCGACGCGGTCGAGCAAGCCGCCGTCCTACCGCTGCAACGCGACCCCGCGTCGTTCGACGACCCGGACTGGGCGCACCGGATCAGTCTCGAGCTGCTCTCGCGCTTCCTGCACACGGTGCACGCCGAATTCACCGGGGCTTCCGTCGACCCGCACTGGGCCCACTACTTCGCACTGACCCGCCGTTGCAATCTGTCCCCCGCGCGCGTCGCGATGGCCGGATACAACGCGCATCTGACCGTCGACCTGTCCTATTCGGTCGCCGCGGTAGGCAGCACCACCGCCAACGCGCGCGACTATTACCGCATCGTCGACGCGATCGCCCGGCACGGCGCGCTGATCGTCGAGGGGACCAAAGCCGTCTACGGCGGTGACCTCGGGCCGCTGTGGCGCTTCTATTTCGTCGGCGAGGGCTTGGACCTGTTGCTGGGCCGCGGCGTGGCGACCGGTCCATTGCTCCGGCTGGCCGACGCGGGCGCCAATGTCGTCATCTTCGCGAACGGCTTGGGGCTGCAGGATCCGGCCGCGGCGCCCGCCGTCGCCGCCGAGATCGATGCGCTCTGGCGCGGACTCGATCCGGCTTTCCAAGCCCTTTCGGACGTCGGCGCGCTCTAGCGAACATCTACCGAACGCAGGGTCACCTGTGCAGCGCCGCCACGGCATGCCGGATCACCTCCTGGGGCTGGCGTGTCGCATCGACGGTGCGGCCGTACTCGTCGGGATCCAGCGGCTCCAGGGTGGCCAGCTGTGAAGCGAGCAGGCCCGGCGGCATGAAATGCCCTCGGCGCGCGGCCACGCGACGCCGGAGCTCTCCGGGAGGCACGTCCAGATGCAGGAAGAACACGTGGGGAGCGGACGCGCGCAGCCGGTCGCGATAGACCCGTTTGAGCGCGGAGCAGGCGACGACGCCGCCCCGTCCTGATCGCTCGGCCAGCCACGCTGCCAGGGCGTCGAGCCAGGGTTCCCGGTCGGCGTCGTCCAACGGAATCCCCGCCGCCATCTTCGCGACGTTCGCGGGCGAGTGGAAATCGTCGCCCTCGGCGTACTCGACCCCGAGCGCCTCGGCCAAGGCGGTGCCGACCGTCGTCTTTCCCGAACCCGAGACGCCCATCACGACGATCACCGTTACTTCGTGCACTCGAACCTCTTCCCGTACGGTGGCGGATCAGTTGTGCGCGCGGACTTGTGCCCGGCAACAACCTACGCGCAGCCACTTCGTCCACCCGTGCAGTGACGATCGCCGCCACCGCCCGATAGATTTCGAATGCCGAGACCGTGCGATTTCGCGGGACATGAAATACGTTCTGCCGCCGAAATTTTCGAGACAGCGCGGACGACTGGACGGAAGTACCGAATGTTTGCGACGATGCAAGACACGGACCTGCTCCGACATCCGGACCGCGACCGCACGCTCGCCGGATGGGCGGCCGGGAGCGGGATCTGAGCAGCGGCATGCCACCCACACCCAGCGCCTCCACCGCCTCTGGCGAACTCGTCCCTGCCACCGAGCACATCGTGCGCCACCTGCTCGGCATCATTCCCCGGCGGCACGTCGAGCGCGGGAATCTGCTGGGGGAGGAGATCCGTGCCACCGTCGCGCACTGCCTCGATCTCGTCGCGTCCGTCGACCCCGGGCGACCCGCCCGCACGGTCCGCATCTTCGAGGCCGCCGCCCGGTGGGCCGGCGTCGGGGTTCGCCTGGACACCGTGCAGCATCTCGTGCACGAGGGCTTCCGCCTCTATCTCGACGAGCACCTGCGGCGCACGCAGGCTCCGCCGCCCGACGACATACGCAGACTCTTCGACGCACTGCACGCCGTCACCGCGACGGTATCGCTGGCCTACTTGTCCGCCGCGCCCGCCGTCGATCAGGCGGCTGGGCACGGCGTCGCGGTCGCGCTGCTCAGAGGCCACCACCACGCCAAGGTCTACCGGGAGTACGGCATTCCGCTCGCCGACCGCTACACCGTGCTCGCCGTGGCGGTCGAACGGCCCGGTGCGGAACATCCTCCCGGCCGCCGCCCCGGAGACGGGCACAGTATCCGGCAGCGCATGCAGATCTGCCTCGCCGTGCACTGCGGCAGGCACGTGCCCGCGGTGCTCAGCGCGATCGGCGGGACCATCCTGGTGCCGGCGTCGCTGGTCGCCGAGGAGGAGCTCGACGGCTTGGTCGCCGCGCTGGCCGCGGCGGTGACCGCGCCGCTCACGGTGACCGCCCTGGCCTCCGATCCCGACCGTATCCCCGGCGCGGCCGACCAGGCGCACGAACTGCTCGACATGGTCCGGCGCTTGCAGAGCCCGCCGGGCCTGTACCGGTTCGCGGATCTGGCTCTCGAATACCAGCTCACCCGGCCGGGGCCGGGCCGCGACCGGCTGGCCGCCCTGCTCGACCCGCTCGACGGCCATCCCGAACTGTTCGACACCTTGCGCGAGCACATCCGCAACGACTTCAACCGCCGCCGCACCTCCCGGGCGATGTACTTGCATCCGAACACCGTCGACCATCGACTCAAGCGCATCGGCCGCCTCACCGGCCTGGACACCGCCGCTCCGCACGCGCTCTACCGGTTGCGGGCCGCGCTCATCGCGCGGACCTACACGCGGCCGGAGCCCGAAGCGCCGCCGGATGAGCGACGATCTCCGCACCGCGCGTGAGGTCCGGCCCACCGGCTAGGGTCATCGACATGGAACTACGCATCTTCACCGAGCCGCAGCAGGGTGCGAGCTACGACACCCTGCTCACCGTCGCCAAGGCCACCGAGGACTTGGGCTTCGACGCGTTCTTCCGCTCCGACCACTACCTGAGCATGGGCGGCGCCGACGGGCTGCCCGGCCCCACCGACGCCTGGATCACCCTGGCCGGACTGGCCAGGGAGACCAAGCGGATCCGCCTGGGCACCCTGGTCACCGCCGCCACCTTCCGGCTGCCCGGCCCGCTGGCGATCCAGGTGGCGCAGGTGGACCAGATGTCCGGCGGCCGGGTCGAATTCGGCCTTGGCAGCGGGTGGTTCGCCGAGGAGCACGCCGCGTACGGCATCCCGTTCCCCGCCGACAAGTTCGCCCGGCTGGAAGAACAGCTGGCCGTCATCACCGGGCTGTGGGCCACCAAACCCGGCGACACCTTCAGCTACGACGGCAAGCACTACCAGCTCACCGACTCCCCCGCGCTGCCGAAACCGGTGCAGGACCCGATTCCGGTGCTGATCGGCGGGCAGGGCGCCACCCGCACCCCGCGGCTGGCCGCGCAGTACGCGAGCGAGTTCAACATGCCGTTCTCCTCGATCGAGGACAGCGTGCGGCAGTTCGACCGGGTGCGCGCCGCCGCGGAGGCATATGGCCGCGCCGCCGACGACCTGGTCTACTCCAACGCGCTGGTGGTCTGTGTCGGCGCGAACGACGCCGAGGTGGCACGCCGCGCCGCGGCGATCGGACGCGAAGTGGACGAGCTGAAGGCCAACGGCCTGGCCGGTTCGCCCGCAGAGGTGGTGGACAAGATCGGCCGGTACGCCGAGATCGGCACCGGCCGCGTCTACTTGCAGGTGCTGGATCTGAGCGATCTCGCGCATCTCGAGCTGATCTCCGCGCAGGTGCAGTCGCAACTGTGAGCTCGTGTGGGTCGCCTGTCCGGGCGACCCACGCCGGGGATCAGCCCAGCGGGCGGTTGGTCGGCACGATGACGAAGCTCGGCGCCGACGGATCCAGCTCCAGGTGCTGCGGCTTCAGTTGGGTGTTGTTGAGCATGGGCCGGAAGGCCAGCGCCTTCGGCGAGTTGCCCGCGAAGACATCGATCCGCAGCCGGTGGCCGGGTCGCAGCACCGCCTGGGTGGGAATGACCGCGATGTCCAGCGCCACCGGCTCCCCGGGCACGACCGGCCGCACACTGTCCAGGGTGAGCGGATTGAACGGTTCGGTCAGATCGCCGGCCGGGGTACGGCTGCTCTTCTGCTCGTCGACGGCGCGCAGCGACGCGGTCAGCTGTCCGGTGGTCAGCACCTTCGAGGACCCGTCGGGAGCGACGTCGTTCATCGTGACGCTCCAGTAGCCGTCGGTGGCGTCGTGCACCGTGTTCAGGTGCACGTTCACCGGCCCCGAGATGACCGTGGACTCGGTCATCGGGGCACTGGTGAAGGTCAGGGCGTTGCGCTCGGCGATGCGCGAGTCCTTCGCGCACACGTCCACCACCGCGGCCATCCCGGCCGACCCCTGCGCGGTGTCGCGGGAACACGCCGCCGCGAGGCCGGGGGCCACGGTCAAGGTCTGCCGCTCGTCGGGGACGCTCATCGTCAGCGACCCGTCGTACACGGCCTTTCCGGCGGTGCCGCTCGGTTCGGCCGACAGATACACGCGGCGATGGTTGAGGTCCTGCTGCGGGAACTGCCCGAGAGTGATCCAGCCGCCGCCCTGCTCCCACACCGTGATCGGGCCGAAATCGCCCAAACCGTGATCGACGTCCTTCAACCACTTGTCGAACCACACGCGCTGCAACACGTCCAGCCGCGGCGGCGCGCCCGGAATTCCTGTTCCCGCACCGGGATTCGCGTGGTAGGTGTCGCCGACGATCAACTGCTTGCGGCCCGCGGGCAGCGGGATCGCGTTGTACAGCTTGGTCGCGCTGTTGGCGAAGATGTCGTGCCAGCCGCCGTAGACGAAGGTGGGGACGGTGATGCGTTCCGGATGACCTTCGATGCCGCGCCGGAAATAGCTGTCCTCGTCCAACGCGTCGGCCAGCGCGGGCGGTACGTGGTCGAGCGAGGGCGTGAGCAGCGCCTGGGCCAGCAGATCGACATTGCTGGCCGGATCGGACATCCGTTCCTGCAGCCACGACCAGTCGAAGGTGCCCTGCAACATCGACTGCACGTCCGGAATCAGCTTCAGTTGGTTGACCGTGCTGAGCCACAGTGGAAGGAACGTCGTCCCCACGCCGCCGCCCGGCGCGACGACGTCACGCATGAGATCGCTGCCCGGTTCCACCGGGAAGATCGCCTGCAGCGGCGCCGGGGCGTTCTCGGCCGCGCGCAACTGGTTGATACCCGAATACGAGCCGCCGCTCATGCCGATCCGGCCGTTGGACCACGGCTGCGCGGCCGCCCACTCGATCACCTCGCGGGTGTCGAGTTGTTCCCGCTCGCCGAGGGTGTCCCAGGCGCCCTGGGAGAAACCGGTGCCGCGGACGTCGGCGATGACCTGCGTGTAGCCGGCACGGATCAGGTTGCGATCGAGCCCGAGCACGGTCTGCACGGTGCCGCCGTCGACCGCGTGCAGCAGATCACCGAAACCGCTGACCGGCGTGCGGGTCAGATTCACGCGGTTGACCAGGCGCACCGTCAAGGGCTGCAAGCCGGGCACCGCGAGCGCCGTATCGATGAGATTGGTCATGAGCTTGGTGTAGGGCGTGAGGTTCACGACGGTCGGCAGCGGCTGCTGCTCCACCTCGCCGCCCTGCTTCACCGGCCGGTAGACGTTGGCCTTCAGGACGACGCCATCGCTCATCCGGATCGGGACGTCCCAGTCGATGTGCACGTCGGCATACGGCTGGGGACCGTCGTGCAACGCGGTCCACCGCACGCTGTGCGCGTCCACCGACGGCTCCGCGGCCGCGGGCGCCGACACGAATCCCATCGCCGCCAGCACCGCGACCAAGGTAGTCATCCGGATCGCTCTGATCGTCGTTCGTCTCACGCCACGCCCCGCTGCCATCTCGCTCCCTCGATCGGTGTGCGGACCGACCATCGATCGCCCGATTGAGCGCCAACGTAGCAATCTCGTGGCGAACGGCGTGGGAGGTGCGGTCGGGCCGGTTTGTCGCGGGCGAGCAGACGGTGAACGCCGCGCGCCCGCCGACGATCCGGCTTATCGTGGGGCTCATGACGCCGCTGCAGCGCTACATCGCCGAGGAGATCGCGGCAGATCACGCCGACGGCCTGCTCACCCGGCGGGAGGCGCTGCGCAGGCTGGGGCTGCTCGGGCTCGGCGCCACCGCCGCCGCTGCATTGCTGGCCGCTTGCGCGAACACGAGCACCGAAAGCACGGATTCCGCGCCGTCGCCCACGGCGCCCCCGGGTGCCGCGGCCGCCCTTCCGACCACCGCCGTCACCTTCGACGGTCCCGGCGGGGCGCCGCTGCAAGCGGCGTGGGCCGCGGCGCCGCAGCCACGGGGCGGGGTGCTGGTCGTGCACGAGAACAAGGGCCTCACCGATCACATCCGTTCGGTCGCGGGACGTTTCGCGGGCGCGGGCTACTCCGCTCTCGCGGTCGACCTGCTGTCCGCGCACGGCGGCACCGGCGCGTTCACCGATCCGGCCGCGGCGACCGCGGAGCTGAGCCGCATTCCGCCGGACCAACTCGTCGCAGATCTGCGCGCCGGGCTCGACGAGTTGCAACGCCGCGTGGCGGGAAAGAAACTCGGCGTCACCGGTTTCTGTTTCGGCGGCGGCCTCACCTGGCTGCTCTTGGCTTCCGGTCCGTCGCCGCCTGCCGCCGCGACGCCCTTCTACGGGCCGTTCCCGGATAACGGCGATCTGTCCGCGTCGAAAGCCGCGGTGCTCGCCATCTACGCGGCGAACGACGCCCGGGTGAACGCCTCACGGCCCGCCGCGGAAGCGGCGCTGGCCCGCTCGGGCGCTCCGCATCAGATTTTCACCGCTCCCGATGCGGACCACGCCTTCTTCAACGACACCGGTCAGCGGTACAACGCGACGGCGGCCGCCGAGGCGTGGCGTCGCGTACTGGACTGGTACGGAACGTATCTCGGATGATGCCGACCGAATCGGGCCATCGCAACGGGATCCGGACGTTTTTCCGGGGCTCCGGCCGGCGATCCCGATCGGCCGTTCCAAGCGCGCGCAGGCGAGGTCGAGCCGCGGGACGGATCCGGTCGCACAGTCATCACTCGTCCGCAGCGCTCGCGGCGTTCCTGCTCGCGGCGGTGATGACAGCCTGCGGAGCCGACAACTCGACCGGGCCGAGTAGCGCACCTCCGGTGGCGGGCACGGTCGCACCGAGCAATCCCGCCGGCCGGCCCGACCTCGACGCCGCCGAGGACCTCGCCGAGGACCTCGACGTGCCGTGGGGGCTGGCCTTCCTGCCCGACGGCACGGCGCTGATCGCCGAGCGCGACTCCGGACGGATTCTGCGAGTCGGTGCGGGCGGTGCGCCGGAACAGGTGTATCAGGTGCCGGGCGTCGCCGCGCGGGGCGAAGGCGGACTGCTCGGGCTCGCCGTCGCGCCGGACTACGCCGAAAGCCGTTATGTCTACGCCTATTTCACTTCCGAGACGGACAATCGCATCGTCCGATTCCGGCTCGACGGTCCACCGGAGGTGCTGGTCGCCGGCATCGCCGAGGCAGGCAACCACAACGGCGGACGGATCGCCTTCGGGCCGGACGGCATGCTGTACGCCGGAACCGGCGACGCCGGGGAATCCGGGCGATCGCAGGATCCGGTGAGCCTCAACGGAAAGATCCTCCGGTTGACCCCGGAAGGCCGGGCGGCTGCGGGCAATCCGTCCCCCGGCTCACCGGTCTACAGTCTCGGCCACCGCAACGTCCAGGGGCTGGCGTGGGATCGGGCCGGGCGCCTGTTCGCGGCGGAGTTCGGGCAGAACCGGTTCGACGAGATCAATCTGATCGAACCCGGCCGCAACTACGGCTGGCCCGACGTCGAGGGCGCGGGCGGCGCCGACCGCGGATTCACCGATCCGCTGCTGACCTGGACCACCGCGGAAGCCTCACCGTCGGGCATCGCCATCGCCGGGGACACCCTGTATGTCGCCGCGCTGCGAGGCGAGCGGCTGTGGACCGTGCCGCTCATGGACGGCCGCATGGGCGCGCCCCGCGCCGAATTGCGGGACCGGTACGGGCGCTTGCGCACCGTGGAGGTCGCGCCGGATGGGGCATTATGGCTCACCACCTCCAACACCGACGGTCGCGGCGACCCCCGCGGCGGCGACGACCGCGTCCTCCGTTTCCCGGCTCACTGAGCCCGGCCCGGCCGCCCTCGTGCGGCAGGTCGGCATCGCCGCCTCTCGCACTGTGACGAGCGCGACGAATCTTATACGTTGTGCACAATAGAATTGCCCACTATGTTATTGCTCATGACCGATCACCTCACCCTCGACGAGCAGCTCTGCTTCCCGCTCTACGCGGCGTCCCGGGCGATGACCGCGGTCTACCGCCCGAAGCTGGAACGGCTCGGGCTCACCTACCCGCAGTACCTGGTGATGCTGGCGCTGTGGGAACGCGACGAACGCAGCGTCGGCGACGTCTGCCAGGCGCTCGATCTGGATTCCGGCACGCTTTCCCCGCTGCTCAAGCGGTTGGAGGCGGCGGGCCTGCTCGAGCGGCGGCGGTCGGCGGCCGACGAACGCCGCGTCGACATCCGGCTCACCGACCGCGGCCGCGCCCTGCGCGCCGATGCGGGCGACATCCCGGCCCAGATGGCCGAGGCCAGCGGCCTGTCCATGGACGACGTCACCGCATTGCGCGGCATCCTGCACCGACTGACCGACGCACTGAAGTCCCAGCTGAACGAAGGAGAGTAGACATGCAGATCCTCTACACCGCCGAGGCCCTGGCCAGCGGCGACGGACGCAACGGCCACGCGCGCACCACCGACGGCAAGATCGACGTCGACCTGTCGGCGCCCAAGGAGATGGGCGGCAACGGCGAGGGCACCAACCCCGAGCAACTGTTCGCGGCCGGCTACGCGGCGTGCTTCCATTCGGCGCTGCGTCTGGTCGGCAAGCAGGCCAAGGCGAACATCGACGACTCCGCGGTCGGCGCGAAGGTCGGCATCGGGCCGAACGGCGCGGGCGGCTTCGGCCTTGCGGTTACCCTGGAGGTGTCGCTCCCCCATCTCTCCAGGGAGGACGCACAGGCGCTCGCCGACAAAGCACACCAGGTGTGCCCGTATTCCAACGCGACCCGCGGCAACATCGACGTCCAGGTCCTTGTCGCCGACGACTGATCGAGAAGGAGCGGATATGCGTGCCGTAGTCATCGAACGATTCGGTGAACCGAAGGACGTGCTGGCCATCGCCGACCGCCCGATCCCGGAGCCGGGACCCGGCGAGGTGCGGCTCGCGCTGATCCTGTCGCCGATCCACAACCACGATCTGGCCATCGTGCGCGGCGTGTACGGCTACCGGCCCGAGTTGCCCGCCATCCCGGGCAGCGAAGCGGTCGCGCGGGTCGACGCGGTAGGTCCCGGAGTCACCGAGATGTCGGTCGGACGGCGCGTGACGGTATCCGGTGCGATCAACGTGTGGGCCGAGTATTTCGTGGTCCCGGCCCGCCAGGTCGTCCCACTGCCCGACACGGTCCCCGACGAGACCGCGGCCCAGTTGCTGGCCATGCCGTTGAGCGCGCTGATGCTCATCGACGACCTCGGGCTGCGACCCGGCGAGTGGCTGGCGATCAATGCCGCCAACGGTGCGGTCGGCAGATTGGTGAACGTCTTCGCGCGACAGCGCGGGCTGCACGTGCTGAATCTGGTTCGCGGCCCCGGCTCCGTGGCGGCACTGCGCGAACTCGGCTACGAGCCGGTGCTCGACACCGAGAGCGAGGGCTGGCGCGAGCAGGTCGAAGCCGCCACATCGGGTGCGCCCATCGTCCGGGCGGTCGATCAGGTGGGCGGGCGCGCCGCGGCCGACGAGTTGGCGTTGCTCGCGCCGGGCGGGCAGCTGATCTCCTTCGGCGCGCTCTCGGGTAAGCCGCTGTCGCTCGACCCGGGCAGTCTCATCTTCGGCCAAGCCGTGGTGAAGGGCTTCTGGGGCGCCAAGCGGATCGAGGAGATCGGCGCCGACCAGCGCGGACGGCTCATCGGCGAACTGATCGATCTCGCGGCCCGCGGCGAGCTACGGCTCGACATCGAAGCCGCCTACCCGCTGGAGGCCGCGGCCGACGCCGCTGTCGCCACCGAGACGCCGGGTCGCGCCGCCAAGATCGCGCTGCGCGCTCAGCCCGCCTGACCAGCGGCGAGCACGGCCATCGCGGCGTTGTGCCCGGGAATGCCGCTGACGCCGCCGCCCCGGATGGCGCCCGCACCGCACAGGAACACATTGCGGTGGCCGGTCGCCACGCCCCACCGGGCGGCGGGGTCGGCCGGATCGGCGTCCTCCGGGAGGTAAGGGAAGGCCAGATCCCGGTGGAAGATGTGTCCGCCGGGCAGGCCGACCTCGCGCTCGAGTTCGATCGGTGTCTTCGCCTCCAGGCAGGGCGCGCCGTCCTCGTCTTTCGCCAAGCAGTCGGCGATCGGCTCGGCCAGAACCGAATCGAGTTGCGCCAGCGTGGCGTGCACGAACTCGGCTTTGACCGAAGCATGGTCGGCGGCGAAAAGCTTCGCGCGGGCGTGCAGTCCGAACAGGGTGAGGGTATGCGCGCCCCGAGCGGCCAGATCCGGTGCCAGGATGGTGGGATCGGTCAGAGTGTGGCAATAGATTTCGGCCGGCGGCGCGGACGGTATCCGGCCGATCGCGGCCTCGCCGTAGGCTCGGTCGAGCTGGGCATACGACTCGCCGATGTGGAAAGTCCCGGCGAACGCTTCCCGAGGATCCACTCGGGCGTCGCGCAATCGTGGGAGGCGGCGCAGCAGCATATTGATCTTCACCTGCGCGCCCTCGGGCTTCTGCGGCGGGGCCTCGCCGAGCAACCCGGCGAGGGTATACGGCGCCACGTTCGCCAGCACATGCCGCGCTCCGACCTTGCCGTCTACGTGACCGACTTGCGCTGTCTCGCCGTCGGTTTCGACGCTCGTGACCTCGCACCCGGTGACGATCTCCGCTCCTGCCGCACGCGCGGCCTCGGCCAGTGCGCCGGTGAGCGCGCCCATGCCGCCGATCGGCACGTCCCAGTCGCCGGTCCCGCCGCCGATCACGTGATACAGGAAGCAGCGATTCTGCCGCAGCGACGGATCGTGCGCGTGGGTGAATGTGCCGATCAGCGCATCGGTGAGCACCACGCCGCGCACCGTGTCGTCGGCGAAGGTCGACTCGATCGTCTCGCCGAGCGGCCGCTCGAACAGCGCCTCCCAAGTGGCCGCGTCGTCCACGATGTGCCGCAACGCCTCTTTCGACGGCAGCGGCAGGGTCAGCGTCGGGAAGACCCGCCGGGCCAGCTGCCCGGTGGACGCGTAGAACCGCCGCCATGCCAGGTATTCCCTGTCCGAGCCGGTCAACCGCGCGAAACTCGCCTCCGTCTGCGCGGGCGCCGACGAGACCAGCAAACCGTCTTCTCCGACCGGTGTGTAGGACGAGACCGCCCGCCGCCGCGTCTGGAACCGTAAGCCCAGATCCGTCACGATCGACCGCGGCAACAGGCTCACCAGATACGAGTACCGCGACAGCCGGGCGTCGACGCCCGCGAACACCCGCTCGGACACCGCCGCGCCACCGACCTGCGGCTGCCGCTCGAGCACCAGCACCGACCGCCCGGCCCGCGCCAGATACGCGGCGGCCACCAAACCGTTGTGCCCGCCGCCGACGATCACGACATCGTAGGAGGAGCGCGCCGGCGTCATCCGTTCTCGATAGCACGAATCGGCACCGGATGGACAGCGACGCCGCCGACAAGGGCGAGGAAAACTCCGAACCGATCACAGCCGTGGCGACGGCGATCGGATGACGCGACCTCCACCCTGGCCGCCGATGGCCGCTTCCGGCATCCGGCCGGCGCGCACGGGTAACCGGTCGGCGGAACATCGACGGTGGGCCTGACCTCGCGGATCAGAATTTCGGGCTGCCATGTCGGCAAGGCGTGATAGCTTATGCCGCAAGGGGAGTCTTGATTCTGGGGGGTACTCAGTTGGTTACCGACCATGCTCGGCCGGGGCAAGTCGATGTGCGCGCGCCGGCGGCGGATGCGGTGAATCGCCGGTCTCGAAAAAACGCCGACGAACCGGTGTTGCGGCTTCGGAGGAACGCCTTCTACACGACTGCCGATGACCGGCTCGCGGTTCTG
This sequence comes from Nocardia sp. NPDC004573, assembly GCF_053602135.1. Taxonomy (NCBI): domain Bacteria; kingdom Bacillati; phylum Actinomycetota; class Actinomycetes; order Mycobacteriales; family Nocardiaceae; genus Nocardia; species Nocardia sp. NPDC004573. Next base: position 146,552 of record NZ_JBSGDA010000010.1, read on the forward strand.
TCGCACCGCGGATTCGTCACCAGAACCGTTCCCGATGCCGAGGGGTGGATGGCCCTTCTCGCCCCACTGCTGGACGGGCACAACACCCTGCGTGATGTCACTCAGCCGTTCCCGCAGCAGCATCGACGTTTCGCGGAGAAGCTGATATCCATGTTGGTCGACCTCGGCGTGGTCCAGCAGAGCTCCGCCGACGACCCGCACACGGATGACGACCCGGAAGTCGATCTCGTCGGCTACTCCGTAGCGGCCCCTGCGGCCGCGCTCGCTGTGCTGCGGGCCGCGCCGACAGTCGTCATCGGCGTCGGCCCGCAGGCCGAGGCAGCCGCCGCGGCTCTTCGGGACTCGGATATCGAGACGACGTGCATCGACCCCGCCGCGCTGGACACGGTCGATTTCCCGGCGTGCCACGCGGTCGCGTGCCTGGCGATCACCGATGCCGATCGCATCGCCGCGGTCGAGCAGTGGTGCCTGCGCAAAGACGCGACCCTGGTGCTGGCGGCGCTCGGGCAGTCGTCCGTGTGGATCGCGCCGCCGGGCGTCACCTTCACCGCAGTGCGTCCGCGCTTGGATGCCGTCGACTCGGCAGCTCCGCAGGCTGATTACGCGGCCGCTCCCCTTGCGGCGGTTGCTGCCTATCTGGCCCGAACTCTGATCCGGTGCACGACCACGATCGATGACGGCAGTACCGGTCGGCGGCTGGCGCGCATCGATACCGAAACATTGGAAACGACCACACACCGTCACCTTCCACTCCGGCGAACGCCGCGACCACCTGATCCGGAGTCATTTCTGCGGCGTCTGGCAACCGTGCGGTCGACGGCTGCGTTGCAGGACGAGGACTTCGCTCGCCGCGCTGTCGAAATCACGGATGACCGCGTGGGCGTCATCAGCACGGTCAGCGAGGGACCACACGCGCAACTGCCGCTCCGCGTCGCCGAAACGGTGGTTGCCGACCCGGCCGGCGAAATCAGCACCGCGATCCGGGCCTTCGGGGTCGGCAAAGACACCGTCTCGGCGCGACTGTCCGCGGCGCGTGCCGCGCTGCGAACATACGCGGCACTCGTGGCTCCACGCGACGGATCCGTATTCGGCTACAGCCTCGATCATCACGCGCCAGTCGCGATGAGCGCGGTCACTGCTTTCGGGATAGCAGGAGCGGAAGCCAAGTATGGGCCGCCGGTCGGCACCGCCTACGGTGACAGCCTCGATGACGCGGTCCTGGCGGGGCTGCTCGATCATTGTCGTTCGATCACCCTCTCGACGGTGCGAGGTCGAGCCGGGTACGGTTCCCGGAGATCGATGCTGCGGTATTCGTCGGCGCGCTCGGCAGTTACTGTCTGTCGGCGCTGGCGGCGATGCGTGTGTCGGTGCAGTTGTTCGCCCTCACCGAGGTTCTCGGCGCACCGGTGGTTGCCGTCCTCGTCGACGGGATCACCCTGGCCTATGGGTGCGGGGTCGACCTCGCGCATGCGGTCGAGGACGGGATCGTCACCGCGACCAGGTGCCGACAGGCGCTCTATCATGACGAACCGGACCACCGTCCTGCCCCGGTGCCCGAACTCCCCGCCGACGTACGCGGAACTCGTGGCGATCCGCCGACGGCAGCCGTGCGGCAGGAGGAACTGGTTCGGTCCTTGCATGCCCGGGGCTATACGTCGTCGTTCGTGTTGCTCGATGATGATCCGTGGGTCAGCGCGGTCATGCCTCACGTGGTTCGCGTCATCGTAAGGAAATCTTCGTGAACAGGGCAGATCGAGCCGAGGAACCTGCCCCTCGCGACGAACCGGCTTACTGGGCAGCGATATTGCTGCAGCACGCCTTGTGCAACCCGGCATGGTTGGTCCGATCATCCGTGCCGGACCCGGCCGAGTACGTCGATACGTTCGCCTGGTCGCCTCGTGACCAGAACACGCCTGGGTGGCGCGCACCGTTGACGGCGTTGACGATGGCGATCGTGCGAGTTCGTCCCGACCGTGGGGCCGAAGGACCCGCGGAGGCATCCATCGTGCTGAACATCCCGACTGCGGACGACCTCCGCACCGCCGATTCGGCCACTCGGTTCGGCGATGTCACCACGTTTCCGGCAAACCTGGTCTTGGAAGGTCTGGATGTCGCCGCGGCCTTCCGAGGTCGCCTGCATGCGGTCCGCTCGGTGATCGACGAGGTCGACCGCCAACTCGACGAGGTTCCAGCCGCGGGCGCTCGGTACCGGCGATTGCGGGATGCGGATACGGCGACGGGTCCGATCCTGCGAGCGTTGCCCGAGCCCCCGGTGTCGTTCGCGTTCCTGCACAAGCAGATGCCACACGAGCGCGGATGGAATGCGGCGAGCAGGGGCGGCCGCGCGAAAGAACCCACCCCCGTCATCGACCTGAGTGTGACGATGAACAGCCGAGTACCGGAGATGACCGCGCACTGGACGATCGACCGGAATGTTCTCTCCGAGAAGGACATCGGCGCGCTCAGGTCGGCGTGGCGGCTGGCGCTGTCGCGGATCGTCTTCGAAAGCTCGAGCACGCACGAACCGGCAATCGGAGGATGACCGACAGCGATGATCAAGGCATGTGAACTCGAACAGATCTTCCATCCTCGACTGCGTCGCCGGCGTACCGCTGAGCGGGTGCACGCGGTGAAAGGGGTCACCTTCGATGTGGCGGAGGGGGAGATCGTGTCTTGTCTCGGCCCGAACGGTGCCGGGAAGACGACGACGTTGCGGATGCTGACCACGCTGCTGCCGCCGACATCGGGGCAAGCGCTGGTCGCGGGATTCGATATCGCGACCGATTCCCGGCAGGTCCGCCGCAATATCGGGTACGTGTCCCAAGCCGGATCGACAAACGCCGCGGCGACGGCGCTCGACGAGGTCACCGATCACGGGATGCTGTACGGGCTTTCGAAGAAGGAAGCGCGCCACCGTGCCGGGGCCTTGTTCGAGCAACTGGACCTGATCGGGCTGGAGAAGCGACAGTGCAAGAGCATGTCCGGCGGGCAGCGCCGTCGGCTCGACCTCGCCATCGGGATGGTGCACGATCCCCGGTTGCTGATTCTCGATGAACCGTCGGTCGGGCTCGACCCGCAGTCGCGTGCCAACCTCTGGGAGCACATCCGCCGGCTGCGCGCTGACCACCGAGCCACCGTGTTGTTGACAACCCATTACTTGGACGAGGCGGACGCGCTCAGCGATCGCGTGATCGTCATCGACGACGGTCGGATCATCGCCGACGACACACCGGAAGCGCTGAAGGCCCGCTATGGAGAAGAAACCCTGGACATGGAGGTAACCGACGTGACGATGGTGGCGGGCACCGTCGCGGCGATTCGCACGCTCACCGAGTCCGGCGACATCCGGGTCGACGGATGTCGGGTGCGGGCCGGCGTCGGTCACGGCAAAACGAATATGCAGCAGTTGATGCGGCAATTGGAGCACGCCGAAGTCGAGTTGCGGTCGGTCTCCATCCACTCGCCCACCTTGGACAACGTCTTCCTGGAGCTCACCGGCCGCTCGCTGCGGGAGGACCGTAGCGGAAGTGGTGCGGTATGAGGTTCGCGCGTGAATGTTTCATCGTCTACCGGCGGCAGATGCGGATCATGTTGCGCTATCCAGGGTGGCTGTTGGTCACCATGAGCAATCCCGCGTTGTACCTCGTTGCGTACGGGCCGTTGCTGTCACCATTGGCCGATCGGATCGGGACCACCGACACGAACGCGTTCTTCGTGCCCGGGATGCTCGTCATGCAAGCGCTCTTCGGCGCTACCTTCGCAGGCTTCCTCGTGATAACGGAATTGCATGACGGTGTTATCGAGGCGGAACGGGTGACGCCTGCCAGCCGTACGGCTCTGCTGGTCGGACGGATACTGCGGGTGGTGACGCTGGTGGCTGCCCAAGCGCTGGCGTTGATCGCGATCGGCTATGTGATGGGTATGCGACCGGCCTTCGGGGGTGTCCTGGCGGGGCTCACCCTGGTGTTGTTGCTGGCTGGAGCGCTCACCGCGGCCTCATGCGCTCTCGGGCTCACGATGAAGGATGCCAACGCGATGTCCCCGATCACCCAGGGCCTCAATATGGTTCTCCTGCTTCTGTCCGGCATCTTCCTGCCGATGACAATCGCCCCGACCTGGCTGCAGGTGATCGCCGGCTTCGTGCCCACCAGGCACATCGTCGATGCCGTCCGTACCTGTTTCGACGGGTCGTTCGACCTCGCAGTGATCGCCCGAGGGGGCACGTTCGCCGTGGTGATCATGGCCGCCGCGCTGTGGTGGGGAACGCGCACGTTCCGTAAAGCGGCTGCCTGACAACGGCAATCGTCACTCTTCGGAACTCATGGGGCGGTAGTGCGGGGCACCAACCCCAACAGCGGCAACTCCGTCGGATCGTTATCGCCGAACACGGTGGCCTCGACGTCGAGCCAGCCGGTGGAGAAGTGCGGCGGCACCCCGATCGGGCCGGTTTTGCCGTTCGGAAGCCGCGGCAACTTGTCCATGCTCACGGCTTCTGGGTCGTCAACGATATAGATCGCCCCCCACACACCGGTGCTCTCGTAAGACACCCACGTCTTCAAGCGAACGCCCGGGAATCCAGTGAAGTCACTTCGCGCTTTGCTCGCCACCCACTTTCGGAGTTCATCGAAAGTGACCGGGTGGTCGAGTTTATGCAGCTTCCAGCCGAGAAACATGAAATACATCGCGGTCTTCCTGTCAAGCGAACGGGTGCGGGTCCTGGTTCAGTTCGGCCGTCGTGAGGGGGCGTGCGAGGTACCCGAGGTGATGCGGGACCGAAAGAAGCCGCGGGATGCCCTCGACTCGTCGATTGGCGTGGCCGAACGCCATCGGGACGGCACCGGGAACGATGGCTCGCACACAGGACAGGTCGGCGGCGGCGTGCTCCGGCCCGGTGAGGTCGACGATGACCGGTTCCATCCCGCTGTCCCCGAGCATCGACACGATGGTGGTGAGCGCTTCGCTGATGTCGGTGATGGCGTCGAGCCGTGCGGGCGTTTCCGGCACACGGCGTACGGTGGCGCGAGGTTCGGTCAGGAAACGCATCCGGTCGAACGCTTCAGGCGCGAAGTACATGTTGGCGTGATCGATCAGCAGACGCACCGACGACGGGTTCGCAGCCAGATCCGTGCACCGCCGTCGGTACTCGGGCAACTCGTTCGATTCAGAGTTGTGTGCGAGCATCGCGCTGACCTCGGTGAGTGCGGCTAGTACGGCCGCACCGGGCACAGGATGTGCCGCGACCGCGGCCTTGGGCCACTCTGTCTCGACATTGACGCCGAGTGCGCAGACGCTCGGTACGCCGTGTTCCATGGTGGTGTCGAATACCCGGGCGTCGAAGCCACGCTCCCGCAAGCCGGCGACGATCAGGCGGGCGTCGGTGGAGAACGTATCGAGATCCAGTTCGGGCACGGGTAAGGAGCCGTACCAGGTGATGAGGAACGCGTCGCGTTCGATCACTTCGAGCAAGGCGTGCAGCGCGGCCTCCTCCTTGCCGGCTCCCAGCGCGGTGCCATTGGAGGTTTCGTGGACGAACCGGGTGTGCGTCGCCGGTGGTAAGCCGAAGTAGACGAGAGTCTCGGGGACCAGGATCGGCCGGCGCTGGATCATCGAGAGTCCCCAGACCCAAGTACAAGGGGTGTCCGGTGTGAAGGGCTGCAGTTTGTCATCGGCGTCGTACGCGGCCTGCGTGGGAAGGCCGGTACTGCGGGGGTCGAGAGCTACTGGCGCCAGCTCGGCGTAGCTGCCGCGAACGACGGTGCGCCTGCCGCGCGGACACAGGTTGGCGTGCCGCTCGAGGGCCTCGAGAATGGCGACTGCTTCGGTGTCCGGGAATCGCCTACCGCGACCAGCAGCGGACTCCAAGGCTCCGTTGGGTCGGCGGAACTGGGCAGTGGTACGGGGCAGCACGTCGGTGTACGTGCGGCGTAGCACAGCTACCAGACCGGTCTCGCTGTCGACGTAGGCGGACTTCAATCGCTCCCTGTCGGTCACGATGTTGCGCGTCCGGAAAGCGCTGGGTTCGACGAAGGGCTCCGATCGCGGGGTGATCTGTGTGGCCTCCGGGGTGTCGGCGGGAAGGGGGTTGCATGCGCAATCTGGCACGGGCAGGAACGGGTGGCGGGAGACCGTGAGGTCGGCGAGATCGATGATGAGCAAGGCACGGAAGGTTCTCGGCTGACGCCCGGTTGCGTAGCGTTGGTGCTCGTCGGCTACGAGGACCGCCACAAGTTTGCCTGCTTGTCGCGTCAGCCATCGCGACGGCTGGTCGTCCAGCGCGGCTCGGTGTTCCCGGATCAGACGCGCATAGATATCGCGCTCGATCCTGGCTTCGGTCCGGCGCACGTCCGCGCAACGCGGACAGCCTGGTTCGCCGGGCAGCTGCAGTGGGCCGATGACCACCCGGCCGAGTTCGGTGTGAACCCCGAGCTGTGGTCGGTCGCCGGCAGCCTCGAGGTGTGTGCTCGCCCATTTGTCGCTGACCGTGAACAAGACCGGGGGCGAGGAGACGTTTATCCGATCAGCGAGCTCTGCGCGGACCGCGTCGGCGAGCACGCCGTCGCCGCGGACCTCGGCTACGAGCGGCGGCTTTTCCGTGGTGGCGGGGATCTTCATGTCGGATTCTCCCGAGATCGTTGTGCGGCGCCGACGACCATGGAGCCGATACCGCACAACTGCCATGGAGCCCGGCGCGTGGCTTCGGCGAGCGCCGCGATGTCGACCGGACCCCAGGCCAAGGCTCCGAGACCGAGCGCTGTCGCTACGAGATACAGGTTCTGTGTCAGAACGCCGGCATTGCGGAGCATCAAGGAATAGCCGATCTGCGCGTATTTGCGTAGTACGGAATCCTCTGCGGCGATGATGAGCAGCGCCTGCGGCATGGCACCACCGAGCGTTGGGCCGATCGGCCGGAGAAACTGCGCGAGCGCGGTGTGCTCGCCGGTTGTGATCGGACACAATGTGTGATCGACCGGGCGATAGTGATAGATCCCTCGTTCGATACCGGTGACCGCGTGCGCCACGAGGTAGATCTCGATCTCGTAAGCCGCGCCGCCGGATGGGTAGGGGCGGCCGGGCGGAGCAGTCCGCGTGCGGTCGCGGGCTCCCGCGGCTCGGAACAGTAGTTCGCCGAGCTGGGTCACCGTGACCGGGTGCGCGTCATCGAATCGGCGGCACGATCGACGATCCTCGAGTGCTTCGGTCAGCGTTATGTCGAGCTCTCGCAAGGACAGTAGATTTGGCGCGTGCAGCTCGATCGAACTGTCCGTAGCGGGCATCGGCCGTACCGGCTGCTCGCGTGCCGACGTGGTCGCTGCGAATGCTTCGGCATGCCAACCACGCCCGGTCAAGGAACTGCGGTGATGGAACCACAGTTCGTGAGCGCTCCACGGGGGCTCGTCCGAGGACGGATCCGCCGCTGGGAGCCGCGGACGGAGATGCTTCGACCAGGCGAGATCGGTGCGGACATGATCGGCGACCGGAGCCGGGAACCCTGCCGGCGACGGAAAGAGCAGCAGCGCGGCGATCCGTGAATCGTGTAGTCGGATATCGCACCAGGACGTCGGATTCTCCGAGACCAGATGCTCGTGGTGGCGTCGCACGATGGTGTATCGCGACAGCTCGAGGTCGTCGGCCCGGGGATGGAATGCGGAGGGCCGATCGAACGGCACCATGGTGTACAGCGATGCGCCCTCCCAGTCGACGGTGACGGCGAGAAGCCCTCGTGCCCACAAAGACCGCAGGACTGCTCGGGCTTCCGCACCATGTACGCGGGTGAGTTCGTCCACTGTGTACGCGCCATCGGCGAGAGTGCGCAGTAGCCCGGTTCGTGCGCGAGACCCAGGTGGAAGTGGGTGGATTCGTGGCCAAGCGATCAGCGCCACCATGTCTTCGCTCTTGGCGCCTGCGGACAGCCCAGGCCGCAGGGAATAGCGCTCACGGAGCTCAGCGGCGAACGGGCGGTCGGTGGCTGTCCATCCCGGAGCAGGTGCCGTCACGAGCGAGCTCCCACCGAGTCGCCGAGCAACCGCCGGATCAGATGTCGCAGATAGTGTTCCTCGTGGGGTGTCACACCGATGCGGTTGCAGAACAGGTGCGCGCAGACATCGAGGATCGGCAACCCAGCGCCCGACGTGGTCGCGGATGTCGGAAGTTCTTGTGGCGCATCGGCTTCTATCACGGCCACGTCGGCGGCGAGTTCGGTGACGATGTCCCACCAGCGAGAAAGGGTGGAGCCGGGGGCAGCGATGACGTCGCGAACCACTTCGATGAGCCTGCCCCGCTGTCCGATGTACCGCTCGTGCAGCAGTGCGTCATAGTCGGCGGCGATGGGACGGAAGGAATCCCACGGGTTGTTCACCGCCCATGTGTGCAGGGTGGGGAGGTCGCGGGTGGCGGCGAGCCACGACTGCAGAATCGCGACCAGGGCGACCGCGTTGAGCTGCCTATCGGACGGAGCGGCGGTCACGATTGCTGTCGCCATTCGGCTGGCTCGGCCGAAGTGCTGCTCGACCGCGGCGATGGCTCGTCCGGTGCCGTACCTGTCGTGTTCTCGTGTGTATGCGATGAACTGCACCGACGGGTGGGGAAACAATGTATCCGAGAAGCGCTGCGCGCCTTCGCGGGCCGCGAGCCGGTGTGCGTACGAGCGGTAGTCACGCTGGGACAACTGAGTTCGCGACGGGTTGACTTCGAAGAAGGTAGTCGCAGCGGAGAGGACACCCCGGCGTATCGTTCCGGCTGCGACGCCGGGGGCCGGCAACAGCCGCAAGCGCACGTGCGGACCGCCATCCCAGTAGCGGAGATAGAACCAATCGCTGATCGAGCCGTCGCTCGAAAGTTGTTGCGTGAGCGGACCGACGAGATCGGTGACCACCGCGTTCAACGAGCCCTGGTAGAAGATGTGCGCACTGACCCACGGTGACGCCGCGGTTCGATCTGCCGAGGACAGGCGGCTTGTCATGGCAGATGCCCAGCGGCGGGAAGTTCGATGACGTACTCCATGACGTGCCTCAGTCGAGAGTTCGCCGGAAGCAAGGGATCGGGTAGGGCTTCCTCGAGAACGATCCGCGGCGTATCGGGAAGATTCCGGAAGGCGTCGAGGGTGGCGACGATGTTGCGGACGTCGACGTACAACGGTTTGCGGCGCTTGTCGAATACCTGCTCGGTCGTGAGATACGCCCGGGCGAAGAACCGCTCGGGGAGCGCGAGTTCGTGCAGCCAACCGGACAGACGGAGCAGGAACTGCCCGTCGGTTTCGGTGCGGTGGGGGCACGGCACGATGCCGGTATCGATGACCCACGCCTGCCGGCAAAAGACCACTGATCCGATGCTGACTCGAGGATATCGGCGCACGCCGGGAGCGACCTCCCGACCGAAGGGCGCGAACGGCGTGACGACGGATGCCCGAAAGGAGTGGAAGGCGCCGAACCACAAACACAATGTCCGCGCTGCGGACGGCAGCAGCCGCGTATCCATCATGCCGTTGTGGACCGGAAGCACCTGAGTACGCAGCGCAGCGGAGTGCAGGCTCAACCGACGGGCGTCCAACCGAATGTGCAGATCGGACAGCGGGAGGCACTGCTCGGCACCGCGGCGCGGCGGGACACCGGGGTAGGCGATCGCGTACGGAGCCGCTGGAGTGCACTGATTGAATGCTGCTCCGAATGTTCCTTCGATCTCCGCGAAGACGACGCCGTCCGGATTCTCGGGGGCGGCCAGCGGCCGCGGATGGTGCCCGGCGCGTTCACGAAGGTGGTGGATACGCGAGCGGTTCCGCCCCCACCCGGGATGCGATGCGTTCAGCACGAATCGGCACTTGCCTCCCGTGTGGTCCGGTTGGACGTAGTACGCCACCGACGCCGATCCGGCCATCTCTTCAGGCCATTGGGCCGCTGAGGCGTACACCGTTTCCGGCGAGAGTTCGATGCCGCCGGGAGTCTCCTCGGCGCGCAGCGCGGCGAGGATCTGCTGACGCACTGAATGCATATGACGCAGCCTCGGATGCTGCCAGGGTGTATCGGGGCGGAGCAACAGGTCGACCTGGCTGCGTATCGACGGCGCTGCGAACATCAGCCGGAGGTCCGCTTCGGCGGCACTGCCGATGTCACCTCGCTGCAGGATCTGTTGCAGGTGCAGGTGCGCTTCGACGAAAGGGATATTGCGATCATCACCGAAGGCATCGGACAACAGCTCATGTATGCAGACCCGTGTGACAGTCAGAGGGTCCAGGGCGGTGACAACGCGGTTCACCGCTTGAAGATCTTGCAGCGGTTCGTCCCACTCCGCTGACGATGCCGGTACGGCCGTTGCGAGCACCGCTGTTTCGTGCACCGGAGACGCGGTGAGCGCCGGCTCGATCGGCGGAAGGTGCAGCCGGTTGCGGATGCCCTCGACATACTGGGTGGTTCGGCGTGACCAGCGCCGGTGACCGGACACGTCACCCGAGGGCGGCGGACTGGCGAGCAGCCGTGCCAGCGCTTGCAAGTCAGCGGTCACAGCCCAAGTGGGATGATGTACCGACAACCACGACGACAGAGCCGTGACCGGGTCCACCGTGGTATCGGCTGCCGGACCGTCCAGTACCAGCACATCGGCATGGATGAGCTTGCCGAACAGAGCGGCTGCGTCGGAGCGGTCGATGCCGAGACGGTTCGACATATCCCGCACTGCTGCGTCGAGCGGACGTGCGGTGCGTGCCGCCCCGAGTTCGGAGATCACGGCGTCCACCAGCGGAGTCACCCGAACGGAGGCGACCGCCTCCCGCTGCGTGACAAGGAGGATGTGCTCGCCGACCCGGGTCGCTGTGGGGTTGACCCGCACAGTCAGGTGCGGCCTGACCCGCGGATGCTCCGCCACTCTTGCGGCGATCGAGCCGATCAGCCGGGCTTCCAGGTCGACGACGAAGTCCGGCGTGAGATTCCGGACCGGAGATGCTGTGGCGTCGCCGGTCCAATCGACCTCAGCCGCAATGGTGAAAGCACTGTAGAGTGTCGTTTTCGTCGCCGCGCGGACGACGAATTTGCAAATGCGTTCCACTTTGCGGCGTTTGGGCGCGATGCCTCTGGTGAGCCAGAGTTCGACCTCGTCGGCAAGGGGCTCGCTGCTGGCCGCGATACCGCGGCGAACACAGTCGTAGCCGGCCAGTCGAGCAAGCACCGTGCTCAGCCGCTCCCGCTCAGCCGCTCCCGCTCAGCCGCGACGGTGTTTTCCAGGTTCGAGAGGGCGTCGTGCAGGTCATCGAGTGTTTGCTGCCAGAGCTCGACCTCGGCCGCCAGTCGCGCCGGAATGGCAGTGCGAAGCTCCGGATTCCATTCGTCCCCGCTGAGGCGGCGCTGATTGTGGATCGTCCGTCGCAGGCCGATGAGCCGCCGACGACGAATGTCGCTCGGGGGCAGTACACCGATGACCTCGTACAGCTGGTCGCTGAGCACCACACCTCGGTCGGTGAGTGCCTTCCGCAAGCTGTGAACCTTCGCGAGTGCAGCGTAGGTGGTGTTCGAGCGGAGGCCGGTGAGCGCCTCGGCAGGCAATGCCGCGATCCTGGCGATCGCCGAAGGGCGAAGCGCCGCGGCCGCGCCTCCAATGGACCTCGAAGGCTGTTCGCGCAGCTGGAAAGACATGATCGCCCAGTCCTCATCGCTCAGATGGAATTCGTACTCGGTGCCGTGACGAAGAAGTAGCGAGCCGGCAGACCCGGTCCCGCTTCACGAAGCGGGACCGGGCTTCGATGTCGGCTGCTCTTACGAGCTGCAGCCGCCACCGGTGTTTCCATCGACCGAGGCGACCGGCTGGCTGCCGTGCGGCGCGGCGTCGCTGGTCAGGGTCTCCACCTGGAGCTCGTCGAGAAGATCGACATCGGCGGACAGGCGGCTGAGGTTGTTGTGTGCGGGCATGATTTCACCCCCCTCTTGCGTCTACCGCAGCGGTGACACACGGCACGGGTCCGTGAGTGGGCATTGGCTACGTCATGCTGCAGATCTTCTGCCGCCCCCCGCTGCTATTCGATAGCATGACCTTTCATATGCTATAGCATATAGTGCCGATTGGGAACCCCCGACGTTGCAGGACCGGATATCGATTCGGGTACCCCTGAGCACGCTCGCCTAGGATTCGACCCGCGGCGAACACTTCCGCTGTCGAACTCCGACCGATGCGCCCACGCCTCGGGAACCACAGGCCCTGCGCAAGAATGGACATGACATGCCGGTCAACGAATATCCGACGGAGAGAACCGGTTTCGCTGAGCGACTGAGAGTGCTCCTCGATCAGTCGGCCACCGACCCCGAGGCGCGGATCACCGTGAAGGAACTGTCGCGACGGACGAGAGCGGCAGGCGCTCCGGTGTCGGAGCCGTATCTGTATCAGCTTCTGGACGGCCGTCGTAAGAACCCATCGCTGGCCGCTGTGCGCTCGATCGCAGCGGCCCTCGAGGTGCCTGCCGCTTACTTCGTCGACACCGCAGACCCCGAGTCGTCGCTCGAACGACCCGCGGGCAACGACCTGTCGGATCTGCAGGACGAACTCCGACAGTTGGATCCCGAAAACCTCCGGCACGCACGCGAGTTCGTTGCGTTCCTCCTCGCCAGGCAACGACTTCGGGATTGAACTGAGCGAGGTCCGGATCCGGAATCGCATGCCGCACCGGGCCGGGCGGCGGCGGCCGTCGGCGTCCGCTCGTCCTAGGCTCCGGTGAGCGGCTCGTCATCCGGCGCGCCGGACATCGTCGGCCCAGCGGACCCGGACAGGAGTCAGTAGTGCCTATCGAGCACGAAGCCAAGATTCTCGACATCGACCCGGATGTGATCGGACAGCACATCGTGGACAAGGGCGGGCGGAAGGTGAGAGAGCGGTTCATGCGCCGCTATGTCTACGACGTCACGCCGGGCGATGCGTCGAAGTGGATCAGACTGCGGGACAACGGGGACGGGACCACGCTCGCCGTCAAGCACATCGTCAGCGACGCCATCGACGGCACCCATGAAGTGGAGGTAGGCGTCGCCGACTTCACCGCCACCAATGCCCTGCTCGAGACGCTGGGCTTCACCGCGAAGTCCTACCAGGAGACCAAACGAGTCAGTTTCGTCCTCGACGGCGCCCAACTCGAGCTCGACACCTGGCCGCGGATTCCGCCGTACCTGGAAATCGAAGCCGCGACCAAGGACGAGGTGATCCGGATCGCCGGACTCCTCGGCTACACCGAGGCCGATCTCACCGGCGAGAACACGATCAAGATCTACGCACGGCACGGCATCGACCTCGACGCCGTTCGCGAGCTACGGTTCTGAGCCGTTATCCGAGGACCACGCGCGGCCGTTCAGCGGATCGGATCTCAGGGCGCACACACCATCCCGTCGAGCCGACCGTCGCCGACCGGCGGGTTCCCGGGTCAGACGACCTCGAACACTCGGTAGGCAATGCCGCCCTCGACGGGATATCCCGAGCCGACGCATACTACATCGTTGAGCCATCGATAGTTTCGAGCGCCGGTTTCGAACACCGGGGTGGTGCGGAAGTAGTAGCTCCCGGGATCGACGAGATGTCGCGTGGCCGGATTCCCCATCCGCTCGCGCACCGGTTCCGGTATGGCCCACCGTCCGCCGTAGGTCATCTGCACCAAGGCGTCGTCGTCGGTGCGCAAGGTCAGCCGGACATCGAGCGTCATGCTCCCGTCCCGCCGGAACGTCGCCCAATCGCCGCCGCCCGGCAGCACCGCGCCGCGCAGCTTCGGACCTTCGAAGGATCCGCCTACCGCACCGAACAGCACCCGGCCCTGTCCGATGTTCAGCGGCGGCGCCAGATCCACCACGACGTCGAACAGCTGCCTGGTCTCGATCCCGGCGATGTCCTGGACCCGTGCGTCCACGTCATCTCCCTCCGAACAGTGTCAGCCGTACCGCGTCGGTGGAGACGCCCGATTGGGCGCACAGCTCCGACAGGTCGAAATGGAAGTACTCTCCTGCGATCAGCCCGTCGGCGAACGCGAAGCGCAGGAACACCGGCAGCTCGGCCCGCCTGCCGTTCGGCTCGACGCCGAATCTGTCGCCGGTCATGGTCATTCGCACCGTGCCCCAGCAGACCAGCGTCTCCCGCTCGGTGGCGTGCCCGCCCAGCTGGACGTCGTAGTCCGGAAACGAGGCGAAGAAGCTTCGTAACGCCGCCGCGTTCGCGTCCAGCCCGCGCGCCACCGTCCCGAACGCAGGCGCTTCCAAGACCATTTCGCCGTGCATGAGCCGCAACGCCGCAGTCACGTCCTGCCTGCTTTTGACCACCGCGAGATTCGTCGCCAGGTCCATCATCCAACCACTACCCACGATTTAACTATACGTTCGACCGTATTTATTGTCTAGATGCCACGGACGAGTCGAGCGTTCCACTCGGAGATGAGCTATGGCCCGGACATCCCGAAGACGGCGACTACTCCTCGCCGGAGTACCTGTGCGACGGGTGAGTTCCGGCGATCAGCTCGAAGAAGTGCTCGGCGAACCAGACGTGCGGCGAGGTCGCGCAGAACGCGGCCGATAGAGACATTTCATCTGCCGCTCATCGGCAAGGTGGTCACGGATCGTCAGGCGGGCCGCGGAGGCCGAGAGGCGCTGCGCCGCTGGGCGGTTGCCTCTGACGACGAGCCGACTCGCATCGACGGACGCGCCGGGGCAGCGGAATCTTCGTGCTAGCCGAAGTACTGGCGGAACCACGCCGTCAGGTCGGCTTCGCTCTTCGGTCCCTGGTCCGGGTGATCGGCGCGCAGCGTACAGAAATGCCCGGCGATCGCGAACTTCTGGTGGACCACGAACAGGCAGCTCGGTCCCAGCGCGGGATCGGTGCTCGGATAGCAGAAGAAGCGGCCGAGGACGTTGCCGTTCTGTCGCCAGGCGTCGTCGCCCGGGTCGCCGCTGCCGCACACATGCCCCGAGAACTGTCCGCGGTTCGCCTCGTACAGGTACATCGCGGACTCCTGGTCCGGGAAGCCGAAGAACTCCGCCGCCGGAAACCCGGCCTTCGTGCCGCAGGCCAGCACCGCGTCCACCGGACCGGGCGGCGGGTCGGCGTGGCGGCAATTGGCCGGACCGAAATCACCGGCCAGGTGGTTGAGCACCGCGTGATCCGCCGGGGTGAAAGAGTCCGGATCCCGAGCCGTCTCGGGAGTACGGAACCCGAAACCGTTGCGCGCGGCCACATAATCGCGGTACGGCTGGTCGGCCGGATCCCAGAGGTACACCGCGGCGGCCAACGCCTGCTCGTCCGTCACCAGCAGCGCCGGGCGCGGCGCGGCGGGATCGTCCGCCTTGCTGAGGAAACACGACTTGCGGCCGACTTCCGCGCCGTCGCGCAGCATCGGTCCATCCTGCCCCGGCGGGTCTCCAGGGCAATTCCGTCCTTGCAGACCGGTCAGCAAGGAGGAGATGTAGCCGCGCATCTGGTCGACGGTGCGAAACCGCAGGAACCGCGCGGCGGGATCGCTCGCGGCCGGATTCGCGGCGCAGAACACCACGGCCACGGTCGGTGCAGCGGGGTTCTCGTGCACACAGTTGGCGCGTTTGTAACCAGATGGGCCCACCAGGGACAGCAGGTCGATGTCCGGGCCGTGTGGAGCGCTCGCATCGGGAACCGCGGCGCCGGTGGTGGGCCGGGTGGACTCCCAGCCGAGCAAGCCGAGCGCGGCGGCCAGAAGGACCACGCCGAGCAAGGCGAGCACACGGAGCAGCCGTCGGCGGCGGGGTCGTCCGCCGTCCCGGCGGCCCGGCCCGGTCGTCGCACCCGATCGGTCCGGTGGCGGACCCCCAGTGGTCGGCGGACCCTTGTCCTCCGGTTCCGTCGGCGTCTCCGGCGAGCGGCTCGAGGCGACCGCCGCCTGCGCGGCCGCGCCGAGCTCCCCTGCCGTGGCGTACCGGGCCTGCGGGTCCTTGGCCATGCCGCGCGCGATCACCTCGTCCAATCGGGCGGGCAGTCCGGGACGGCACTCGTGCGGCCGCGGCGGCGGCTCGAACAGGTGCGCGGAGATGATCTGTGCTTCGGTGTCCTTCGGGAACGGCCGCGATCCGGTGAGGCATTCGTACAGCACGCAGGTCAGGGCATAGACGTCGGCGGCAGGGGTCACGGCGCGGGAGTGGAACCGCTCCGGCGCCATGTAGTGGAACGATCCGATCGCCGAACCGGTGCTGGTGAGGCTCTCCCCCGTGGCCGACTGCGCGATCCCGAAGTCCACCAGGTAGGCGAAGCCGTCCGGGGTGAGCAGGATGTTGTCCGGCTTGATATCGCGGTGCACCAACCCGTCGGCGTGCGCGGCGTCCAGTGCCGCGGCGACCTGCCGGATGATCGCGACCGCCCGCTCCGGCTCCAGCGGCGCCCGCGCGGTCAGCAGCGCGCGCAGGCTGTCGCCACCGACCAGGCGCATATCGATGAAGAGCCGGCCGTCGATCTCGCCGTAATCGTGGATAGGGATGATGTGCGGTTCCTGCAAACGCGCCGCGACATGCGATTCGCGCCGGAACCGTTCGCGGAACACCGGGTCGTCGTGCAGCCGCTCGGGCAGCACCTTCAGGGCGATGGTGCGGTCCTTGACGGTGTCGTAGGCCTCGAACACTTCCCCCATGCCGCCACGACCGATCAGGCGATCCAGGCGATACGGCCCGAATCGCGACCCCACCTCGAGCGTCTGACGTCGCGTCGTCATCTCGTCCTCCGTGACGGGGACCCGGAGAGTGTCCGGCGCGGACCGAGCCGAACGCCTTCCCGGGGCCGTGACCCGGGTTCCTGCGCTCAACTGTAGGCCGCGGCCGATCCCCGCGGCAGGCGTATCGCGCAGCGGGCCGGTCAACCGCCGATTCGCGTCGGCGCAGGTCCCCGGCCTGATGACGCGGCCAGAGCCGGACGACGCCGTGATGTCGGGAAGCGTCTTTGCGGCGTCGTCTTCACCGGCGGCACAGGGCGAACCGATATTCCCGTGCGGACTACCGAGATCACCTTCCCCGGCGTGCCGCAGCCCGTGCGGATGGTCGAGTTCGCGCTGACCGAAGTGCGCACCGTTCCCGGCTTGTTCCGGCCGACCACGTCGAAGCCGTTGCCGAGGCCGAGGTGGCCGCGTTGTTCGCCGACCCGGCCGCACCGCCGTCATGCTCCCGGCCCGGGTGGCCGCGGGCGGCGGTGCAGGGCGAGCTGGATCTCCAGTAGCAGACGGTCGGCGGGATCGTCGAGGTTCATACCGAGGACCTCCTCGACGCGGCGAAGGCGGTAGCGCAGCGTGTTCGGGTGCACGCACAGCACCGCGGCGGCGGCGCGCACGTCGCCGTGTTCGCGCAGATAGGTCTCGACACTGTCGCGCAGGCTCGCGGAATGCTTGCGGTCGTAGTCGAACAGCGCGCGCAGCCGCGGATCGCGCAGTTCCGGCCGCGATCCGACGAGATCGAGCACCTCACCGAGCAGTACCGCGGTCCGCGCCTCGGCCAGGGTGGTCACCCGGCTCGCGGGCGTGGCCGCGCCGCTGCGATCCAGGACCCGATCGACTTCCGAGCGCGCAACGGCCACCCGGCCGAGATCGGGTACCGGACAGGCGATCGCCGCCCGCAGCGACAGCGAGCGCTGGGCCTCGAACTGCTCGATCAGCTGGCGCGTCCACACCGTCACCGCCTGCGGGGAGCGGTAACCGGGCAGCAGCACATAGACGCGGTCACCGAGCGTGGTGGTCACGGAGTCACCGCGAAAAGCTCCGGCCCGCAATCGCAGAACGCCGCCTATGGCGGCCGCCTCGGCGCCCGCCGCCCGCTCGCCCGCTACGAGCGCGAACCCGATCACCGCCGCCGGACCGGTCGACGGTAGGTGCAGCGCGTCGGCGACCGCCGCCGCGTCGATCGCCGATCCGCCCGCGCCGAACAGCCGCCGGATCAGCAGCGCCTCGGTGGTGGGTGCGTCGAGGTTGCGGGAGATCAGGCGTGCCGCGATGGCCGCCGCGCCGCACAGGATCTCGGCGGCGTCCGGGGCGAACGGCCGATCGCCCTGCTGCAGCCAGATCGCGCCGAGCATCTGCGGGCCGCGCGCCCGCAGGTCCGCGGGACGACGGACGCCGATCACCAACCTGCGCTTGATGTTCAGCTCGTCGTGCGCGGGCACGTCGACGACCTCGTCGGTGTTACGCAGCCGATCGAACACGCCCCACTGCCGCAGCAGACTCAGATACTCGCGCGGGCCCTCCCGGCCCAGAATCGAGCGCACGCGCAACTCGTCGGCGTTCTCGTCGGACGCCGAGTACGCGAGCACATGCGACTGCGAGTCCTCGATCGACACCATCCCGCGCGCGTCGTCCGCGATCATCTGCGCCAGCGCGAACAGGTCGATCTCCGCGGCGCCCTGATCAGCATCCCCGCCCACGATCCCGTCCTTCGGCCAAGTCGACAACGCACTTGCCCCATCTTTGTCCGATCGACCCATTCTCCGGGCAGTTTTCCGGTGTTGACTTCCATCTACCGAAAAATCATCCAGACGCAGGAGGTCTCATGGATGCCGTCGTGTCGCCGCCCCCACCGGTCAACGAACCGGTGGGCAGCTTCGCGCCGGGCACGGCGGAACGCGAGCGCCTACGGGTGAAGCTGGCCGAGCTGGCCGCGACACCGACCGAGGTCACCCACGTCATCGGCGGTGCGCACCGCCACGGCTCCGGCGAGCGCATCGCGGTGGTGCAGCCGCACCGGCACGCCGCCGTGCTGGGCACGCTCACCACGGCCGGACCGGGCGAGGTGCGCGACGCCATCGCGGCGGCGACCGCCGCGGCGCCGGGCTGGCGGGCGCTGCCCTTCGCCGAGCGCGCCGCGATCTTCTTGCGCGCGGCCGACCTGCTGGCCGGTCCCTGGCGCGAAACGATCGCGGCCGCAACGATGTTGGGTCAGTCCAAAACCGCCTACCAGGCCGAGATCGACACCCCGTGCGAGCTGGTGGACTTCTGGCGGTTCAATGTGCACTTCGCGCGCCGGATCCTCGCCGACCAGCCGCTCTCGGCGCCCGGGGTGTGGAATCGGATGGACTACCGCCCGCTCGAAGGATTCGTCTACGCGATCACGCCGTTCAACTTCTCCGCCATCGCGGGCAACCTGCCCACCGCGCCCGCGCTGATGGGCAACACCGTCGTGTGGAAACCGGCCGTCACACAGTCGGTGGCGGCGTACTGGACGATGCGACTGCTGGAGGCGGCGGGGCTGCCGCCCGGCGTGATCAACATGGTGCACGGCGCGGGCCCCGAGGTATCGCAGCTGGCGCTGGCCGATCACCGGCTCGCGGGCATTCACTTCACCGGCTCCACCGCGACCTTCCGGCACCTCTGGCGCACCGTCGCGGCGAACCTCGACCACTACGACGCCTACCCGCGTCTGGTCGGCGAGACCGGGGGCAAGGACTTCGTCGTGGCGCACAGCTCCGCCGATCCCGAGGTGCTGAGCACGGCCCTGATCCGCGGCGCGTTCGACTACCAAGGCCAGAAGTGCTCCGCCGCCTCACGCGCATTCCTCCCGCGATCGGTCTGGAACCGGATGGGCCGCGATTTCGTCGACCGGGTGGCCGCGCTCAGCTACGGCGACGTCACCGACTTCGGACACTTCGGCGGAGCGCTCATCGATCGGCGGGCCTTCGCAAAGAACGCGGACGCACTCACGCGCGCCAAGGCCACCCCCGGCTTGACCATCGCCACGGGTGGTCACGCCGACGACAGCGTCGGCTACTTCGTCGAGCCCACCGTCCTGCTCGGCGACGACCCGGGTGACGAGGTATTCCGCACCGAGTACTTCGGACCGATCCTGGCCGTGCACGTCTACGACGATTCCGCCCGCGGCTCGTTCGAATCCACACTCGACCTCATCGACCGGGGCTCGCCCTACGGCTTGACCGGTGCGGTCATCGCCCGGGACCGCGCCGCGATCGGCACAGCCCTCGAACGGTTGCGCTTCGCGGCGGGCAACCTCTACGTCAACGACAAACCCACCGGCGCGGTCGTCGGCCAGCAACCGTTCGGCGGGTCGCGCGCGTCCGGCACCAACGACAAGGCAGGCTCGGCACAGAACCTGCTGCGCTGGACCTCCGCTCGCACGATCAAGGAAACGTTCGTTCCCGCGACCGACCACCGCTACCCGCACCAGGAGTTGTGATGGCCTTCTCCGGACTGCTGCGGCCCGCCCTGCTCGCGGCCTCCCGTTCCCCACGCGTGGAGCGCGCGATCACCCGAGCCGCCACCACGAAGAAGCTGGTCGACCGGTTCGTCGCGGGTGAGACCGAGAGCGACGCGGTCGCCACGGCCTCGGCATTGCTCGGCTCCGGCCGCTGCGTGACCATCGACTATCTCGGCGAGGACACCACCGATCTCGACCATGCCCGCGGAACCGTGGCGCACTATTTGCGGTTGCTGTCGGCGCTGGCCGAGCTGGGCGCCGCGGACGAGACCTCGGTGCCGCGGCTGGAACTGTCGCTCAAACTCTCCGCTTTGGGCCAGTCGCTTCCGCAGAACGGGTACGCCATCGCCCGCGAACACGCCTACGAGATCTGCACGGCGGCGAAGGCGGCCGGGATCTGGGTGACCGTGGACGCCGAGAACCACACGACCACCGACTCGACGCTGTCGATCGTGCGCGAGCTGCGGATGGACTTCCCGTGGCTGGGCACCGTCCTGCAGGCTTATCTGAAGCGCACCGAGGAGGACTGCCGGACTTTCGCAGGCCCCGGATCACGGATCCGGTTGTGCAAGGGGGCCTATCGCGAACCCGCGTCGGTGGCCTACCAGAGCCGCTCCGCGGTGGACGAGTCCTATCTGCGCTGCCTGCGGGTGTTGATGGAGGGCAAGGGCTACCCGATGATCGCCACGCACGACCCGGCGCTGATCGATGCGGCGCTGCGCCACGTGGGGGAAAGCGGCCGCAAATCCGGCGATTTCGAGTTCCAGATGCTGCACGGCATCCGCGACGCCGAACAGCGGCGCCTGGCCGGAGCGGGCCACGCGCTGCGGGTCTACGTGCCCTACGGAGACCAGTGGTACGGCTATTTCATGCGCAGGTTGGCCGAGCGCCCGGCCAACATCGCCTTCTTCCTGCGCTCCTTCGGCCGCGACCGCTGAGCGCTGCCGGTCCGGGAAAGCGGATCCAGTCGCGAAGTGACCACAGACGCCTGCGACGTGGCCGTGCCTCCAGCGGTCGGCCGCCGGAGGTGGACTTCCGGCCGGGGGGCCGCACACCTGAACCGGATCACCAGCACTGGCACGCTTTCGCCGCGACTTGCGATGCCACGCGACCATACTGGCGGAACATACGGTTTCGAGCGAAGCGAGACCGCGCATCTGCCGTAGGCGCCGGAAAAACAAACACAGGAGTCGCATGTCCCTCGCGCAACTACGCGCCCAGATGACGCGCCGCAAGCCGCTCGGCGAGGTCGAGGACGAAGCCGCGGCCGACGAGCAACTGTCGCGGTCGCTCGGATTGTGGCAGCTCACCGCTATCGGCGTCGGCGGGATCATCGGCGCGGGCATCTTCACCCTCGCCGGCGCGGTGGCGCACTCGGTCACCGGGCCTGCGGTGTTGATCTCGTTCCTCATCGCGGGCGTGGCCAGCGCCGCGGCCGCGCTGTGCTACGCCGAGTTCGCCGGGATGGTGCCCAAGGCCGGGTCCGCCTACACCTACGGGTACGTGTCGCTCGGCGAGCTCGCGGGCTGGTTCATCGGCTGGGATCTGCTGCTGGAGTACGTCGCGGTCGCGGCGGTGGTGGCCATCGGGGTCTCCGGGTACTTCAAGTTCCTGCTGGAACAGGTCGACATCACGCTCCCGGAATGGATGCTGGGCGCCGCGGGAACCGGCGAGGGGCACGTCGTCGACGTTTTCGCCATGCTGTTCTGCCTCGGCACGGCGTGGTTGCTCTCGCGCGGCATCCGCAGCGTCGGCCGGTTCGAGACCGTCGCGGTCGGTATCAAGGTAGCGCTGGTCGTGCTGATCATCGTGCTCGGCGTGTTCCACATCGACAGCTCGAACTACACCCCGTACTTCCCGTTCGGCACGGCCGCGGTGTGGACGGGCGCGGCCACCGTCTTCTTCGCCGTGTTCGGTTACGACGCGATGAGCACCGCCGCCGAGGAGTCCACCGAGGGCAAGAAACACCTGCCGAAGGCGATCATCTATTCGCTGGCCATCGCCATGGTGCTCTACGTGCTGGCCACCCTGGTGCTGACCGGGATGCAGAAGTACACCGAGATCAGTCCGACCAGCGGGTTCTCCACCGCGTTCGAGTCGGTCGGGCAGCCGGGCGTGGCGAACATCATCGCGGTCGGCGCCATCGTCGGCATCGTCACCGTGGTGCTCACCTTCATGCTCGGCGTCACCCGGGTCTGGTTCGCCATGAGCCGCGACGGGCTGTTGCCCGCGTGGTTCGCCAAGACCCATCCGGTCCGCAAGGTGCCCACCCGGGTGACCTGGATCGTCGGCATCGGCTCGGCGCTGATGGCCGGGTTGCTGGACATCACCGTGGTCGCCGAGCTGACCAATATCGGCATCCTGATGGCGTTCATCGTGGTGTCCGTGGCCGTGATCGTGCTGCGGCGCACCCGCCCCGACCACCCGCGCGAGTTCCGCCTGCCGTTCATGCCGGTCGTGCCGCTGATCGGCATCGGGTTCTCGCTGTACCTGATCTGGTCGCTGCCCTGGGAGACGTGGGCGCGGTTCGTGATCTGGCTGGTGGCCGGTCTGCTGGTCTACTTCGGCTACTCGCGCACCCATTCCGAGCTCGAGCGCGGCCGCCGCGCCACGGCCGAGGGTTCCGCGTCCTCCTGAACGCCGATCCACTGGAGAGGTTCGCAAGCGGTATCCATTGCGGAATGGTTGCTCGACTGCATACGGTCGGGAATGTCGGCATCGGCGTCGAGCCCGGAAGGAGCGCGAGCGGATGGATCTGCAAGAGGTCGTTTCGTCGGGTGTGCTCGAACAGCGCGAGCTGCTGGCCCAGGGGGCGCTGTCGGCGGAGGAGTTGGTCGAGGCGACGCTCGACGGGATCGATGCCGCCGCGGACCTCGGCGCCTTCACCCACGTCCTGCGGGAGGAGGCCAGAGCCGAGGCCGTCGAGCGGGACCGGGAACGCGCGGCGGGCGGCACGCTCGGCCCGCTGCACGGGGTGCCGGTCGCGGTGAAGGACGAATTCGACGTCGCCGGCGTGGTGACCAGCTTCGGCACCAGGGCGAACGCCACGCCCGCCGTGACGGACGCCGAGGCGGTGCGCAGGCTGCGCACGGCCGGGGCGATCATCGTCGGCAAGACCTCGATGCCGGAATTCGGGCAGTGGCCCTTCACCGAGTCCAGCACGTTCGGCATGGCTCGCAATCCGTGGGACCCGAGCCGCTCCGCGGGTGGATCCAGCGGCGGGTCCGCCGCCGCGGTGGCGGCCGGGCTGGTGCCCGCCGCGCTCGGCGGCGACGGGGGTGGGTCGATCCGGATCCCGGCAGCCTGCTGCGGATTGTTCGGTCTCAAGCCGCAACGCGGGCGAGTGCCGCTTTCCCCGAACGAGCACCTGTGGTGGGCGCTGGGTGTCGCCGGGCCGCTGACCCGCGGGGTGCTGGACTCGGCCGTCCTCTACGACGTGATCCGCGGCAGTACCCGCACCGACCGGTTCCGGGCGACGGAACCGTCGAGTTCGTTCGAAGCGGCGGCGCGCGGACCGGCTCGGCCGTTGCGCATCGGCTACAGCGTCAAATCGCCGATTCCGGCGGTGCGACCGGATCCGCAGCATGTGCGCGCCGTTCGCGACACCGCGATCCTGCTCGCCGAACTGGGCCACACGGTGGCGGAGATCGACCTGCACTATCCGGATTCCACGCACGCCTTCTTCCCGCAGTTCTTCGGCGGCGTGCGCGCCGAATTGGCCGAGGTGGACCATCCGGAACTGCTGGAACGCCGCACCAAGCAGACGATCGCGGTCGGCGCCTGGGCGCGCAGGCCGGTGGTCGAATGGGCGATCCGGCGCGGAGAGGCGGTGCGGCGCAAGGCCGATCGGATCTTCACCGAGTGCGATCTGCTGTTGACGCCCACCATCGCGATCCGCCCGCCGCTGCTCGGCGTGCTCGACGGGGCGAACACGGTGCGCGCGCAGCTCGCGTCCGTTCCGATGGTCGCCTACACCGCGATCTGGAACGTCACCGGCCATCCCGCCGCCTCGGTGCCCGCCGGTGTCGGCGACGACGGGCTGCCCTTGGCGGTTCAGCTGGTCGGTCCCACGAACGGAGAGACGAGGATTCTCCCGATCGCCGCACAGCTCGAGCAGGTGCGTCCGCAGCCTCGCCCGGTAATCCATCAAGCCGGATAGATCCGCTCGGGCCGGTCTCGGCGCGACCGGAAGCCGGGCGGGATATAGGTGGGTATCGCGCGCGCGTCGCTCCGGCAGCGGGTGTCACCGACCCCGGCCGACCCTGCCGCAACCTTGCCGCGAACCAGTCGTAGGATACAACTTGTGTCTAAGACGTATTCATCGGCTGAACAGGCCTATCGTGCCGTGAAGGAGCGGATCCTCTCCGGCGCGCTGGCCGGAGGGGAGCTGATCAGCGAGGGGGAGATCGCCGCAAGCCTGGGCACCTCCCGCACACCGGTGCGCGAGGCGTTCCTGCGGCTGGAGGCCGAAGGCTGGATGAAGCTCTACCCGAAGCGCGGAGCGCTGGTGGTGCCGATCCCGCCGGCCGAGGCCGAGCACGTCGCACAGGCCCGCTACGTGGTCGAGACCGCGGCGGTGCGCAGCGCGACCGCGAACGACACCGCCGGGTTGGTCGCGGCGTTGCGCTCCTCGATCGAACGGCAGCGTGAGCTGGCCGCCGCGGGGGATCTCGACGCATTCGCGCTGGCCGACACCGACTTCCACCGCACCTACGTCCTCGCCGGCGGCAATCCGCTGCTGTCGGGCTTCTACGACTCGCTGCGCGAGCGCCAGCGCCGGATGAACAGCGTCGCGCTGCGCCGGGGCCCGGTCGACATCACCCGGATCATCGAGCAGCACGTGCGGCTGGCCGACCTGGTGGCGGCGGCGGACGTCGACGGATTCGCCGACGCGCTGGTCGAGCACCTCTCCGGCGTGCACCAACTGGAGCTACGAGACCGGTGACGGCGACACTCACCGTCACCGCGCCACCCGGTCCGGTCGTCGCAGCACGCTGGCGCGGTGTGGCCGCCGCGATGTTCGCCATCGCCTGGGGCGGAAACGAATTCACCCCGCTGCTGGTGATGTACAAGCACGACGGGCTGGCGGCCACCACCGTCGATCTGCTGCTGTTCTATTACGTGCTCGGCATCGTCCCCGCCTTGCTGATCGGCGGGCCGCTGTCGGATCGGCACGGCCGCCGCGCCCTGCTCCGGCCCGCGCCGCTGATCGCCGCGACCGGATCGCTGCTGCTCGCGTTCGGGTCCGCGTCGGTGCCGCTGATGTCGGCCGGCCGGGTGTTGTGCGGGATCGCGCTCGGGCTGGCGATGGCCGTCGGCGGCAGCTGGCTCAAAGAGCTGACGCAACCGCCCCACGGCCCGCCGCTGCCCGCGGGCACGGGCGCGCGCCGCTCCGCGATGAGCCTCACCGGTGGCTTCGCGCTCGGCGCCTGCTGCGCCGGAGTACTGGCGCAATGGGCGCCATGGCCGCACACCCTCGCGTACCTGGTCGACGTAGGACTGTGCCTGATCGCGACCGTGTGGGTCAGGCATGCGCCGGAAACCGTACGCCTCCGGCGGAATCCGGGTCGGCTCCGCGATGACCTGCGAATTCCCGTGGCGGGACACCGGCGTTTCCGCACGGTGGCGCTGCCTGCCGCGCTGTGGTTGTTCACCTCCGCCGCGGCGGCGTACGCGGTGCTGCCCGCGCTCATGGCGCCCCGGGTCGGCGCGGTGCCGATCGCGTTCTCCGCCATGGTCTGCCTCGTCACGCTGGGCTGCGGGTTCGCCGTCCAGTCCGTCGTACGCCGGTTCGACCGGCCCGGCACCGCACGCGCGGCCGCGGCGGCGTTGATCGCGGTGACGCTCGGGATGACACTCGCCGCGCTGGCCGCAGGCCTGCTGACCCTGTGGGCGACGCTGGCCGCCGCCGTGGTTCTCGGAGCCGGTTACGGCATCGGCCTGGTGGCCGGGCTGCAAGAGATCGAGCGCATCGCCCGCCCGGACGACCTGGCCGGGCTGACCGCCGTTTTCTATTCGGCGAGCTACCTGGGGTTCGGCACCCCGGCCCTGCTGTCGTTCCTGCGCGACACGTTCGGCCTCGGCTATCCCGCGATGTTCGGCGTGGGCGCGCTCGCGGCGGCCGCATGCCTCGTTCCGGTGCTGCGCGACTATCGGGCCTGACCCTCACCGCCGGGCAGGCGCGGGGCTCACCGCTTCGGCGTCAGCAGGACAAGCGGGATCTCGCGCGTGGTCTTCGTCTGGTACCCGGCGTACACCGACTGCGCGGCGGTGACCCGGGGCCACAGTTGCGCCCGCTCTTCCGGCGTGGCCACCCGAGCCGTCATCGGCGTCTTCGGCCCGCTCCGCACCGACACGACGACATCCGGATCGTCGCGCAGATTCAGGAACCACGCCGGGTGGACGGGGTCGCCCCCGCGCGAGGCGACGACGACATAGGTGTCGCCGTCGACGATCGGCGCCGTGAGCATCACCGCGTGTGGTCGCCCGGATTTGCGGCCGGTGGTCGTGAGTTCGAGCGACGGCATGCCGGAGAAATCGTTGCCCAGCTTCCCGAAGCTGAGTTTCAGGAGGGCGCGATGCACCGTATTCATGGTTTTCAGCGCGAAATTCGAGGGCATGCGATCCTCACGATCGACTCGACGGGTGGTCCGGCTCGCCGTCTCCCGCGGCGGGAAGCGGCGAATCGGACTGTACCGGAACCGGCGCGGCCCGCTCAGGTCGCGGACCATCCAGACCAGCGCGCCACTTCGATGGCGATCACCGGTCCCGGTGGCGGCTGTCGCTCGTACTGGGGGTAGCGCGCGGTCAATCGGCGGATCGCCGCTTCCGCTTCGGCGCCGTGGGCTAGGCGAGCCGCGCCGTCCGCGCGGGCCCACCACAACCGGGTCCAGTCGTCGTCGTAGCTGTCGACGAGCACGGCGACCGCCGGGTTCGCCGCGATGTTGTCCAGACGGCGCAGCGCGGTGGTCGTCTTCGGCTTCGCGTCGACGCTGGTGTAGACGATCTCGCCGGCCACGGCGAACACGATGGGTACCAGGTGGGGGCGCGACCGCGCCGAAACGGTCGCCAACCGCGCGACCGGACTGCTCGCGAATCGTTTGCGGGCCTCCTCGGAATTCAGTCGCACACCCATCTCCTCGACATCGTCCTCCCCGCGAATCGGGGATCCGGTCGGTTACCTCCCCTATGCAACCGGACATTTGCCGTGAAATCACGGCGTTCGACTACTCCCACGCTACGGTCGAGTCAATGCGTGACCCGTCAAGAGGCTGTATAAGCCAAAAAGTGGAGGCGGTCGTGGACATCGATATCACTGCTCGGCTGAACCTAGCGTTCGAGATGTGGGAGCGTGCGCACGGGCGCCCGCTCGCCGACGATACGGTCGAGACCTGGGTGACCGCGGCCGGGTACGACTTGGAGCCAGGTCACCTGGCGAAAGTCCGGCGCGGACAACTCACCGCGCTGCCGGAGCAGGCCCGCGCCGGGCTGGCTCACGTGTTCGGGCTGGACCCCAGCTATTTCGTCTTCGATCCCGGTCCGGACCGGGCCGACGACGCCGAAGTCATCGCACACCTGGACAATTCGGCCCTGCGCCGCCTGGGCCAGGCCGTGAACGGCGTGTCGCTGCGGACGCTGTTGTACCTGGAGTCCGTCGCCGAAGTGCTCCGCCAGGCCGACGGCCTGCCTCCGTGCGAGCAGACCGCACAACTCTGATCGAACACGACAGCGGCTCGGTTTCGGCCCCCGGCCAGGGAAGTCCGGCGGGCCGGCCACACCGCCCCCGGCGCTCACCACACACCGCCGTGACCACCCCGGTGCGCCGATAATCCAAATTTCGAATACCGCCTCGGAATACTGCGGCCCCCACGATGCCCGGCCCGCCGATAGTGAATTCCAGGCAAACAGTAATTCGGCAATTCTTTCACCGCCCGCGCTGTCGTGGCCCACTTTTCGGCCGCCACCAGCTTAATCCGAGCATCGACCCCGACCAGGGAAAATGCACCGGTTCCCCGTTCCCTCGAAATCCGTCGAGTGGCGCCGCACCGACCCGCCCGCTATGCTCGGGCCGCGAGATTCGAAACTGCTTGTCGGTCTGCGTATTTGGGGTGGATGGGGCACGCAGAGGGGCAGTGATGCCATTTCCCCGGCGGTGAGCGCGAGTGCGAAAGTACGGAATGTCAGAGTTGTTGCCTCGGGCGGCTTGTGAGCCCGTCCAAGACGCCGTTCACGGGCCGAAAACGCCTTACCTGACATTGTCGGCCTGCGTGGTCGCGAGCGCGGCCGTCGTCACGGCGGCGGTGTACTACGCACCCGCGGAATTCCGCATTACGCTCGCGGCCGGCGCCACCGCCGCGGCCGCCGCCTTATGCGCAGCGGTGACCGCGGCGGTCCACTTCCGCAGGCAAGCCCGGTTTGCCCGGCACTCGGCGGACCGGGCCCGGGACGACGGCGCGCTCGCCGCCGCGGGCGCCCGAGCCGAGGTCACCGCGGCGACCGAGGCCGTCGCCGAGTACGAAGCGCGCGCCGAGAGCAGCGAGAACCGGCGCACCGCCGCCATGGCGGCCTTCGCCGGCGCGGCGGGCCGCATGCAGGCGATGACCACCAGCATGCTGGCGGAGCTGCGCGAGATGGAACACCGCCACGGCGATCCCACCGTGCTCGCCGATCTGCTGCAGCTCGATCACCGCACCGCCCAGGCGGGCAGGCTGGCCGACAGCATCGCTGTGCTCAGCGGCGCGCGATCCGGCCGCCGGTGGGCCAAACCCATTGCGATGGAATCGATTCTGCGCGGCGCGATGGGACGCGTCGCGGGCTATCAGCGCGTGCGGTTGCGCGCGATCGCCGACATCGCGGTCTCCGGGCACGCCGCGGAGGGCGTCATGCACGCGCTGGCGGAGCTGCTCGACAACGCCTGCAACTTCTCCCCGCCCACCACCGAGGTGCACGTCTACGCCGCCGAGGTGCCCGCGGGCGTCATCATCACCATCGAGGACAGCGGGTTGGTCATGAGCGAGTCGGCGCTGCGCCGCGCCGAGGCAGCGGTGGCGGCGGGCGGGCCGGACGCCCGCGGCGCAGGCGCCGACTTGTCCTCGCTCACCGGGACCCGGCTCGGCCTCGCCGTGGTGGGCAATCTCGCGCGCAAACACGGGCTCACCGTCTCCTTCCGGCCCTCCGCCATCGGCGGCACCGCCGTGGTCGTGGTGGTTCCGCGCGATCTCACCACCCGGGTGGAGCGGCCCCAGCCGTCCACCACCACCGGCACGCTGCCCGTCGCACGGGAGCGCGTCACCGCGCCGCGGGAACCCACGCCCACCGATCCGGAGCCTGCGCCCTCCGCCGCGGTACGTCCGTCCACCGCCGAGCACTCCCCCGCCGGCGCGAGCCCGGCGCTGCCCAAGCGGCGTCGCGGGAGCACGCTGGCCGCGGTCCACCCCGACGGGCTCGTCACACCGGAGCCTGCCGTACCGACGCCCCCTGCGGTACGGCCGGACTCGCTCGGCGCGTTCCAGCGCGCGGTGACCAGGCCCGCGACCGGCAGCGCCGCCGATACCTCCTCCGCCCCTTCCGTCTCCGTGGAGAACGAACGATGACGACTTCCGAGACCGCCCAGTTGAGCTGGCTGTTGGAACAACTGCTCACCCGCACGCCGCGCGCCAGGCATGCCCTCCTGCTCTCCAGCGACGGGCTGAAGATCTGCCACACACCCGATCTCACCGTGGACGGGGCCGACCAGCTCGCCGCCATCGCGGCGGGGATCCAGAGCCTCTCGCACGGCGCCTCGGTGGAATTCGGCGACGGCCGGGCCGGGGTCCGCCAGTCGATGACCGAGTTCTACGGGGGCATCCTGTTCATCGTCGAGGCCGGACTGGGCGCGCACATCGCGGTCGTCGCCGCCGAAGACGCCGATGCCGGTCTGGTCGGCCACAACATGCGCGAGCTGGTGGAACAGCTCGGCGAGCACTTGGCGGCCGCGCCGCGCTTTCCGGGAGCGGGCGTGTCGTGACCAGGCCAGGCCGCGACGACGACCCCGACCGGCTCTACACGCTGACCGGAGGACGCAGCAAGCCGGACTCCGACACCTTCGACCTGGTCACCTTGGTGGTCAGCGAGTGTGCGCCCGCGCCGGGTATGCAGTCCGAGCACGTCGCGATCCTCGAACTGTGCCGCGCCCCGACCGCCGTCGTGGAAATCGCCGCTGAGCTGCGGATCCCGGTCGGCATCGCCACCATCCTGCTGTCGGATCTGCTGCACGCGGGCAAGATCACCGTGCGTCCGCCGCAGGCCGCCGCGCCCGGCTCGCCATGGCATTTCCTGCCCGACACCACCACGCTCGAGAAGGTGCTCGTTGGACTTCGCAAACTCTGACCCGCGCCCCGCCCGCGCGAACGCGCCCCTGCATCAGGCGACCACGCGGGGACTGAAGATCGTCATCGTCGGCGGTTTCGGCGTGGGCAAGACGACGATGGTTCGCGCGGTCAGCGAGATCCGCCCCCTCGACACCGAGGCGATCATGACCGACGAGGGGCTGGAGATCGACGACCCCAGCGGCGCGCCGGGCAAGTCGACCACCACCGTCGCCTTCGACTTCGGACGGATCACCGTCGATGACGAGCACGTGCTGTATCTGTTCGGCGCGCCCGGGCAGCAGCGGTTCCGGTTCCTCTGGGATCGGCTGTTCACCGGTGCACTGGGCGCGATCGTGCTGGTCGATCCGCACCGGATCGCCGACTCCTGGTACGCCGTGGACCGCCTCGAACATCAGCGGACGCCGTTCGTCGTGGCCTGCAACGACTTCGGCGGCGGGCACCGCCCCGACGCCGTGCGCGACGCGCTCGACCTGGATCCGCACGTGCCGGTGATCGACTGCGACGCCCGCTCCCGCGAGTCCGGGAAGGGCGTCCTCATCACGCTCGTCGAGCACCTCTACTCCCTCGCGCCGCCACCGGTGGCCCGGCGCCCCCTGTTCCCGACTCCGAAGGCCGCGTCATGACCACGCCAGCGCCGAGTTCCACCGACAGCTGCCCCGTCCGCACCGCGCCGGTCACGTTGAGCGGCCCGCGTTTCCATACCGACCCGCACCAGCTCTATCACGAGATGCGCCGCGAGCACGGCGCGGTGGTCGCCGTCGAACTGCCCGGCGGCGTGCCCGCGTGGCTGGTCATCGGCTACCGCGAACTGCACCAGGTGACCAGCGACCCCGAATTGTTTCCGCGCGATGTCGCACGGTGGAACCAGTGGCCGAACATTCCGCCGGACTGGCCGCTGCTGCCGATGGTCGGGCAGCCGATGCCGTCGATCTATTTCACCGCGGGCGCGGAGCACCGCAGGCACGTGGCGATGGTCGAGCCCGCGCTGGAGCACGTCGACACCTTCCAATTGCGCCGCACCTGCGAAAATTTGGCCGACCGCTTGATCGACGCGTTCTGCGGCCGGGGCGAAGCGGAGCTGGTCGCCGATTTCGCCGAGCCGCTGCCGGTGCTGGCGCTGGCGCGGGTCCTCGGCTTCCCCGACGAGGACGGACCGCGGCTGGCGTGGACGATGAAGACGCTCGCCGACGGCGGTGCCGATGCCCAGGCCGCGCACCAGCAGTTCGCCGAGCACATGCAGCGCCTGCTGGCGACCAAGAAGGCGGCGCGGGGCGCCGACCTGGTGTCCCGGATGCTGGCGCATCCCGGCCCGTTCACCGACCAGGAATACGTCCTGGACCTGATGGCGGTCACCGCCGCGGGGTATCTGCCCACGGCCGACTGGATCGGGAACTCGGTGCGGCTGATGCTCACCGATGACCGGTTCGCCGCCGCCCTCGGCGGCGGACGGCACAGCGTGGGCCAGGCGATGAACGAAGTGCTGTGGGAGGACACGCCGACCCAGATCCTGGCCGGGCGCTGGGCCGCTCGCGATACACGGCTCGGCGACAAGGTCATCCGGGCCGGTGACATGCTGCTGCTCGGCCTGGCCGCGGCCAATGCCGATCCACATGTGCGCCAGCACGTCTCCGACGGCGCAGATCCGGCGCACACCGGCAACAGCGCGCACTTCGCGTTCAGCTACGGCGAATACCGCTGCCCCTTTCCCGCGCAGGAGATCGCCGAGGTCATCGCGCGCACCGGCATCGAGGTGCTGCTCGACCGGCTGCCCGACCTCGATCTGGCGATACCCGCCCAGAACCTGGTCCGGCGACCGTCGGCCTTCCTGCGCGGCATGACCACCCTGCCCGTCCGTTTCACACCCGTTCGCGCCGTCGGAGGTACCCCGTGAGCAGAGCATGCCCCCACGCAACGACCCTTGTCATCGATCCGATGGTCGGCGACCTCGGCCGCGAGACCAGCCTGCTGCGCGACGCCGGCCCGCTCACCCGGATCGAGCTGCTCGGCGCGCCCGCCTGGACCGTCACCCAGCACGCGCTGGCCAGGCAGTTGCTCGTCGACACCCGGCTGGTCAAGGACATCGGCGCGTGGTCGCTGTGGCAGTCCGGCGCGGTGACCAGGCAGTGGCCGCTGATCGGCATGATCGACGCGGGCCGTTCCATGTTCACCGTCGACGGCCCCGAGCACCGCAGGCTGCGGATCAAGACGACTCAGGCGCTGACCAAGCGCAGGCTGGACGCACTGCGCCCCACGATCGAACGCCTGACCGCCGAACTGCTGGACGATCTCGCCGAGGCGGGACGCGACGGCGCGGCGGTCGATCTCAAGACGGTGTTCGCCTACCCGCTACCGATGCGGGTCGTCAGTGCGTTGATGGGGGTGGACCGCGCCGACCATCCGATGCTGCTGACCTGGTACAAAGCGTTCTTCTCGCTGCTGACGCCGCAGGACGAACGGCTGCGGGTGATCGACGAGCTGGACGTCTATTTCACCGAACTGGTGCGCACGAAGACCGCCGACCCGACCGACGACCTGACCAGCGCCTTCATCGTCGGCGGCGACGACATCGAGCCGCTGACCGAGGAAGAAGTGGTGGGCAACCTGAAGGCGCTGGTGGCCGCCGGGCACGAGACCACGATCGGCCTCATCCTCAACGCCGTGCGCGCGCTCCTGGGGCGGCCGGAGCAGTTGAGCGCCGTCCGCGCCGGTGACCTCACCTGGGACGCGGCGGTGGAGGAAACCCTGCGCTGGGACAGCCCGGTGACCCATCTGCTGATGCGTTTCGCCACCGAGGACATCACCGTCGGCGACATCGTCATCGAGAAGGGCGAGGGAGTGGTCATGTCCTACCGTGCGATCGGCCGGGATCTCGCCGTGCACGGCGCGGACGCCGACGACTTCGACATCTCCCGCCCGACCGCCCACCGGCACTTGGCTTTCGGCTACGGCCCACACATCTGCCCTGGTGCGGCGCTCGCCCGCCTCGAGGCGGGAATCGCGCTGCCCGCCCTGTTCACCCGCTTCCCGGAGCTGCGTTTCGCCGTGCCGGTCGAAGAGATCCGCAATCTGCCGGTGCTCACCCAGAACGACCTCGCATCGTTCCCAGTGCATCTCGGGAACTGATCGCAAGCGCCCCGAAAGCGTCCGTGGGTGGCGCATGGCTGCGGCTGACCGCGAGTAGACCGCGCGATGGTGTGCCACTCGCGGCGGCGAGGCCTTGTTACCGTGGCCTATGGCCAGCGAATCAACGGCGGCGCGGCACCACCGGCGCGCCGAGCTCCGCGACTTCCTCCGCACCCGTAGGGCCCGGCTCAGGCCGGAGGACATGGGCCTGCCGACGGTGGGACGGCGGCGCACGCCCGGCTTGCGGCGCGAGGAGATCGCCACGCTCGCCGGGGTGGGCGTGTCCTGGTACACGTGGCTGGAGCAGGGACGCGACATCACCGTGTCGGCGGAGGTGCTCGACGCGATCGGCGCTGCGCTGCGACTGTCCGGTCCGGAGCGAACCCACCTGTATCTGCTCGCCGGTCTGAACCCGCCTCCGCCGGGTGCGATGGGCGACGCCGAGGTCACCCCGCAGCTGCGCCAGCTGCTGGACGCGTGGGGGTGGCGGCCTGCGGTGCTGCGGGACCGCTCCTGGAATCTGCTTGCGGTGAACGACGCCGCGCGAACCGTCTTCGGGTTCACCGACGCCGACCGCAACTGCCTGATCTCGTTCTTCACCAACGTCAGGTACCGCGGCATGCACGCGGAGTGGAGCGCGATCGCTCCCTCGGTCGTGGCCGCTTTCCGCGCGGACGCGGCGCACCACTCCGGCGATCCCGAGTTCGACCGGGTGATCGGCGCGCTCACCGCCGCGAGCTCGGAATTCGCCGAGTTGTGGGCCCGCCACGATGTGGACGCCGCGGGCCCAGCCGTCAAGGCGGTGCGCCACCCCGAAGCAGGCAACCTGCTGTTCGACACGACTACCCTCGCGGTGGCCGATCACCCGTATTGGTTCCTGGTGCTCTACAACCCGCAACCCGGCACCGAGACCGCGCAACGGGTCGACGGGCTGATGCGGATCAGGCTCGCCGCGCCGGCGTGAGCGCAGCCTGGTGGTGCCACACCTAGGTCGACTGGACACTGTTCGGCCGCGGGGGCCCGCGGCACGCTGATTCCCATGAAGCACAACATCTCCCGATTCGACGGCAAGGTCGCGCTGGTCACCGGCGGCTCGAGCGGCATGGGGCTGGCCACCGCACGACGGCTGCTCGCCGAAGGCGCGCAGGTGGTCATCACCGGCCGGGACGAGGCGCGGCTCAAGGCCGCGACCGAAGCGCTGCGCGGCGGTGAGCGAGTGATCGCGATCCGCGCCGACGCGGGTCGTCTCGCCGATCTCGACGCGCTCGCCACCGCCTTGCGCGACCGGCACGGCCGTCTCGACGTGGTCTTCGCCAACGCGGGGGTCGCGTCCTTCCAGCCGAGCGCCGCGATCACCGAGAACGAGTTCGACCGGGTCGTGGACATCAACTTCAAGGGCGTGTTCTTCACCATCCAGAAAGTGCTGCCGCTGCTGTCGGAGCACGCGGCGGTCGTCATCAACGCGTCGTGGACGCTGCACCGCGGCCTGCCCGGCGCCACGCTCTACGCGGCCACCAAGGCGGCCGTGCACAATCTGGCCCGCACTCTCGCGGCAGAGCTGGGCCCCAGGGGGATTCGAGTCAATTCGGTAAGCCCCGGGTACATCGAAACCCCGATGTTCCACGACAATGTCAGCCCCGACGCGCACGCCGCCGTGCTCGCCGAAGTGGCGAGCCGCCGGTTGGGCACCGCCGACGAGGTGGCCGACGCCGTGGCCTTCCTCGCCTCCGCCGAGGCGTCCTACGTCAACGGGCAGGACCTGGTCATCGACGGTGGTCTGGTCGCGGCTGTCTCCCGGGAGCTGATCTGACCGTCAGGCCGGGGAAACGGCTTCGCGACGCACGGAGTCGATGATCGCTTCCCGGATGGGCCGCCAGCGCAGATCGAGTTCGGCCAGCGTGCGGGAGTCGTCGGTCGGCGTGGCGGTGGTGAGCAACCACGCCGCCTCGTAGCCGAGCCCGGCGCTGATCGGCAGGACTCGGGCGGCGGCGTCGGTGAGCCGTCCGAGTCCGAGCAACGCGGCCTTCGGCACCGGGATCCGCCGGATCCGCTGCCCCACAGCGCTTTCCAGGATGTCCACGATCTCGTCGAAGGCCACCATGTGGCCGCCGCACAGATAGCGCCGTGGCCCGAGGCCGGGGCGCATGACGGCGGTGTGCACCGCGGCCACGTCCCGGACGTCGATCATCTGCATGCCACCGCGGATCCGCGGAGCGACGCGGGCGCGCAGGATGGCGCCCCACCCGTCGGAGGTGATTCCGGCCCGGGCGCCGAGACCGGGGCCGACGACACTGGAGGGATAGGTGATCACGATCGGAGCGCCCGCGGCCTGCAACGCCCGCGCGATCCGATCGGCCGCCGACTTGGTGCGACCGTAGGCACTGCGCCCCGGCGCGGTCGGGCTGTCGGGCGTGATGACCGGATCGGGACTGGGAAACAGTGCGCTGTAGCTGGCGACGTGCACGATCGGATCCAGGCCGAGCGCGGTCGCGCGGGCCAGGACGGTGGCGGTCGCGTCGGCGTTGACCTCCCACATCAGTTGCTCGCGCCGGTCGTCGGTGCCGACCACGCCCGCCGCGTGCAGGACGGCGTCGCATCCGTCGAGCAACGCTTCGACCGTCTCGGGGTCCCGGATGTCGCCCGGCAGTACCGCGAGCGCTTCGGGCGTGGTGTCGAACATGTCGACGACCGCCGGGACGGATTCGCTGGGATGGACCAGCAGCACGATACGATGCCCTGCTCGCAGCAGAGCGGAGACGGTGTGCGCGCCGAGGTAGCCCGTGCCGCCGGTGACGGCGATGCGCAGACCGGCCGCCCGCCGCTTCCCGCCGACTGGGTCCGCGGCCCGCGCCGCCGTGCCGGTTGCCGCCGGTATGTCCTTCAATCCACCCATTTCGTTCCTTCGTCACCATGGATTCCGCCGCTTGTTCCACCGGCGCAGCGCCTTCGGCGCACGCGACAATGGCCGCACAGCGGAAGCATCGGCACAAATTCGATGCCACTGGCATCGTAATTGAGGCAGGGAGCGGCATGGAGGAAACGGCGCAGGACCCGCATTCGGCGAGCCGGGGCGCAGGCCGACCGCGGGACGAGTCGGTCGAGCAGCGAGTGCTGGCGACCGTGCGGGAGATGCTGGTCGAAGTGGGGTGGGAGGAGCTGAGCGTGCGAGCGGTGGCGGCCCGCGCGGGCGTCGGCCGGGCATCGATCGCGCGCCGCTGGCAATCGAAGCCGGAACTGGTGCTGCACGCCGTGCTGGGCGAGACGCCCGATCTGGGGCCGTTCGAGGGGACCGACCGGCAGGGGTGGCTCGAGTGGGTGCTGCGCGGCAGCCGGGAACTGTTCGCGCGCGCCGAGGTGCGCGCCGCCGTTCCCGGGCTGCTGACCGCGCTGGATCGGGACCAGCAATTGCGCCACCGGCTGTGGGCCGGATTCAGCGCCCCGGCGGCCGCGCTCTTCGCCGCGGGCGACACCGCATCCCGCGCACAATCCGAGTTGGACGCGAGGGCCGTCATCGCGCTGGCGGCCGGTGCGGCGCTGTTCCTCGAGTTCGTCGCCGACGGGGACGACACCGCGCTGCTCCACAGGCGCATCGGCGAACTGCTGCAGCGCGCCGTGCTCGGGCACTGAGCGGGGCGATCCGCGCGAAAACCGGTTGGCGACCCGCTCCGACCGCTCAGTACAGTGGGCCGGTGATTCGCACCGCCGCACTGGCTCACGTCCGGGATCGCCGCCTGCTGCAAGCGCGCTCGGTCGGCAAGGACGTCTTCTATATGGCCGGCGGCAAGATCGACCCGGGCGAGACGCCCGAGGCGGCGCTGCGCCGGGAGGTGCGCGAGGAACTCGGGGTCGGCGTCGTCTCCTGCGACGAACTCGGAGTGTTCCAGGCCGAGGCGTACGGGCACTCCCCCGGCACCCGGCTGCATATGACCTGTTTCACCGCGGAACTGGACGGCGACCCCACGCCCGCGAGCGAGATCGCCGAACTGCGCTACTTCACCGTGAGCGAGTACGCCGCCATGGACCATGTGGCCCCCGGTTCCATGCTGGTCTTCCGCACACTCCACGAACTCGGCGCGGTCGACTGGTAGACCGCCGGGAACCGGGCGCGGGCTGGAGCATCAGGCCGATGGTTCCAGTGATCCGGACGGATCCGTGCCTCCGGCCAGCCGTGCGCGTAGTACGGCACGACGGTCAGCGGAGCGCGGCGCTCGGTATCTCGTCGTCGACCACTTCCACGCCGCGCCAGAAAGCGACGTGGTCTTTGATCTGCTCCGCCGCGCTTTTCGGGTCGGGGTAGTACCAGGCGGCGTCCTCGTTGCGATTGCCGTGGACTTCCAGGGTGTAGTAGCTGGCCTCACCCTTCCACGGACAGGTCGTGTGCGTCCCGGAAGGGCGGAGGAATTCCTTCCGGACGGACTCGGCCGGGAAGTAGTGGTTGCCCTCGACCAGCACGGTATCGGAGCTGCTCGCCAGAATTTCGCCGTCCCACATTGCCTTTGCCATATCGCGATCCTGTCGCGCCGCCGGGGACGAAAGAATGCCCTGGGGCAGCCGTGTCCGAGTCGGTACCCGGATGTTGCCGTTTCGATTCGCTCCGGTAGTCGCGCGAAAGGAAATGGCGATCCGCTGACCGCGCGATATCGACGACCGGCGGTTTGCCGGCCGACTGGACATGCCTGCCCTACCCGCCGCCACTCACGGTGCGGGCGCCGAGGCTATTCCCGGCGAGCCTCACCATGAGCGAGCCCGGCGCTCAGGTCACTCCCGGGCCCCGTCTCCCGCGGCGACCGGACCGCGACGCGCATGCTCGGCCACCCACACGCCGACGCCGATCGCCCCCGCGACCGGCCACGAAACCAGCCCCGTCACCGCCGCCGCTCCGAGCCCGCCGAAGTAGAGCAACGACTCCCGATCCGGTACCCGGTTGCGCACCGCCGTAGTCGCCGAGGAAACACCGGTCGCCACGGTGCGCGGACCGGGCGGAAGCGGAACTCGGGCCATCCGCATGCCCACGGTCGGAACCGGGACTCGCAGCCGGGCGCGTGAGGTGGCCGGGGCATCCGATTTCGTCGGCGGTTCGGTCTTGGTGTCCGGCACGGCGCGCGCCGTCTCGGGTGTTTCGGAACCGGATTCGCGGACCTTCTGTGCCGCTGTCTTGGACATGACCGCTCCTTCCTTCGTCCTGAACCTCGTCGCTGTGTATGTGATCCAGCCAAGCCGTGCTCGCGCCGCGTCGCAACCCCCGGCCGGGACACCTTTCGCGCTCCGCGGCGATCGCCCGCGCGCGGAACGCGACCGATTTGCTCGTACGCCGTTCTCCCCTACCGGACGACTGACCGTCGTGGCAATGGCTGACAGATTGCTGAACGTCACAATACCTCGCTGGAAAAAAGCAAAATCCGCGCATTTGCTCGATGGGAGAAAGTTTTTCATGCAATCCTGACTCACCTCTACATGTCGCTGGTAGTTTGCCGAACGAGGCACTCGGAGGCAGACCACTGGTCGGCGAATCCGCCGAACTACCCCTGGAGGTCAAGGTCGTGACTCGTCCGTTTCTTCGTTCCCCCCGTAGCAGACGCATCGGTCCGGTCCGTGTCCTCGGCGCCATGGGCGGGATGGCACTCGCCCTCCTGCTGGCGACGACGGCCACCGCGGAACCGGTCTATCCGCAGCCCGATCCAGACCCGTTCTACGCCGCACCTGCCGATCTGGCGGCGCACAACCCTGGCGACGTGCTGGACGTGCGGGTCCTGCCGCCGCTGGCCCTATTCCCCGGCGCCACCGTCAGGCTGGTCGAGTTCCGATCCACCAATTCGCGGGGCGCGCCGATCGCGGCGACCACCACGATCCTCACTCCCCTCGGACAACGGCCCGGGATGCCGCTGCTGTCGTATCAGCACTTCATCAACGCGCTCGGCACGCATTGCGCGGTATCGCACCTGCTCTACAGCAACGATCTGAATCTGACGGCGTCGTCATCGATGCTGAACGTCCTGCTGGCGCGCGGCTGGACGGTCGCGCTGCCGGATCATCTCGGCCCCCAGTTCGCGCTCGGCGCCGGGCGTTTGGGCGGCCAGATCACGTTGGACGGGGTCCGCGCGGCGAAACGACTACCCGAACTGGGCCTGCAGAACAGCCCGGCGGCGCTGACCGGTTACTCCGGCGGCGGGCTCGCCACGGCATGGGCGGCTGCGCTGCAACCGTCCTACGCACCCGAGTTGCGGCTCGTCGGCTCGGCCATCGGCGGCGCTCCGATGAACCTGGTGGCGATGGCGCGCGGGCTGGGTTTCGAGCCGCACCCGGCGTTCGGCCTGGCCATGGCGACGGCCATCGGCCTGGAGCGGGAGTATCCCGATCAGGTGCCGATCAGCCAGAATCTCAACGAGCGCGGCCGGGCGCTGCGCGACGCCATGGCCAACAGCTGCACCAACGACATCCTCGCGGTCGGCGCAGGCGGCAGCGCGCGCGAACTCGTGGACAACACCTCGGTCTTCGACGCGCCGGGCGCGTGGTCCGTGGTGGAGGAAAACAGCGTGGAGCTCTACCCCCACGCCCCAAGAATGCCGATATTCGAATGGCATTCGCCCAGCGACCCGCTGATTCCCGTTGCCGCGATCGACAACACGATCCACCGCTGGTGCTCGGCCGGTGTGCCGCTGCAGACCGTGCACGTGCCCGATGCCGAGCATCTGACCGCGGCGGTGCTCGGCGCCCCCTCGGTGCTGGGGTGGCTCGAGGGCCGGGTTCGCGGCGAGCCCGCGCCCAGCACCTGCTGACCCGGGCAGACGCCCGCGGCCGCTCATGGGCCGCGTGAGCATCCGGACCACGTCGGTTGCGCACGCATTCCTGCCGACCGGATTGCGCGGAGATTCCCGGGGTAAGCCGCAAGCACAGGAGGTGATGACATGCCGAAGGCTTGGACCGACAAGCAAGAACGTCAATACGAGCACATCAAGGATTCGGCGAAGTCCCGCGGCGCGAGCACGGGACGCGCGAAGGAGATGGCCGCTCGCACGGTCAACAAGAACCGCGCCCAGTCCGGGCAGTCCAAGACCGCGAGCAAGACGTCGACCGACGACAAGTCGCCGCAACAGCGCGGCGGTCAGCGTTCGCACAGCGGCGCGCAAGGACCGACCCGCGACCAGCTGTACAACGAGGCCAAGAAACGCAATGTCGAAGGCCGCTCGAAGATGACGAAGAAGGAGCTGGCGCACGCACTCGGACGGGACTGAGTTCGATGCGCGGCTCGACAACGTAGCAGCGAGAGGAGTGGAAGATGGCCGAGCAGCAGGAAACAGGCACCGTCACCGGCACCAGGGACAAGGATTACAACTTGATCTGGTTCGTCGAGGCGTCCCTGGAGAACGCGCTGCGCCTGGACACATTCATCCAGGACGCGGAGCGTGACGGAGACAGCGAGCTGGTGGAATTCTTCCGCAAGGCGCAGGCCGACAGCCGTAAAGGCGGCCGGATGGGCAAAGAGCTTCTGGCCAAGCGTCTCGCGAAGTCGGATATCTGACGTTTGACGACGATGAGCGGGGAGGGCGGCCGCGTGGCTGCCCTCCCGCTGTCGGATCTTGCCGCCGAGCCAAGGAGCAGATATGCGCGTCGTCGTGGTCGGTGCCACCGGGAACGTGGGAACGAGCGTGCTGGAGACGCTGTCGGCCGAAGCGGGAGTCGGCTCGATCGTGGGAATCGCGCGGCGCGTGCCGGGCACGCCCCGCGAGGGCGTGGAATGGGTGAGCGCGGATGTGCGCACCGACGATCTGGAATCGCACTTCCACGGCGCCGACGTGGTGGTGCATCTGGCGTGGCTGTTCCAGCCGACCCATCAGCCCATGGTCACGTGGCGCGCGAATGTCGGTGGCACCGAACGGGTGTTGCGCGCCGTGGCCGCGGCGCAGGTGCCCGCGTTGATCTATGCCTCGTCGGTCGGCGCCTACTCCCCGTGCCACGACGACGAACCGGTGCCGGAGAGCTGGCCGACCGATGGCTGGCCGACCGCCGCGTACACGCGGGAGAAGGCCT
This sequence comes from Nocardia sp. NPDC004573, assembly GCF_053602135.1. Classification (NCBI taxonomy): domain Bacteria; kingdom Bacillati; phylum Actinomycetota; class Actinomycetes; order Mycobacteriales; family Nocardiaceae; genus Nocardia; species Nocardia sp. NPDC004573. The sequence continues at coordinate 188,220 of NZ_JBSGDA010000010.1, forward strand.
ACGTCGAAAGACTGCTGGATCGATTCGAGGCCGAGAATCCGGACCGCCGCGTGGTTCGCATGCGCCCGGCGTTCATCTTCCGCCGCGAGACCGCCAGCCAGCAGCGGCGGCTGTTCGCCGGTCCGCTGCTGCCCAATCGCCTGATCCGGCCCGGCCTGCCGCCGATCCTGCCGATCCCGCGCGGACTGCGCTTCCAGGCGGTGCACAGCGACGACGTCGGCCGCGCCTACGCGCTGGCCATCGCCACCGACGCCCGCGGACCGTTCAATCTGGCCGCGGAGCCGGTGATCGATCGCGCCCGGCTGGCCGAACTCTTCGATGCCCGGGTGGTGTCCGTTCCGCCCGCGCTCGTCCGCGCCGCGCTCGCGATGGGCTGGCACGCCAGGACTCTGCCCGCGGCGCCGGATCTGTTCGACGCGGTGCTGCGCCTGCCGATCCTCGACACCGGTCGCGCGCGGGCAGAGCTGGGCTGGACGCCGCGGTACACCGCGGTCGACGCCCTCCGGCACTTGCTGTCCGGCCTGCGTGCGGGCGCAGGGGGCCGACACCCCTCCCCTGGCCCGCGAAGCGGGCGGGCCTTGGCGCTGGCGAGAGATCGCCTCCGGGGTGGGCGGGCGCGAACTAGGTGTCGGCTGATTCGCCGGGCCGACTCTCCGGATATGCACGGCGGGATGTGGACACCGGCTGGGATGCTCGGCGCACGAAGGGCGGCGACTCGCACCGCGGCGCCGGCGGACGCCCGAAGCCGACGGCTGTGCTTGCGCACGGCCGAAGAGGCCTACCCCAATCGTGGTCGGCCTCTCCGGTTTTCCTGATACCTCGTTCACCTGGGCGGCACGCCTGCCTCGGACACGGGTAGGTGCCGGAGCCGCGTCAGCTGTAGGTGAAGAAGACGCCGGAAGTGATACCGCCCGGAGCGGTGACCGTCACCGGCACGGATCCGATCCCCGCGGGAGTGACCGCAGTGATCTGCGTATCGGAAACCACCGTGAACGACACTGCCGGAAGGAAACCGAAGAACACGCCGGTCGCGCCGGTGAACCCGGTGCCGGAGATCGTGACCGTGGTGCCGCCGGTCACCGGCCCCGTATTCGGGGTGATCGAGCTCAGAGTCGGCACGGACACATAGGTGAACGGCACTCCCGCACTGGTGCCGGCCGAATTGGTGACCGTGACCGGCACGGTACCCGTTCCCGGCGGAGCGATCGCGATGATCAAGTTGCTGGAAAGCGCGAAGAAGAGCAGAGCCGGGGTAGCTCCGAAGTTCACGGAGGTAACTCCGGTGAAACCGCTTCCCGAAATCAGAACCACGGTACCGCCGGACGCTGGCCCGGAATTCGGAATAACCGCGGACACCACGGGAACCTGCACCACAGAGGTGTAGGTGTAGGGAACACCATTGCTGGTACCGTCCGCATTGGAAACGGTGACCTGCACAGTTCCCGTGCCCGGCGGAGCGATCGCCGTGATTTGAGTGGGTGAATCCAGAGTGAAAGTGGTTGCGGTTCCGCCGAATCGGACGGTGGTCGGCCCGCTGAATCCGGTTCCGGTGATAACCACGCTGTTACCCCCTGAACTCGGGCCCGTGGTCGGCGATACCGAAGTGATAGTAGGCATGGCATTGCCCCTTTTCAGTATTGATTACCTGCACCGGGGAGCGCTCGACCTTCAGGTAGCCCGGCTGTAACCATTAACGCCCTGAAACCACTGCTGTCGCAATGCAAATGCGATCCGTTTTCGTCCGTTTTCGTCTGGTTTTGCCGGTGGCTCGATTCTCGCTCTCCGCTGGGCATTTCCGCGATTCGCGCGCGTCGGACCCCCCAGCCGGGGCAACGGCTCGGCACGGTAGCGGTCAGGCCCGGTAGACCCCGAGCGCGGCGATGATTTGCCCGCCATCCACTCGTGCGGGATCAGCGCCGGAAATCGCCCGGCGCGCAACAACTCTCCGAGCTTCACCCACATGGCGCGTACTGCGCCTCGGTGTCGTCGGTGTAGTAATGCCTGGCGTCGGCGAGCAACACTCGGCGCCGTTGGTCGTTTGCCTTGACGCCGACGAGAAGGTTTAGCGTGGCGAGGACGAAGGCGAAGGAGGACGGATGCGCATCGGCGAATTGGCGCAGCGGGCCGGCACCAGCACGCGCGCCCTGCGCTACTACGAGGAGCACGGTCTGGTGCGGCCCCGCCGCGCCGCCAACGGATACCGCTCCTACGACGACGCGGAAGTGCTGATCGTGGCGAAGATCCGCGAACTGCTCGGCGCGGGCTTCGATCTCGACGAGATCCGCCCCTTCGTCGCGTGCCTGCGGGCGGGGAACGGCTCCGGCGACGTCTGCCCGGACTCGATCTCCACGTTGCGGCGCAAACTGGCCGAGGTCGATTCGTACCTGGAACGGCTGGGGGACGTCCGTCGCCTGCTGGGCGATCGGCTCACGGCGGCCTGCGAGTTCGACCGGATCACGGCGGCCTGCGAGTTCGCCCGGCTCGAGGAGGGGCGGTGAAATTCGCGGTCGGCTACAGCACCCCGTTCTTCGGCGTCGACCCCGATCGGCTGCTGCGCTACGCCCAGCATGCCGAACGATGCGGCTTCGAGGCGATCTACCTGCCCGAGCACGTCGCGTTGTATCCGGGCGCCGCGGTCGGGCCGATGGAATTCACGCCGACGGTCCCGTTCGCCGACCCGCTGGACGCGCTGAGCTTCGTGGCCGCCGCGACCGAACGGATCCTGCTCGGCACCGCGGTGCTGCTGCTGCCCTATCACCATCCGGTGGTGCTGGCCAAACGCCTGGCGACGATCGACGTGCTGTCCAAGGGACGGATGCGGCTGCTGACGGTGGGATTGGGCACCCTGCCCGGGGAGGCGCATGCCCTGGGCGTCGAGTTCGCCACCCGGGGCCGCCGCGCCGACGAGGCCATCGACGTGCTGCGACTGCTGTGGTCCGGCGACGCGGACGGGGTGAGTTTCGACGGCGAGTTCTTCCGGTTCGAGAACCTGTGCAGCTACCCGAAACCCGCGGGAGGCGGGCCACTGCCGATACACGTCGGTGGTTCGAGCCGCGCCGCGGCGCGGCGTGCCGGATCCCGCGGCGACGGCTATTTCCCCGGCGGCATGCTCGGGCCGGCCGAACGCGCCACCCAACTGGAGATCGCCCGCGCCGGGGCCGCTGCGGCGGGCCGCGCGTTCGAATACACCCGCTGGGGATCGATCGACATGCCGCCCGAGCGGGTCGAGGGACTGGCCGAACAGGGCGTCACGCGCATCGTGGTGAGCGCGAGCACCGGCGACTCGGAGCGCGCCCGCGACGAGTTGTCCGCCTTCGCCGAACGCTTCGATATTGCGAACGCACTGAAGTAGCCATCGCGGCCCGTTCCCGCCGGAAACCTCCTCAGACGGTATGGCCCGCAACCAGATCCGCGACGGAGTGATAGTGCAGTGTCTCCGCGGCCGGTCGCAGCACGGCGCCGTCCTCGGGCTCCAGCAGCATTCCGACGTGATCGCCGAGGTCGTAGCGCTCGCGGATGCGGCCGCTGAACCAGCTCGGCACCGTACTGAGCACCGGAATGCCGCCCGGGCCCGCGTGCCAGTCGCAGTGCACGAACTTGTCGATGTCGTCGCCGGTCTCCCCGCCGAAAAGCCGCGCCAGCGAGAGCTGTTCACTACCCAGCAAATGCACCGCGAGCCGGTCGGCGCGCTGCGCGACCCGATAGGTGTGGTTCTTCTTCGACAGGCCGATCAAGAACCGGCGCGGCTCGATGCTGACCTGCGTCGCGAATCCGACGAGACAGCCGGCACGCCGGCCATCCGCCTGCGCGGTGACCAGCAGCACGGGATAGTCCGCCGCCGCGACCACCGCGTCGAACACTGCGGTCCGGTCTTCGGTAGCCATCGGTCCTCCCAGCGTGATGCGACGTCTTCCCCGGATGCCCGCGCGATCGCCGCGCAAACATGCCGGACCGGGCAGCGCTCACCCTACAACCGAGGCGGCAATTCGTCTCAGACGCCGACGCCGGCAGGGGTGGGGCACCCGTACGACAGCCCCTGTAGACCGGCTCTTTCCGGTCTACATCCCGTGGATGATAGTCCACCACAACGACTTCCGCGGCTGCACTGAAAACGCATCGTGGCGGTCGCCACATTGCGAGCGCATCAATCCATCGAGGCGGCGGCGCGGCCCGAGGGAGGCGCTTCCGCCATGCCGGTCACGCCATGGCCCCAGCGGCGAGCGGCGCTGTCTGCGGACCGGGTCACGACTCCGCGTCCCGGCGCACGGGCACGTCACGAGCGCGCCCCCGCAGTGTCAGCACGCCCACGGCGGCGGCGATCATGCACAACCCCACCACCCAGAGCCCGGCCCGCTGGCTGCCCGTCACATCTCTCAACCCGCCGGTGACGTACGGCGCCACGAAACCGCTGACATTGCCGATCGAGTTGATCAGCGCGATACCGCCCGCCGCGGCGGCGCCGGACAGGAAGGTGCCGGGCAGGGACCAGAACGTCGGCAGCGCCGCGAGCACGCCTACCGCGCACACGGTGACCGCGACCATCGCGGCGAACGGATCGCCCAGATACAGGGCCACCGGAATGGCGAGGCCGCCCAGCAGCGCCGGCAAGGCGACATGCCGGATCCGCTCGCCGGTCCGGTCGGCGTGCCTGCCCCACCACACCATCACCATCGCCCCGACGAGGTAGGGCACCGCATTGATCAGTCCGCGCTGCACCACCGAATACCGGACGCCGTACTGCTGCTGGAAGCCGTCGATGATGGTCGGCAGGAAGAATCCGAGTGCGTAGAGACCGTAGACGATGCCGCCGTAGACCAGGGCGAGCCCGAGCACCCGCGGATGGGTCAGCGCCCGGCGCACCGTCCAGTGTTCGGCGCGCCGCAACGCGGACTGCTCGGCGGCGAGTCGGGCTGCGAGCCAATCGCGTTCGGCCGGCTCCAGCCAGGTCGCCCGCTCCGGGCGGTCGGTCAGGTAGAACCAGGTCACCACCGCCAGCACGATCGCGGGCAGACCCTCCACCAAGAACATGAACCGCCATCCGCTGAGGCCGAAGATCCCGTCGCCGTACCGAATGATCAGGCTGGACACGGTCGCACCCAGGGCGGTGGAAATGGGCACAGCCGTCATGAACAACGCCACGATCCGCGCCCGTTGCGCTTGCGGGAACCAGTACGTCAGGTACAGCAGGATGCCGGGGAAGAACCCGGCCTCGACCACACCCAGCAGGAACCGCAGGACGTACAGCACGGTGGCGTCGGGCACGAACGCCATCGCCGTGGCCACCAGCCCCCAGCTGACCATGATGCGGGCGATCCAGCGCCGGGCCCCGAAGCGGTGCACCGCCAGGTTGCTCGGCACCTCGAGCAACAGGTAGCCGACGAAGAAGATGCCCGAGGCGAACCCGAAGGCGGTCTCGGTGAGACCGAGATCGGTCTTCATGCCGCTGGGTCCGGCGAACCCGATGTTGACCCGGTCCAGGTAGTTGACGAAGTACAGCAGCCCGAGAAAGGGCACCAAGCGAATCGTGACCTTGCGCAACGTCGTGCCGGCCACCTCGGCGGTGGAAACCATCAGCGCACTCTCGGCCCAGGACGGGCACTTCGTCAAGTGCTCCGCAGTAGACTCCGCGTATGGCAGTCACCTGGCCGGACCATGTGGACGACGTGCTCGGCGGCGACCTGACCTGCGCCGCGGCCTATGTGACGCCCGCGGGCGGCGCAATCGTCTCGGCGGTGTCGCCGATCGGACTGCGCGACCGCACGGCGGGCACGGTGGGTTTCACCACCTCGCTCGGCTTCGGGCGCAAGCTGGAGCGGATGAAGCGGGAACCGAAAGTGGCGCTGGCGTATCACGCGCGTGAGCACGGCATCGGCAACCGGAACAATCCGCGCTTCGTGCTGGTGCAGGGCACCGCGAGTTTCGATCCGGCACCGGACCGGGAAGTACTCGATCGCATCGGCGCCCAGTCCGCGCCCTACCTGGGCGAACCGCGGCGCGGGATGTTCTGGGACAGGTGGTTGCGTGCGTACTACGCCGATCGAGTGGTCGTCACCGTCGACGTCGACCGCATCGTCGTCTGGCCGGATCTCGACGCCGCGGGCGCACCCGAAATCCTCGGCGCCGCAATGCCCTCCGCCGAGATGGTGCCGCAGCGGCCGCCGGCGAAGGGCACCGGCCCGCGGGTGGACGTCGCCCGGACCGCGGCGCGGGCGGGGAAATTGCCGCATCGCCTGCTCGGCTACCGGCAGGCCGACGGCTACCCGATGGTCGTCCCGGTACAGGTGACCGGAACCAGCCCCAGCGGTGTGCTGTTGACCGTGCCGTCGGTCGTGCCGCAAGGCGGGCGCCGCGCCGGGCTGCTGGCACACGCGTATCGATCTCAGCTGATCGGCTTGGAATCGCGGCAGCACACCGGCTGGCTCGAGGTCTCCGGCGCCGAGGCGGTGTACGCGCCGCACACCGCGTCCGGGTTCAAAGCGCCGCCGAACAAGACGATCGTGTTGCTTGGCAACGGTTTTCTCGCCCGGCGCGGCCTGGCGAAAGCCCGCAGGACGGGCCGCATCGACGCGTTGCGCTGACCCCGCGCCCCCGGGCCGGAGACGCGGGGGCGCCGTCAGTCCGCCTGCTCCAGGTACACCGGAAGCCTGGCGTGCCCGTTGGAGATGAAGCTGGACACGCTGCCGAGGTCGGCGGGGTCGGCCGCCAAGCGCATGTTCGGGAAGCGCCGGAACAGCGCGGGCAGCGCGATTTCCGCTTCCAGCCGGGCCAGTGGCGCGCCCAGGCAGTGATGCGCCCCGTAACCGAAGGCCAGGTGCTCCTTGGTCGGTCGCCGTACGTCGAACTCGTCGGCGGTGGCGCCGTGCAGTCGCGGATCGCGGTTGGCCCCGGCATAGGACGCGAGGATCGGCTCGCCCTTGGCGATGCGCAGCCCGTCGATCTCGATGTCCTCGGCGGCGAAGCGCAGCGGGAGGTGCGCCACCGGCGCCTCGTAGCGCAGCGCCTCCTCGATCAGATCGGTCCAGGCCGCGCGTCCCTCGGTCACCTCGGCACGCTGATCCGGGTGGGTCAGCAGCGCGAAGACGGCCTGATCGAGCAGATTCACCGTGGTCTCGTGCCCGGCGCTGATCACCAGCAGCAGCGTGTCTACCAGCTCCTGCTCGGTCAGCTGCGAGCCGTCCTCCTCGTCGCGATGCGAGATCAGGAGGCTGGTCATGTCGTCACCGGGCGTCTGCCGCCGGTAGGCGACGAGTTCACCGAGGATCCGGTACATCTCCATATAGTTCGCCTGCGACTCCTCCGGCCCCAGCGATGTGTCGAAGATGCCGTCGACGCACGTGCGCAGACCGGCGTTGAGGGATTCCGGAACGCCCATCAGCGCGCTGATGACCTGGATCGGCAGCGGGTAGGCGAAGCCTTCCCTGAGGTTCACGGCTGCACCGGCCGGCGTCGCCGCGAGCTCGGTCAGCAGGTCCGCGGTGATCTGTTCGATCATCGAGCGCATCGCCTGGGTGCGGCGGTGGGTGAACGCGGGTGCGACCAGTTTGCGCAATCGGCGATGGTCGGCGCCGTACGCGGTGAACATGTTGTTCACCGCGACCCACGGCAACAGTGGCCAGTCCTGCGGGATCTCCCCGTTGATCAGCGCAGGCCAGTGCTGCTTGCCGTCTTTCGACACCCTGGGATCTGCCAGCAACCGCTTCAGCACGTCGGCGTCGGTCACCGACCACGCCCGCACGCCGCCGGGCAATTCGACCAGGGTCACCGGCCCCCGCGCGCGAATTCGCGCCGACTCGCCCTGGATGTCGGCGCCTGCGGGGTCGAGGACTAGAGGTTGTGTGTCCATCAGGACTCCTTAGAAGACGGTCAGCGGAGGGGATTTCGGGAAGACGACCGGCAGGGATACCAGAGCGCGGTGGAACGGGCCCGGCCGCCAGCTCAATCGCTCGGCCGGCACGGCCAGGCTCATCTCGGGCAAGGCGTCGAGGATCTGATCGATGGCGTCCTGGACGACCAGATACGCGGCCGACCGGGCGGGGCAGGCGTGCGGACCCACACTCCACGCCAGGTGCGCCCGGCTGTCGGTACGCTGGCCGACGCCGATCGCGGGATCGTTGTTGCAACCCGCCATGCTGATCACGACCGGCTGGTGTGCGGGTAGCCACACATCATCGATGAGGATCGGCTGCCTCGGAAAGCTGACGCAATAGTTGGCCATCGGCGGGTCGTTGAACAGCACCTCGTCGAGGGCGTCGCGAGTGGAAAGACTTCCGCCGAGGAAGTCTCCCGCGAAGCGTTCGTCGGTGAGCATCAGCAGCAGGGTGTTGACGATCAGGTTCTGCATGGGTTCGATGCCCGCGCCGTAGAGCGTGACCAGCTGATGGATCATCTCGACGTCGTCCAGTCCGGCCTCGTGCCGCAGCAGCCGGGAGGTGATGTCGTCGGCGGGGTCCTTGCGCTTCAGTTGCACCAGTTCGTACAGCGCGTCGGTGAGCATCGCGTTGCCCTTGTCCGCGTTGACGCCTTCGAAGATGGCGGCCATACCGGTCGCGACCTGCTGGCCGATGTCCGCCGGACAACCGAGGATGGCGTTGAGCACCGCGAAGCTGAGCGGAAACGCGTACTGGCTGATCACATCCGCCGCACCATCCGCGCAGAAGGCGTTGATCAGCGGGATGGCGATCTGCTCGACGGTTCCGTGCAGCGCGTGCAGATCTACCCCGGCGACGCTCGCGACATTCGCCTGCCGGTAGCGCAGATGCTCGAGACCCGAACTGCGCAGCGCGTTCGGCCGCCACTCCAGCATCGGGAGGATCGGGCACTCGCCTGGCACGTCCTTCTGCCAGGTCCGCGGATCGGCCGGGAAATGATCGGGGTCGTTCAGGATGCGCAGCGCGGTGTGGTAGCCGATCACCAAGGTGGCCGGTACCCCCGGCGACAACTCGACCGGGACGAGGGACCCGTACCGGCGGCGCATCTCCCGGTACGCCTTATGTGGATCCTCGGCGTATTCCTGCGAATACAACGCGTAGCGGGGGCCGCTGGTATCGATCGGCGAGCCGTGCCGGACGGGACATCCGTTCGCGGACGTGGACGGCGGGAATTGTGGCGTGGTCAAAGACGAGACTCCAGAGAAACGAACAATTCGACGAACGCGATCGCCCGGACGCGTGCGCGCCGCGACGGCGTAGGCCGACATGATGCGTGGGGATCGGTGACAGGCCGGCGCACACCCTCATCAGTTGTGTGTCGTCGACCTCTGAGTGGCAACCTCCTTCTGGATTCGGCATACGGCGATGTCGGTGCGAACGGAGCGCGGCTACGACGCGGGACTCGGCTCCGGATCGAGGACCGGCAAGGGGGGAGATTCCGGGAAGAGGACCGGCAGGGCGGTCAGCGATCGATGGAACGGCCCGGGCCGCCAGGTCAGCTCCTCGGCGGGGACGGCCAGCCGCAGCTCCGGCAGCGCGTCCAGCAGCTGGTCGATGGCATCCTGGGCGATCAGATAGGCCACCGACCGGGCCGGACAGGCGTGCGGACCGACACTCCACGCGAGATGCGAGCGGTTGTCGGTGTACTGCCCCGTGTTGATCGCCGGATCGTTGTTGCATCCGGCCATGCTGATCACCACCGGCTGGTGCGCTGGCAGCCAGACGCCGTCGATCAGCATCGGCTGGCGGGGGAAACTGACACAGTAATTCGACAGCGGCGGGTCGGTGAACAGCACCTCGTCCAGCGCGTCCCGGGTCGACAGGCTACCGCCGAGAATGCCACCGGCGAACCGCTGGTCGGTGAGCATCAGTCGCATGGTGTTGACGATCAGGTTCTGCTGCGGCTCGATGCCCGCGCCGTAGAGCATCAGCACCTGCTGGACCATCTCCTCGTCGTCGAAATCGACGGGGTGCTGCAAGATGCGCGAGACGATGTCGTCGCCGGGGTGAGATCGCTTGAGCGCCACCAGGTCGGCCATCGCTCCGGTGAACATCGCGTTGCCCTGCTCGGCGTCCGCGCCTTCGAACATCGCCGCGAGCCCCATCGCCGCCCGCTGCCCGATGTCCGGCGGGCACCCGAGCATGGCGTTGATCACCGCGAACGACAGCGGGAACGCGTATTGCGCGATCAGGTCCGCCGAGCCGTCTCCGCAGAAGCTGTTGATCAGGGGGACGGCGATCCGCTCCACCGTGTTGCGCAGTGCGAACTGGTCGATCTCCTCGATGCCCGCGACCGTCGCCTGCCGGTACCGGGTGTGCTCCAGACCGGAAGTGCGGATCGCGGCCGGACGCCACTCGAGCAAGGGCAGGACCGGACAGTCCCTGGGCACGGTCCGCTGCCAGGTCCGCGAATCGGCCGGGAAGTGGTCGGGATCGTTCAGGATGCGCACCGCGGTGTGATAGCCGATCACGAGCGTCGCCGGCACACCGGGGGACAGTTCCACCGGGACGAGCGAACCGTACCGTCCGCGCATCTCACGATAGGCACGATGGGGGTCCGCGGCGAAATCGTCCGAGTACAGCGCGACCCGAGGGCCGTCTGGACCGACCGGTGAGCCGTGCCGGACCGGGCAGCCGCTGGAGGTGGACGTGGACGTGGACTGTGCGTGGGTCAAAACGTGACTCCAAAATCGGAACGTTCGACGAGCAGGGTGGGTACACGACACGTTCCGGGTACCGCCGAATCGCCGTGCGTGCATAACGAATTCGACCTTACGCCGAATCTCGCTGGGGCAGAGCATAACTCGTGCGCCACATCGACGCGATCGGGTGGGCGCGGTGCGCCCGCCTGCGGTGGAAACACCTGTACCCGCGTATCGCGAGGGATACGCGGGGAGGCGAAGCCCGGCCCCGGGGCGCGCCGAGCTCCGAGACCGGACAAGTGTGCGCGAGGCTCGTGCGGACTGGACTATTCGGCGCCCGTCAGGAAGACCGGCAGCTCGGCGTGACCATTGGAGATGAAGCTGAGCACCGGACCCAGCCCGGACGGGTCGGCCGCGAGGCGCATATCCGGGAAGCGGCGGAAGATCGCCGGAAGGGCGATCTCGGCCTCCAGCCGGGCCAGTGGCGCGCCCAGGCAGTGATGCGCCCCGTAGCCAAAGGCCAGGTGATCTTTGACCGCCCGGCGCAGGTCGAACTCGTTCGCCGTCGCGCCGTGCACCTTCGGATCGCGGTTGGCCGCCACGTAGGAGGCGAGAATCGCCTCACCCTTGGGAATGCGGACGTCGGCGATGTCGATGTCCTCGACGGCGTAACGCAGCGGCAGGTGGGCGACCGGCGCCTCGAAGCGCAGCGACTCCTCCACCACGTCCGACCAGGGAATCCGGCCCGCCACCACGTCGGCACGCTGGTCCGCCCGGGTGAGCAGCGCGAAGATGGCCTGATCGAGCAGGTTCACCGTCGTCTCGTGTCCCGCGTTGATGACAAGCATCAGGGTGTCGACGAGTTCCTTCTCGGTCAGCTGCGAGCCGTCCTCCTCGTCCCGGCTGGCGATCAGCACACTGGTGATGTCGTCGCCCGGGGTCTCCCGCCGGTATGCGACGAGTTCGCTGATGAGCCGGTACATCTCCAGGTAGTTGGCCTGGGCTTCCTCCGGTCCGAAGGAGGTGTCGAAGAATCCGTCGACACATTTCCGCACGCCGGGGCCCAAGTGCTCGGGCACGCCCATCAGTTCGGTGATGACCTGGATCGGCACCGGGTAGGCGTAGCCCTCGCGCAGGTCGACGGCCGTGCCGGGCGGGGTGGCCGCCAGCCGGTCGAGCAGCTCGGCGGTGATCGCTTCGATGCGCGGTCGAAGCGCCACCGTCCGACGGTGCGTGAAGGCGGGAGCGACCAGTTTGCGCAGCCGCCGATGTTCGGCGCCGTAGGCGGTGAACATGTTGTCGACCGCCACCCACGGGTGCAGCGGCCACTCCTGGGTGATCTCGCCGTTCATGAACGCCGCCCAGTGCTGCCTGGGATCCTTCGACACGCGCGGGTCGGCCAGAAGGCTCTTGAGCACGACGGCATCGGTGATCGACCACGCCGGCACCCCGCCGGGCAGTTCCACCAGGGCCACCGGCCCACGCTCGCGCAGCCGCGCCGCTTCGCCTTGGATATCGGAACCGGTCAGATCCAAGACTATCGGCTCTTGCGACATCGGACGCTTCTCCTTACACCATGTTCAAGGGAGGGGACTTGGGGAAGACGACCGGCAAGGCCGCCAACGCCCGGTGGAATGGGCCGGGCCGCCAGACAACTTGGTCCACGGGCACGGCCAGCTGCATTTCGGGGAGAGCATCGAGAAGCTGATCGATGGCTTCCTGGACGACCACCGACGCCACCGACTTCGCGGGACAGGCGTGCGGCCCCACCGCCCACGCCAAGTGGGAACGGTTGCCGGTGCGGTCGCCACCGCGGATCGCCGGATCGTTGTTGCAGGCGGCGAGGCTGACCAGAACCGGCTGATGCGCGGGCAGCCAGGTGTTGTCGATCAGGATGGGCTGCCGGGGATAGGTGATGCAGAAGTTCGCCATCGGCGGGTCGTTGAACAACACCTCGTCCAGTGCGTCGCGCGTGGACATGCTCCCGCCGAGGACGTCGCCGCCGAAACGATCGTCGGTGAGCATCAGCAGCAGGGTGTTGGTGATCAGGTTCTGCTGCGGCTCGATTCCGGCGCCGTAGAGGCTGATCAGGTTCGACAACATCTCCTCGTCGTTCAGATGGGACGAGTGATGGGCCAACCGGGACGTCACGTCGTCGCCCGGCTCCGCGCGGCGCTGCTGGATCAGCTCCATCAACGCCTCGGACAACATCTGCATGCCCTTGGCCGCCTCGACGGTGTCGAACAGCATCGCCATGCCCGTGGCGACCCGCTGCCCCAGTTCCGTCGAACAGCCGACGATCCGATTGAGCACTTCGAAGACGAGCGGGAACGCGTACTGCGTCACCAGATCGGCGGATCCGACCGCACAGAAGTTGTTGATCAGCGGAATGGCGATGCGCTCGACCATCGAATGCACTTCGTGCAGGTCGATGGCGTCGATGCTCGTGGTATAGGCGCCGCGATAGCGGGCGTGCGCGGCGCCACTGTTGCGCAACGCGTTCGGATACCACTCCATCATCGGCCGGATGGGCGAGTCCTCGGGGATGTTCTTCTGCCAGATGCGGGGATCGGCGGGGAAGTGCTCGGGATCGTTGAGGATCCGGACGGCTTCCTGATAGCCGATCACCAGCGTGGCGGGCACCCCGGGCGACAGTTCGATCGGGACCAGCGAACCATGGCGCCTGCGCATCTCCCGGTAGACCCCGTGCGGGTCGGCCGCGAAACCCTCCGCGTAGAGCGGAATCCGGGGACCGTCGGTATCGATCGGCGATCCGTGTGCGACCGGGCAGGCGCCGCCGGCTAGGTGCGTGGGGAAGGTCGAGGACTGAGACATGGTCAAACGCGAGACTCCAAACGGTGGAACAAGAATTCGACGAGCGTGATCAGCGAACGCAGGCACGTGCCCCGATCACGCGCGTCCAGTGACGTCAGCGGCGTGCCGGGTTCCAGGTCGAGGGCATCGCGCACCTCTTCCAGCGGGTAGGGCCGCGCGCCTTCGAACTGATTGACCGCCACCGAATACGGGACGCCGCGTTCCTCGAGCACCGAGAGGACCTCGTCCGACTTCTCGATGCGGCGGGTGTCGACCAGCACGAGTGCGCCGAGCGCACCGCGGGCCAACTCCTCCCACAAGGGGACGAAACGCTGCTGGCCCGGAGTACCGAACAGGTAGAGCGCGAGTTTCGGACTGAGCGTGATGCGGCCGAAGTCCATCGCGACCGTGGTCTGCGACTTGCCGGGCAACCCGGCCATGTCGTCCACACCGACGCTGGCCTCGGTGATGGTCTCCTCGGTGCGCAGCGGCTTGATCTCCGAGACGCTGCTCACGAACGTGGTCTTGCCGACACCGAAGTTGCCGGCCACCAGCAGTTTCACCGAGCGGGTCACGGTCTCCGGCACGTAGTCGACGGCGCGATCAGACGGCGAGAGCACGGAGCCCATTGAGTACCTCCTCCAGCAGAGCGATCTCCGGCAGGGACTCGGCCGGGGTGGGAGTGACCAGGTGCCCGCCGTCCATGAGATCGGACGCGACGATCTTCACGACGGACGGCGGGAGGTCGAGGTACGCCGCGATCTCGGCGATCGACAGCGCACCTCGACGGCTGCACAGGGCCATGACCCGGCGCGCGTCGGGCGACGCGCCGGGGAGTGGATCTTTGGCGGTCAGGACCAAAGTGACCAGGTCCAGCTCGCGAGTGGGACGCGTACGCCCTCCGGTGCGCACATAGGCCCGGACCAGGTCCGGGTCGCGCCGCGGCTTGCTCATGACGGCACCTCGCTCGTGCTCGGCTCCGTGATGCCCAGCGGCGCAGTACCTTTGACTCGCTCGCTGCGCTCGATCATGGCATTTCGCTGCCGTCTACGCGCCTGCGCGGCTGACTGCCGAGCTCGCGCCCGACCCGGCCGGCCAGCTCGTTCATCCGGTGGGCGACCAGGCCCACGTCGATGTCGTTGGTGGTCGCGACACCGAGCAGCGCGCCCTCGCCCGCCGCGGTGATGAGGATCATCCCCTGGTCGTACTCGGTCATGTTCTGCCGCACGCCGTTCGCGGAGTCGCCGCAGAACTCGCCGAGCGCCTTGCCCAGCGAGCGCAGGCCCGAAGCCGCGGCGGCGAAGCGCTCCGCCTCGTCGCGGGCGATTCCCGCGGAGTGCGCGATCCGCAGGCCGTCGTCGGACAGCAACACCGCGAACCGCACACCCGTGATGTTGAGATCTTCGAGTAGCCAGCCCAGTTTGTTGCTGCTGTCGGTCACGGGTGTGGCCATCAGGATGTCATCCCTTCCGTGTCATCGGATGCGGCGGCGCGGCCGCTCTTGGAGCCGGTATGCCAAGCTGCGGCGATCTCGGGGCGAGCGAGGCCGGGTTCGGTGCGCGGCCCCACCGGGGCGAGCGCGACCGTTCGGCGTCGTCGCTTGGGTAGTCCGCCGCTGGTGATCTCGCTGACCGTCAGCGAGTGCTCGTCCTCGACGGACTGCTCGCTCGGCGCGTCCTTCGCGGGAACCGTGGCCGGTTCCGGTTTTGCCTCGGTCACGGGCGCGACCTCCTGGACGTTCTGCGGGGTGACCAGCAGCGACTCCGGGATGTAGACCATCGCGCGCATGCCGCCGTAGACGTTCGGGCCGTCGATGTAGACGGTGAAACCGTAACGGCGGGCCAGCGCGGCGATACCCGGGAAGCCGACCTTCGGCGACGGGCCGAGCTGGTGGATGTCGACGGGCCGCTCGTGCGCGAGCACCTGGCGGGCTTCCTCCATCTGCTCGGCGTTCATCCGCACGCCCGCGTCATCGATGATGACGGTGACGCCGTGATGACCCTCCTGGAAGTTGACGTCCACGTAGGAGGTCGGCGGAGAGTACCGCAACGCGTTGTCCAGCAGGGTCGCCAGCGTGTGCACGAGGGGTTCCACCGCGCGGCTGATCACGACGCGGTCGAGCTGGTTGGGCCGCACCCGCAGGTATTCCCGGACACGGCCGATGGCGCCGCCGACCACGTCGGTCAACGTCTGCGCGGGCCAGCGGCGTCCGGGCAGACCACCGCAGACGATCACGTAGGACTGCGCCTGACGGATCATCTGCTGCACCGTGTGGTCGATCCGGGTGAGGGTCTCGTACACCGCGTCGTCGCGATGCTCACGCAGCGCGGCGCTCACCACCTGGCTGACGTCCGCGCCGAGGCTGACCACCGAGGTGCCGAACGAGCGGACCGCGGCACTGGTCGCCTGCCGCGACGCGGCGGCGACCTCGGTGCGCGCGGTCTCCTCGGCGGCCTTGATCGCCTGCTGCGCTTCGTTGTTGGTCAGGTCCCTGGTCTCCGAGCGCATCAGGCTCAGATCGTCGGCGTACCGCTCGGAGATCCACCGCAGGATCTGCGCGAGTCGCGAATTCTCCATGCCGGCCTGGACTTCGACCGGGGGCACCTGCGACTCGAACCGCCGGATCGACTCGGCCACCGCGGGTAGCGTGGTGGCGGCGAACCGCTCGAGCGTGTCTTCTGTCGCACGCTGTTCCCTGATCAGCGTCTCGACCTTGGCCCGCTGAGCCCTGGCATACTGCACTGCATACAACGCCCCCGCTACGGCGATCACCACAGCGGCGGCGAGGATCCATGAAAGCACCACGGCGATATCTTGATTCATCAGTTCTTTCGTCGTTGACTGGTCTCGAGGAATCGGCCCACTGCCATCCTGCTTCGCTCGCCTTCCCTCGCCTGCCGACCATGAACGGACCGGTCGGTGGGGTCCGCGTCGGAGAACCGGAAACCCCGCGACGGCACCGGCACTCACGAGAGCGCCTACCGCATAGTGCCCGCAGGACAGGCGATTACACGTCAATCGCCGACCGCCCGGATCGTGTCCGAACGGTAACCAGAACCCGACCATTCGCACATTAGCAGCATTCCAACGAAGTCTCTGCCGATCCCATCGACACTTTTCGGATTCCCGGAGCTGGGACGATACGTGCCGCAGATCGCGACATAGTTGGGCAATAATGTTGGGCTCCCATGCAACCCGTAGGCCATTTGCCCTGCGTACGGGACCGCGCGCCGGACGAGCAGCGGAGACGGCCGTGTCGGCGCTGCGGTCGGTGCGCCCGCGGCGATGGGGGCCGAACAGGCAGAACAGACATTCACTGACGCGTCAACAAATGTATTGGCGGGTGTCTCGATTCGTTTTCGCGAAGACGAGTTCGCCTGGAACCGGAAGTCCACCCGACCGGCGGCCCTCCCGGCTGGGCGGGCTACCGGCGCCGGATACCATGCGCCCATGGCAAAGCTGAAGGTCTCGGTCGACGTTCCGATCTCGCCTGAGGAGGCCTGGACGCACACCTCCGACCTCGCCGAACTCGACAAATGGCTGACCATGCACGAAGCGTGGCGCGGTGCGGTTCCGGCCGAACTGACCGTCGGCACTCAGCTGGTCGGCATCGCCTCGGTGAAGGGCCTGCGCAACCGGGTCACCTGGACGGTGCGGGCCGCCGAGCCGCCGCGTCGCCTGCAACTGACCGGCGCGGGCAAAGGCGGCACGAAACTGGGACTGCAATTGCTCGTCGCGCCGAAGGGCTCCGGGTCGGAGGTCACCGTCGACATCGAACTCGGCGGCGCGCCGCTGTTCGGACCGATCGGCTCCGGAGTCGCCCGCGCGGTCAAGGGCGATATCGAGCGTTCGCTGGACCGCTTCATCGCCCTCTACGGCTGAACTCGACCGTCACCCGCCGAGGGCGTCGAAGATCTCTTCGGCGCGGTCGCGGGTGCGGTACATATTCCACGCGGTGTCGGCCAGGTCGTCCGGATCGAGAGTGTGGCCTTCGGGGCTGCCGAAGCGCGCCGGATCAGCGGTGACCATGGCATGGATGTCGCCGCGTTCGACGAGGCCGCCGATGGTGAGCGTGCCCGCGTAGAGGTTGCGCCCGGCCAGCGCGGCATTGAGGGTGAGCGCGTAGTTGCGCAGCGCGGCGGCCGCGAGAGCGAGGTGGCCGAGCATGGGCATGGGTCGGACACTGGAGAGGCCCCCGGCGAAAAATAGTGCGCCGTCGCCGTGTTCGAGCATGCCGGGCAGCACATCGCTCACCACGTCGATCGCGGGCCACACCCACTCGAACGCCGATCGGGCCGTGGCCGCGTCTACGTCGGTGATCGGCACCGGATGTTGCGTCGGCCCCGGCCCGTAGTAGACCATGCCGATCGGGCCTTCCCCGCGGATGTCACCGAGTACCGCGCCGAGCCGCGAGCGATCGGTGACGTCCGCGACGTGGGCGGTGGCGTCGATGCCGCGACGTTCCAGGTCCGCCAGATACGCGGCATGCCGCGCGTCGCTTCGGGAGACCAGCGCGACCCGGAATCCTTCCCGGCCGAAGCGCCGCGCCATCGACATGCCGAGACCGGGGCCGACGCCGACGATCACCGCTGTTCCCTGCTGTGCCATGCCTTCTCCTAAAATATGAGGCCCCCCTCGAATTCGTACGGTAGCACGAAATCGAGGGCTGCCTCAGATTTTGTAGAATGGCCGGGTGACCAAACCGCTGCGCCGCGACGCCGCCCGCAATCGCGAGAAGTTGCTCGCAGCAGCGGCCGATGTATTCACCGAGCAGGGCCTGGAAGGCTCCCTGGAGGAAATCGCGCGGCGCGCGGGCGTCAGCATCGGGACGCTCTACAACCATTTCCCGACCCGGGACGCGCTCATCGACGCACTCCTACCGCCCCGACTGGCGGCGGTGGACGAGATCGCGGCCCGGGCGGCGGCCGAGCCGGACGCGTGGACGGCGTTCACCGGGTTCGTAGCCGACCTGCTCGGGAGATTCACCGCCGATCGCGGACTGCTCGAGGCGTTCACCGGCGATCATCCGGCGGCGGCGCAGCTGGCGCAGGCCTGCCGACGCGGGATGTCGCACCTGTCCGAGGTTCTGGCGCGCGTTCGCGACGCCGGTGCGCTGCGCGCCGACGCGACCGACGAGGACGTCGTCAACTTGGTATGGGCGCTGTCGCTGCTCGGGGAAACCACCGGCTCGCCGTCGTGGCGGCGCGGACTGGAGATCGTCTTCGACGGCCTTCGAAGCCGTCCGTGACGAATGTCCCGGGAGCGCTTGAGCGCCAGGCGATCCCGGGACAGGTACCGCTATGCGTGGATCACGGTCGCCGCGTCGGCTGCCTGCGGGTCCTTCGGCTTCGTGCGCGGCAGGAAGGACGCCGGGATCAAGGTGAGCACGATCAGCACCAGCGCCACCACGTAGGTGTGGCTGAACGCTTCGGCGGCCTGCTGCAGACCGGTCTCCACCGCCCCGGGCGGAAGCTGCTCCGCGAGGCGGGGATCGAAGTTCGCCGCGATCGCCGGACGTGCGAGCGGCTGGTTGTTCAGCAGGTTGGTCAGCACTACCGACATCGTCGCCGTGCCGATGGAGCCCGCGGTCTGGTTGACGATGTTCATCAGCGTCGATCCGCGCGCCACCTGCTGGTGGGTCAGGGTCTGGATCGCCGCGGTCATGATCGGCATCATGGTGCAGCCCATGCCGAGGCCCATCACGACCAGTGCGCCGATCATCGGCAGATACGAGCTGTCCGCGTCGAGCTGGACGAAGTAGGCGGTGCCGATCGAGATCAGCGTGATGCCGATGAGCACGATCTTGCCGGGGCCGATCTTGTCCACGAAACGGCCCGCGATCGGCATGCTGAGCATCGCGCCGATGCCCTGCGGCGCGATCAGCAGACCGGCTTGCAGCGCCGACTCACCGCGCACCTGCTGCAGATACGTCGGCAGGAGCAGACCCGCCCCGAAGAACGCGACGGCGAACAACACCATCGTGAGCACCGCGAACGTCAGCGCGCGATTGCGGAACAGGTGCAGATCGATCAGCGGATGTTCGGTGCGCAGCGCGTGGAACACGAACGCGACCATCAGCAGCGCGCCGATGGCGGCCGGAATGAGCACCCGCGCCGCGAGCACCGTCCCCTGCTCCGGGATGGAGGAGACGCCGAACAGGAACAGGGCGAGGCCGGGCGAGGCCAGCAGCATGCCGACGAAGTCGAACGACTCCGACGGCTCCGGCTTGTCGCTGGGCAGCACGATGAACGCGAACGCGAGAGCGACCACGCCGATCGGCAGGTTGATCAGGAAGATCCAGTGCCAGCTGAAGTTCTCGATCAGCCAGCCGCCCAGAATGGGGCCGCCGATCGGGCCGAGCAGCATCGGCACGCCCAGCACCGCCATCACCCGGCCGACCCGCTGCGGGCCGGCGGCATGGGTCATGATCGTCATGCCCAGCGGCATCAGCATGCCGCCGCCGAGCCCCTGGATCACACGGAAGGCGATCAGCGATTCGATGTTCCATGCCGTGCTGCACAACAGGGAGCCGAGCACGAAGAAGGTGAGCGCCATGATGTACAGCCGCTTGGTGCCGAAGCGGTCGGCCGCCCAGCCGGTCAGCGGGATGACGGTGGCCAGCGCGAGCGTGTAGCCGGTCATCGTCCATGCCGCGATGGCGTAGCTCGTGTCGAATTCGCGCTGGAAGGTCGGGATGGCGACGCTGACGACGGTGATGTCGAGAATCGACATGATCGCGCCAAGCACGACCACGCCGGCGACCTTGAAGACGGCCGCGTCCAGTTTGTCGGTCGTCGGGTCGGGCCCAGCCGCCTGGGTATCCGGAGGTTGTGTCACCGCTTAAGCGTGGCAGCTTCGGGGCCGCAATACCAGTCATCAGCGGTTCCTGTCGGCGGGAATTCCGCGAGCACCGACAACGCCGCCCGGGTCGCGGCCTCGCTCGCCGGGAGCAGCGGCAACCGGACCATCGGACTCGGGATGCGACCCTGCGCCGCGAGCACCGCTTTGATCACCGTGGGATTGGGTTCGGCGAACAGCGCGGCCGACAATACCGCCAGCCGGTGACCGAGCGACCGCGCCGCGCCGACCGGACCGGTGCGCCACGCGGCCACCAGGGCCGCGAAAGCCGCGGTGTGCACGGCGGCGGAGGCCGTGATCGCGCCGGATGCGCCGAGGGCCAGCAGCGCCGGAGCGAACACGTCGTCGCCGGCCAGCACGGCGAAATCCGCGGGCAGCGCGCTCATCAGCGCGACGGTCGCTTCGTCGACGGCGCCGACGGCGTGCTTGAGACCGATGACGTTGGGCAGGTCGGCGAGAGTGAGCAAGGTGCCGGTGCGCAGGGAGAGCCCCGTCCGGTAGGGGATGTGGTAGACGACCAGCGGCACCGGCGCCGCCGCGGCGAGCTCACGGAAGTGCGCGAGCACGCCCGCTTCGGAGGGCCGTGTGTAGTACGGGACCACGGTGAGGGCCGCGGTGCTCCGCGCGTCCAGGCCTTCGAGGGCTTCGACGGAAGCGGCCGTCGAGTTCGACCCCACGCCGACGATCAACGGCGCGTCGCGTGCCCGGCAGACGCGCGCGCAGACGGCGACCACCTCCGCCCGCTCCGCGGCCGTCAAGGTCGCGGGTTCCCCGGTGGTGCCGAGTGCGACGAGGCCGGTGGCGCCGTCGTCCAGTACCTCGTGGGCGAGCCGCTCCAGCGCGTCTGCGGCGAGTGCGCCGTCGGCGGTGAACGGCGTGATCAGGGGGACGAAAAGACCTGCGAGCGTCATGACAGTCAGCCTGATCGGTCGAAACCATCAGATCCAGTTCACATTTCTGTCGCAGATCATAAGCTGAACTGATGCTCGATGTCCGTAAACTGCGCCTGCTGCGGGAACTGTCGCATCGCGAAACCATCGCCGCGGTCGCGGAGGCCCTCGCCTACACTCCCTCGGCGGTCTCCCAGCAGCTCGCCGCCCTGGAACGCGAGGCGGGTGTGCCGCTGCTGGCGCGAACCGGCCGGCGGGTGGCGCTGACCCCGGCGGCGGTGACCCTCGTCCAGCACACCGAACGCATTCTCGCGGTGCTCGAACAGGCCACCGCCGAACTGGCCACGACCCGCGCCCAACTGACCGGAATCCTGCGCATCGGAGCATTCCCCACCGCCGTGCGGACCATCCTCTCCCCCGCACTCGTCGCGCTGAGCAGTGCGCATCCGCGGCTGGAACTACGCGTGACCGAACTCGATCCGGCGCTGGCTCCCGACGCGCTCCGCGCCGAGACACTGGATGTCGCGCTGATCCAGGAGTACGACTACGTGCCGGTCGCGGCCGATCCCGCGCTGCACAGCGAACCGCTGTTCGAGGAGATCGTCTATCTCGCCGCGCGCTGCGCAGGCCCACTCTCCGCGCACCGCGAAAGTCCCTGGATCGCGAGCACGCCCGGCACGCTGTGCCACACGATGACGGTGCGTGCTTGCGAGGCAGCGGGTTTCACGCCCCGGATCCGGCATCACGCCGACGACTTCGGCACGGTCCTCGCGCTCGTGGCGGCCGGGCAGGGCGTCGCGCTGGTCCCGGAATTCGGGACGCGGGATCGCCCAGGAGGCGTCACGCTCGTCGCACTGCCGACGCGGCGGCGGACCCACCTCGCCTATCGGCGCGGCGCGGCCGACCATCCCGTGGTGCGCGCCGCTCGCGTGGCGCTACGCGAATCGGCCGAACGCTCGCCCGGCCGCTGACCCGCTCAGCGCAGCCGATACCGGCTGGTGGGCACGACATCCAGATTCCGGTCGCCGCCGAAGGTGGCGACGCTGGCCATCAGCCGGTCGATCCGGCGGGCCAGCTCCGCCGCGTCACCGCCACTGCCGTAGAACGCGTGCGGATCCCCGAGCGCCTCGATCGGGAACAATTCCTCCACGATTCCCGCGATGCCGGGCGCATCGGCCGTCGCGGGCCCGGTCACGACGTTCTGCACGTAGCCGAACGTCGCCTGCGTCTCGATGGCGATCGCGGTGTGACGGTTGCGCCACCGGTCCAGCCAGTCGGCCTGCGGCAGGTCGTCCGGCTTGCGCAGGAAGGCGATGTTCGACAGGCCCGGCGCACGCTCGAGCACGGCGGTGACCGGTGGCCGGATGGGCGTCGCCTCCTCGACGTGCCAACCGGCCACGCGCTCGGCGACGGCGCCCAACGCTCGCTCGGCCGCCTCCGCCTGCGGGCGGTCCGCCCACCAGACGCTGACGACGGCTTGCACCGGCGCGTCGAACGTCGTGATGCGCAGCATCGCCGTCTCGACCGCCGCGTCCGCGATGTTCGCCTGCGCGGCGGCCGCTTCCGGCAGGCGCGCCGCCAGATCCGCCGGGCGCAGGTCTCCGACGCCCCACAGCGCAAAGATGGTCTTCATCCGCAGGCCACTTTCTAGAACACGTTTCACTCTCGGTGCGAGCCTAGCTCACCGGCGGGATTGGCCGACGCGGCTCGGGGTATCCGACCCCCGAGCTTGGCGAAGGTGGTGATCCGTGCGGACCATATCGACCGACATCCCGGCCAGACTGGATCGTCTGCCCTGGTCGCGGTGGCATTGGATGATCGTGATCGGGCTCGGATCCGTGTGGATCCTCGACGGGCTCGAAGTGACCGTCGTCGGCAGCGTGGCCGCCCGGCTGTCCCAACCGGGCAGTGGCCTGACCATCACAGCCGCACAGGTTTCCGGCATCGCGGCCGCCATGTACGTCGCCGGCGCAGGCTCGGGCGCGCTGTTCTTCGGGTGGCTGACCGACAGATTCGGCCGGAAGAAGCTGTTCCTGATCACCCTCGCGGTGTACCTCTTCGCGACCGCGATGACAGCGCTCTCGTTCTCGATGTGGTGGTTCGTCTTCTTCCGGTTCCTCACCGGGTTCGGTATCGGCGGCGAGTACGCGGCCATCAATTCCGCCATCGACGAACTGATTCCGAAGCAGTACCGCGGCCGCATCGACATCGTCATCAACGGCACCTACTGGCTCGGGGCCGTCGGCGGTGCGCTGCTGTCGATCGTCGCGCTGAACACGGACCTGTTCCCCCCGAATGTGGGCTGGCGGTTGACCTTCGCGCTCGGCGCGGTCTTCGGTCTGGTCATCCTGCTGGTGCGCAGGCACGTCCCGGAGAGTCCGCGCTGGCAGTTCATCCACGGTCACGAGGACGACGCGGAACGCACCGTGACCGCGATCGAACAGCGCGTCCGCGCGGACACGGGCACGCAGTTGGCAGACGTGTCCGATCAGCGGATCCGCATCCGGCAGCGCCGGACGATTTCCTTCCGGGAGATCGCCGAGGTGATGGTGCGGCACTATCCGCGCCGCGGTGTGCTCGGACTGTCGTTGTTCATCGGGCAGGCGTTCCTCTACAACGCCATCACGTTCAACTACGCGCTCATCCTGTCCAGGTCGTTCGGCATCCCGGACGACCGGGTCGGCTACTACTTCGCGGTGCTGTGCTTCGGCAACTTCCTGGGCCCGCTGTTGCTGGGCAAGCTGTTCGACACGGTCGGGCGCAAGCCGATGATCGCGGGCAGCTATCTCGGTTCGGCGGTGCTCCTGCTGGGCACCGCATGGCTTTTCGCGGGCGGTCACCTGACCGCCACGACACTCACGGCATGCTGGACCGCGGTGCTGTTCGTCGCGTCGTGCGGCGCCAGCGCGGCCTATCTGACCGTCAGCGAGATCTTCCCGATGGAGACCCGCGCCATGGCCATCGCCTTCTTCTACGCCATCGGGACGGTCGCGGGTGGCGTCGCGGGACCGTTGGTGTTCGCCGAGCTCACCGCGGACGGTGAGCCGGGGAAGACCGCCCTGGCGTTCGTCATCGGCGCGCTGGCCATGTTCGCGGCCGGGTTGGTCGAACTGGCTTATGGGGTGCGGGCCGAAGGCCGGTCGCTGGAGGAGCTGGCCGAGCCGCTCAGCGCGACGCCGGAGCCCAGCCGGGTGGAGGCCGGTCAGCCGCCGCCGAGCGGGTAGGGGCGGCACTGCGCGGTGTCCTCGGCGGAAGCCCGGCCACAGCCGTAGATCATCACGGGTTCGGCGGTGGTCGAGGGATCCCAGATCTGCTCCACGCTGAGCATGCCCACCCACTTGTCGTGCGCCACCCGTCCCGCGTGCGCGCCCTGACTGACCGAGAAGTCCAGCACACCGCTGCTGGATTCGATCACCGGATGCCGAGGGAGATCACGCAGCGCGGCCCACACCGCGGCCGCGCTGATCGGGATCGGCTCGGTCCACACGCCGGAGACGGCCGGAGCCAGCGCTTGCACGGCGCGCACGAACAAGCCCACCGCGTCGTAGGTCAGCGCGACCCGCTCGCCCAGCGGATGCAACTGCACGCGCTCGCCCAGCGGTTTGTCCGCCTCGGCGCAGGCGTTCCAGCTCGGGATCTCCGGATCCACGGTGGTGGCGAGGTTGTAGAACTCGACCCGGCTGCGTCTGCCCTGCCCCTTGTTCCGGCAGGTCACCAGGCTCGCCTTCGCCACGTAGACGAGCGGGCGCGCGCTGTTGGCGGCCCTGCGCCGGTCCGCGCTGGCCATGAACCGGTTGACCGAATCATCCGCGATCAACAGCACCCGCCGGTCGCCGCACGCCTTGTTGAGGCTTTGCAGGAAGTCGGGGAACTCCGAATCCCGGCCGGCGAAGAACAGCACCTCGTCGCACGCGTCGGTGTTGTCCGGCCCGGTGAAGGCCTCGCGCCGGTCCCAGGATCCGTCCCAGATCCGGCGCCCGCCCCGGGCGAGGATATGCAGGTCGGCGGCCATGTTCTCGGTGTAGAGATCGGTCGGGTCGGGCCGGTGGTAGATCCGCACGCCGCGTCCGGCCGAGCCGGGCAGCGAGTTCAGATACTGCTCGATCATGTCGGCAATCGCGGAATTCGGCGGCGCGATCTGGAAATACAGCGGCGACGATGTCACCATCTCGTCGGCCGACAGGCTCGGCGCGACGATCGGAAGGCCGAGGCCGGTCAGCGCGTTGATCATGCCCAGTGTCGCGGTGCGGCTCTGGTCGAGCCCGATCGCCCCGACGATGCTCGGCTCGGCCCCGACGAGCGGCGCCAGCAGATCGACGACCTGCGGCCCCTGCAGATTGGCCGGCCCCGTGTTCGCGAGCAGCAACCGGATCAACGGGATCGTGTCGGGCGTGCGGGCGTCGGACAACGCGACCGCTTCGAGCCCGCTGTACTGCGCCAGGGCCAAGCCCTCGATGTCCTCGCTCTGCGCCGGATAGTCGCCCGGGACGCCGGTGAGCTGACCGAAATAGACCAGCGTGAACAGCGGCCGCGCCGGCTGCTCCCGGGCCAGCTGTTCGGCCAGCAGATTCTGCTTGTACACCCGCCGCTGCACGTCCACCAGGCGGCGGCTGCCGGGCTCGTCGCTCGCGAACAGGAAGCCCCGCCCGCCTGCCGCGGGATCGTCCGGATCGTAGGCGCTGAATCCGACGCAATTGCCGTCCGCGCCGGGAACGACGCGCACCCACTGGTCGGCCGTACCGGTCGCGCACGCGGGTGCGCCCGCACGCCACGGTCGCCAGGTCGCGAAGCCGGCCGCGGCCAGTGCCAGCACGACGACCAGGGCCATCGCGGTCACCGTCACCGCCCGCCGCGCCCACCACGGCGGCGCGGGCGGATCGATGCGACGGAACGGGTCCGGTTCGTCGTCGTTCGGGCCGGTCGCGGGCACCCCGAACCACAGCTGCCAAGCGCGCTGCCGCTGCCGCTGCCGCGCGACGGGCAGTTCGTCCAGCCAGATCTCGTACAACCGCCGCACCCGGTACGCCGGTCGCGCGGTGACGCCCAGCGGCGGCGTCCGCGTGCCCGCCACCACCAGCAGCGGATCGTCTTTGCCGGTCTCGTTGCGAACGTCGTTGATCAGATCCAGCAGCCGTTGACCGGCTTCACCGTCGAGTGCGCGCAGGATCGCGACCGGATAGGTGGTGCGCCGCGCCGCGCCGATGCCCAACCCGCGCCGTTGGTAGGCGACCCGCAGGTCTTCGACGAACGCGTGCACCAGCAGCTTGGCCAGCTGTTCGCCGTTCTCGCGGCGGCGGGCGCCCTCGGTGAGCCGGTGGGCGAAGCCGAGGAACTGACTGGACTGTTCCGGCGCCAGATACTGCTGGCGCATGAACCAGCGGAACTCGCGCCCCACCCCGGGTATCCGACCGCCGGTCCGCGCCCGGAACACCGCCGCCGGGAGCACGATGCGCAGCAATCCCAGCACGAGCCGCTGCACCACGCCCACCGTGGCCTCGGCTTCGCCGAGCAACTCCTCACCCCATCGGCCGAAGTCTCTGCGCAGCAGCGACGCCAGTTCGTCGAGCTCGTTGTCGGAACTCAGCTTGCGCGCCATCAACCACTCGGCGAGCCGGTAGCGCCGGAACGGCAACGGGCTCGATCGCCCGAAGCGGTCGGCGGACAATCCTTTGCACAGGTTGTAGAGCAGTCGGCGCAAATCGGTGAGCCCCGGCGTGGTGTCGTCGACCACGGAACTGCCCTCGGGCAAAGGGTCGAGAGCGTCGACGTCCACGGCCGCGTGCAAGGCGCCGCCCAGTGCCGTACCGAACATGTCCAGACAGGCATCGACGTTGGTGAGATCGCCACACAAAACCACCATCGGCAGCGTCGACTCGCCCCGCGGCGGCCGTCGTACCAACCAGCGCAGCAGATCCTCGAGCACATCGACTCCCCGAAAGGAGACAGCTCTGGTGCCGGACATGACGCCCCCGTGTCCTCCGCCGAATGTGACCACCCATTGAAGCAGAAGCCAAACCCTTTGACAGGCACAGAGCTTCGCTGGAGACGGCGGTGGCGGAGCGCGGCGGCCGGGCAGCCGGCACGGCGCACAAGCACGCGAGACGCGGCAGAGCACGGTCGGGATGGGGCGTCTTCACACGACAGTTCAGGGGAACTCGAAACGAGTCTTCGATTTCGCACGTCTCGGAGTGTGTTTCGCGCGACCGGCCGGCGAATTCGCGACACGTCCGGCTCGGTGTTCGAGCCCTGAGCGGCTATTCACACGCCGCCGTCGCGTTTACCGATGTCATCGGCTCCACATGAAAGTACTTTTGCACGTGCATTCGGAGTGGGACGCCAAAAGGCGCACGTCCACAATTTCGGCGCCACCGCCGCGCCCCTGTGGCAGGGCCGCGCACGGCATCGGAATCCGTCCGTCCGCACGTCGCACGGGACGGGAGGACGCCGTCGGTTCGCTCAGTTGTGCCGCGGGTCGGCGGCGGAGGAAGAGTGGGGCCGGGTGATCCGGCGATGAGCCATGACCTCGGCCCACCAGCCGCTGAGCGGGCTGGGGTCGGGCCATACGATCCGATCTCGTTCGTCGTCGTCCGCGACGGGCGCTTCGGGCTTCTCGATCACGATGACATTCCTCTGCGCTGGTGCACGTGGCCGTACACATCCTTGCGGAGAGCCCTCGTGTTCGTGCGCGCCGGTAGTTCCGCGACAGAGCGCTTCGAAACGGCTGAACATCGAGCAGCGCGGGTTCCTCGCCCCTTTATCGGCCGACCGCGCTGTCGATCCGATACCTCCCACATTTACCACAGCCGCGAGGAAACAAACCGATCTTTTCGGTTTACGATCCGGACACCAACTGGTCACTTGGTCACATTTCTGCCCGCTGAACAGTGGAAATAGCCGCTCGACCGGCTTTCTTACACGAAACCGAAAAAGGCGCCCCGGTGGCGAAACGCACCCGATGCTCGCGCCCTGCCGGCGGAGCACGCGGACCGGCGGAATCCGCTCCCCGGCGCTCGATGCCCGGCTCGCAGCCACGCTGCTCATCGGTTGCCGAACCCGGCCGAGGCCGCCCGGTGACCCACATACCCCGCGGTGACACAGGAACGGCCACGATGCCACCCGGGTGCGGGCGGAGCGGAGGGGGCGGCGGGCCGGATCCGTCCATCCAAAACCTCTCGGCCACAAACCTTTCGACTATCGCGCGCGACAGCGGCAGGCGCCCCGTGAAGTTTCGCGTCGACTGATTCGGCTCGAGACACCCGGGTACCCGCCGACTATGGTTCGCCGAACCGAAGCCGTTGGCACTCACGACGGAGTCACCCGGGCGCCGAGGCCCACGGACCGGGTGGCGTCAGATGGTTGCCGAAGACCGTCGGCGCGGACGTCCATGGCCGACGAAACCAGGTGATACCGATGGCCGACCTCCGCCGGATAATTCGAAAGCACGGCCCCTTCGCCTCGGTCTGCTTCGACAGTTCGCAGAACACCGAGGACGCGACGCGGGAGAGCGAGCTGCGGTGGCGCTCGATCGACACCGAACTGGAACGCAGCGGAGCCCGGCCCCGCATGCGACGGCTGCTGGCCCAGGCGATCGCGCTGCACCCGCCGCCGCGGGGACGCTGCGGCCGACTGCTCATCGCCGACGAGACCGAGGTGCTCGCCGACGAACGCCTGCCGAGCCCGCCTGCCACCCGGATCGTCCGGGTGTCCCCGCTGCCCTATCTGCTGCCGCTCCTGGAAGCGCAGGCGGAGAAGGTTCCGCACGTCGTCGCCCTCGTGGACCGGGTGGGCTCGGAACTCTACTCGCTCGACGGCCACGGCAGCGAAGCGCGGGAAGCCCTGCGCAGTCCCGCCCACCCGGGGCAGCCGATCCGGCGCGACGACTGGTCGCATCGCACGCTCCGGCAGCAGGTCGAGGACACCACGCGGCGCAACATCCGCGAGTTCGCCGACGAGCTGGACCGGCTGGCCGAGACCGTGGGCGCGGAGGTCGTCGTGCTCGCCGGCGAAGCGCGCGCCCGTTCGGAGTTGCGCGCGGCGTTCGACGCGAAGGGCCGCGACGTCGTCGAGGCCGAAGCCGGTCCGCCTGCGCCGGGTTCGGACCCGAAGGCGCTCGACGCGGAGATCCGCGAGATCTTGCATCAGGTGGTGGCGCAGCGCCGCCGCCGGGTGCTCGAGAACTTCGCCACCGAGATCCGGCTTGCGGACGGCCTGGCGGTGGCCGGGCTGGCCGCGACCACGACCGCGTTGCGCTCCGCCGCCGTGGAGCGACTGCTGCTCGACCCGGGGGCGCTGGGCGACCGCTTGGTGCTGGCCGGGACCGCGCCGAACCCGCTGCTCGGCCCGGCCGCGCACAGCTCGGCCGGCGAGATGCGCCGCGCCGACGAAGCCCTCCCGGTGGCCGCCCTGGCGATCGGGGCCGAGGTCATGCTGGTCGAGGCCGTCGCCGACCTGCGCGACGGGGTCGGCGCCGTGCTGCGCGGCCGATAGGCCCGCGGCGCGGCGACCTCACGACTTCGGCATGCGCTCGTGCAGCGTGAGCAGCATGTGGTCGAAGGCCGTCTGCACCGCGGGCGGAGGCTGCGGCAGGCAATCGAGTTCGGCGATGAGCTGGGCGGCGAGGTCGCGCAATTTGACGTTGGTCTCCTGGGATCGCCACTGCAGGACGTGGAATGCCTGGTCGGCATTGATCCGGTAGACCCGCATCAGCACGCCTTTGGCCTGCTCGATCAGCGCGCGCGCCTCGAACAGTCTCGGCAGCGTGCCGTCGAGCAGATCCTGCCGTTCCTCGGCGATGGTGGCCGTCAGATCGACGTAGTAGCCCGCGGTGCCGACCACGGTGCCGTCCTTGTCGGTCATGGTGTCGCCCAGCACGAGGACATGGTGCGGTTCACCGGCGGTGTCGATGATGCGGTGGCGGCTGCAGAACGGTTCGGCGTTGCGGACCGACTTCTCGATCGCCTCGGCGACGTGATCCCGGTCCTCCGGGTGCTTGTGCGCGAGGAGCAACTCGGTTGTCGGCGTCACCGTGTCGGGCGCGTAACCGTGCATCGCGGCGACCTCGTTCGACCACTCCCACCGCTGATCGGCGAACCAGAACCGGAAGCTTCCCGTGGTCTGCGGCGTCCCGGCGCCGACCACCCTGGCTACCGTCCCCTCGGCCGTGTCCACGATTCGGTCGCCCGATTCGTTCATCGCGTCCGTATGCTCCTGCCTGCAGCGTCGTAACGTACATCTCGTCGGTCGAGGCAGCCGTCCCGACCGCGCTCACCTGCGGTGACGACCTCATCTTAGGCCGATCGAAGCGACTTTCCCGCACGGCCGGGGATGCTCGGCGACACCTCCCTTCCCACCGTCGCCATAACGAACCTCCGGTTTGCTGACGACCTACGACCCAGGGAGCGCACCTTCTCTACATGGGGTGCAATGGAGTCGCGCCCGGATTGGCGAGACGGTTCGCGCGGCAACACGCGCGGGCCTGAGGGGCTCCGGACGGGCGGTCCCGGCACGCTGAACCGACAGGATGGTCCGCCGCGCCCGCGGGGATGCGGATAGTCTTGGGGGTGTGCCGGGGCAGGTGGAGTCTGCCCCGGCACACCCGTGCCGAGTGTCAGTCAGCGTGCGCCAGAGCGACCCGCTGCCTCTCGGTATCGATATCGAGAATGCGCACCGTCAGCGTGGCGCCGATCTGCGGCTCGGTAGACCACTCGGTTCGGTGCAGCAACCCGTGAATGCCCGGAGCGACCTCCAAGAAGGCGCCGAACGGCGCGATCTGAACGACGGCAGCCTCGAGCACGGAGCCCCGCGCGTGCGCGGCGACGAACTCCGGCCAGCCGCGCTGCGGCGATGATTCCGAAGGGGACATGTATTCACCTCCTTCCGATGTCCCGATAATTCCTGGGATTTCGTGAAGAAGGCGGGCGGGCCCCTGGCCCGCCGGAAGATCACAGCGCGGCCGGGTAACCGTTCTGTGTGCGGCGTGTCGCCGACCCGGCAGTCATGGCGACGACCATAACCCAGCGCGTCGCCATGGAGCAAGACCCGCGTCCGGAAAGTAGCGAAAAGCTCAGTCCGAAGCGCCTTTTCGCACTCGAGAAACGTCGCCCGGCGCGTCGCCGGGACAGGGGGCGGGTGATGTGGACGCAACCCGGCCGAGCGTCGGCAGCGACTCCACGCCGAGAGATCCGAGGGTCCATGCGGCCCGGAGCAGAACCGCCGCCGGGCGGTCCAGCAGCCCGGCGATCCGTGCGATCTTCCCCGCTACCGCCGCATCCTGCGCGCCGACCGCCATCACCAGTCACGCCAGTGCGCCGAGGACCGCTGTGCGCCGCCGTTTTCGGCATCCACGTGCGGCATCGCCGGGTCGAACAGCTTCGTGATCGTCCCCGGGTCATCGATCACCGCGGCGGCGGCACGGAAGAAGGACCGGCGAGATCGTGGTCGCCCTCCGTGAGCACGCGGCGCAGTTGCACCGCCTGCAGCGCGCAGACCGTCATACCCTGGCCGAACGCGGGACTGAAACTGCACACCGCATCACCGAGGACCAGCAACCCGACGGGGACCCCGCGTCGAACGAGCTGTCTCGAGCTGACCGAGGCGGGCGACGGTCTCCCGCGTTCGCGGCGGTCGGTCCGGGCACCCGATCACCGGGCACGGTGTGGGCACGCGTCAGCGCTCGCGTTCGGCCCAGAACGCGCAGTGGTGGCGAGCGGCGAAGTCGTCCGTCATGAAACTGCCGGTCGCGCGCATGATCAGCGCGGGCCCGTCGGTGCCGTGCCCGGCCGATTCCGGCCAGGCCGACCATTGCGGCGAACCGGGAGCGTTCGGGTCGCCGGTATGGGCGAAGGTGGTCCACCATCGTTGCATCTGCGCGGCGAACGCGGCCGACGCGCCGGTCCAGGGGATCGGCACACCCATGAGACCGGAGAAAAGATACGGGAGTTCGGCGGAGTGGAAGGCGCCGGGCAGCACGGGGTTGTCGGCGCCGAACGGTGCCTCGTCGAATTCGTACTGCCACAGCGGATGCCCGGCATCGCGAGCGGTGCGGCTGATGAACAGGGCGGGACAGGCGAACAGGCCATCGGTGATCACCGCGGTCTGGGCGGCGGCCACCGAGGGGTACCGGTCGAGCGGATATCGGGCGAGTACGCGGTCGGCGTAGCCGCCGAAGGATTGGCGAACATAGCGTTCATAGCTCGCCACATCCGGAACGTGGCCGCGGGCGTAGTCGGATTCGGCGACGAACAGCGCTCCTTCCGCGCTGTTGTTTCCGACGATGAGCGGTCGCTTACGGGGGTCCTCCGCCAGGGCCGCGTCGAGCGTGCGGGTGATGACGACGCCGTCGACGCTGGGCACCCAGATGGGTGTCGGCCCGTCGAATCGGACGCTCGGCGAGTCGAGCAGTGTCGCTTCGGGCAGCGCGCGCAGGCAGGCCAAACGGGTTGCGGCGTCCGCGCATCCGACGCTGTCCGCATAGTGTTGCGAGCGCTCGTAGGCATCGTCGCGATTGCCGGGGACCAGCGGTGATCGGTCGCACGAGCCGCTTTGGACGATCGCTTTGGCATACAGCTCGTCGGAGCCGGGTGCGGCGAAGTGTGTACAGACGCTCCCCCCGCCTGCCGATTCTCCGAATATCGTGACATTTCCCGGATCGCCGCCGAACACGGGCGCGTTGTCGCGCACCCACCGCAGCGCGGCTTGCTGGTCCTGGATGCCGACCGTCCCGGTGGCGCCGCCGGACTCGGCCGCCAACTCGGGAAGCGACATGAAGCCGAAGGGTCCGAGTCGGTAGTTCGGGACCGCCACGATGACGTCGCCGTCCGCGACCATCCCGGTGGGCGCGTCGTATTGGCTGTTGGAGCCGGTGACGTAACCGCCGCCGTGGAAGAACACCATGACGGGCAGCGGGCGCGCGGATGCGCGGGCCGGCGCGTATACGTCGATGGTCAGGCAGTCCTCGCTGGTGGGTCCGGTCGGCGGTAGACCGGGCAGGTATCCGTTCTGCGGACACTGCGGCCCGTGGTCGCGCGCCGGACGAACACCAGGCCACGGCGGGACGGGACGTGGCGGGCCGAACCGCGCCGAGCCTCCGGTGGGCGCGGCGAACGGGATGCCCAGATACTCGACGGTTCCGTCGGCGACGCGGCCGGAGATCGAGCCGCCGGTCACGAGCACCTCCAGCGGCGCCGACGCGACCACGGGCGCCGGGACACCCGCGAACCACGAACCGGTGAGGACCGTCAGAGCGATCACGGTTCGCACGATCCAACGAATCATGGCTGCCCCATACCTCCGATGCGGTCGCTACGGTCGGCGGCGGGCTTCCGGCCTCGTCCGCCGCGGTAGCCCGATCGGCTCGGCGGCGCGGCGCTTCCGGGTCGGCAGTCGACCGGCCGCACGCGACGGAAGCCGATTCGTCGCTGCAACCCTCATCCGGTGGATCACGCGCACGGCCCGGAACTGCGGCCCGACTCCCTCGATCGACGTACGAACCCTGCCCGCGGCAGCGGACGTCGCGCCCGGCCCTCATCGTCCGCCCACGCCCATGACGTCCCCGCTACCCATCTGATCTGGAGCGATGGCACCTCGGGTGATGCTACAGCGGTCGGGTGCGCGGTGCGGGCCACGACGCAGCTGTTCGGAGCGCCCCGTCCTCGGCACCGCCGCCTGTTCCGGCCCGATCGGCGACAGCCGAGTCGGGCCTCAGCTCTCGGTGAGCACGGCCAGTTCCTCGGTGAGGATTTTGACCGTGTCGCGGATCTGATCCTCGGTATGGCAGGCGGTGACGAAGAACCGCAGCCGCGCCAGATTCTCGGGTACCGCCGGATACAGGATCGGGTTGACGTTGACGCCGCGGCGCAGCAGGGCGTTCGACAGTTTCAGCGTCTTCAGCGAGTCACCCACGATGCACGGGATGATCGGGGTGTCGTTGCTGTCGCCGGTGTCGATGCCCGCCTCCCGGGCCAGTCGCAGAAACAGCCGGGAGTTGCGGCGCAGACGGTCCAGCAGTTCGCCCTCGGACCGCAGCTGCCGGATGGCCGCGGCCGAGGCCGCCGCGTTCATCGGCGTCATGCCGACGCTGTAGACGAAACCCGGCGTCGTGTATTTCAAGAAGCGGATCAGTTCCGCGCTGCCCGCGACGTACCCGCCGCACCCGGCGAGCGCCTTCGACGTGGTCCCGGACCACAATTCGACATCACCGCGATCGACGCCGAAATGCTCGCCGATGCCGCCGCCGCTCGCGCCGAGCACGCCGACGCTGTGCGCCTCGTCGATCATCAACAGCGCCTTGTGCTTCTTCTTCACCGCGATGATCGCCGGCAGGTCCGGGATGTCACCGTCCTGGCTGTAGACGCCCTCGATCAGGATCAGCACGCGCCGGTACTGGTGGCGGATCTCGGTGAGCAGTCGGTCGAGGGCGGCGTGGTCGTTGTGCGGGAACGGACGCCGGGTCGAGCCCGACAACTTGCAGCCCTGCATGATGCTGTCGTGGGCGAGGCTGTCGTGGATCACGAGGTCTTCCGGCCCGACCAGGTGCCCGATGATCGTGACGTTCGTGGAGTGGCCGCCGACCAGCGCGATGGCGTCCTCGGTGCCGAGCAGGCCCGCGAGTTCCGCCTCGAGTGCGCGGTGCACCGGCTTCTCGCCGGAGAGGATCCGGCTGGCCGAGCACGAGCTGCCGTAGCGCGCCACCGCGTCCTGCACGGCGGCGACGACCGCCGGATGGCCGGACAGTCCGAGGTAGTTGTAGCTGGAGAAGTTGATCGCGGGCGCACCGTCGACCACGGAGGTGTCCCGGGTGACGCCGTCGTTGATCAGGAAGTAGGGGTTGCGCAGGCCGAGCGCTTCGACGGCGGAGAACCGCTCCGCGATCGCCTTCACCTCGGCGAAATCCGCGATCCGGTACTCCGGCTCGACGGCCGTGCGCCGGGGTTCGGGTGCTTCGGCAGGGGCGGTTTCGGATTGCCGCGGCGCGGGCGCGCCCGCCTGATTCGTGACGTGCGCGAGAACGTCACCGAGCGTCGTCGTGGGTGTGAACCGGGCCGGGTCGATGGTCGCCGCGGGCAGCTTGCGAACCAGCGCGGCGATCAGGTCGGTCAGCATGAGGGAGTCGAAGCCCAGATCGTCACCGAGGGTGTGGGCATCGCGGAGCCGATCGGCCGGGAACCCGCTCACCCTGGCGAACTCGGCCCGGACGACCCCCGCGACGGCGGCCGGGTCGACCGGCAGGTCGGCGCTGGTGGTCCGCGTCGCGACCGCGGGCGCAGCGCCGCCCGTGGCCTGCGGGACGCGCCCGGCCGACGGCGCGCCCACCAGACTCGCCAGTACGGCGTTCTGTTCCCGGAAAAGTGCGATCAACTGGTCCATGGAGGTTTCCTCGGGTGCTGCGGCAGGCGTCGGCGTAGTGCTCGGTTCGAGCCAGAAACGCTGATCGGTGGAGAACTCGTAGCCGGGCAGCCGGTGACGGACGCGCTGCTCGGGTTCGTAGAGCCGGTCCCAGTCGGGATCGAGGCCGTCGCGATACAGCGCCGCGACGGTGCAGGCGAACTCGTCGCCGGTCGCGCCCGGCCCCGGGCTGGGCGCCAGGCAGCGCGCCGCGAGATCCGGGCGGACGCGGCCGACCAACGCGGTGAGGACCCGGCGCGGCCCGATCTCGATGACATGACTGGGCTCGGTGGCGAGCGCGGCTTCGACGGCCTCGCCGAAACGAACGGTGGCGCGGACGTGCTCGGTCCAGTACGCGGCGTCCATCGGCTCGTTCGCCTCGAGCAGGCGTCCGCGCACGGTCGAATAGACGGGCAGAACCGGTGCGCGGTAGGCGCACTCGCGGGCGACGGCCTCGAACCGCTCCAGCATCGGCTCCATCAGTGGGCTGTGGAAGGCGTGGGAGACCGTGAGCGCCTTCGCGCCCACCCCGCGCGTCGCGAGTGCCTCCCGCACGCGGTCGATCGCCCGGGCGGCGCCGGACAGCACGATCTCCTTCGCTCCGTTGACCGCGGCGATCGCGACCTCGGACCGGTCGGCGAGCAAGCCTGCGACTTCCGCCGCGCCCGCCCGCACGGCGAGCATCGCACCGCCCGCGGGCAACCGCTGCATCAGCTCGCCACGCGCGACGACGAGCCGGCAGGCGTCGTCCAGGTCGAATACGCCCGCCACCGCCGCGGCGGCGAACTCGCCGATGCTGTGCCCGAGCACCCAGGCGGGACGAACGCCGACGTCGGCGAGCGATTTCGCGACGGCGTACTGGATCGCGAAGATCGCCGGTTGCGCCAAGTCGGTGCGGTCGATGTCGATGTGCTCGTCGAGCGTCAGCTCGCGCACCGAGCGGCCGAGCGGCGCCAGCATGGCCCGATCGACCAGTTTCAGCGCGCGCCGGAACAATGGACTGGCCGCGTCCAGCGCACGCGCCATGCCCGCGAATTGCGCTCCTTGCCCGGGGAACATCCAGCCGACGCCGAGCGGGCGCACCATCCCGCTTTCCGCACCGTCGCGCAACCGCGCGATCGCGGCGTCACGATCGGCGGCGACCAGGGCGAGCCGGGCGCGCCCGGACGCCTTGACGTGGTTGCTCGTCCAGCAGAATGGGGCGAACTGGTCCGGCGAGGCGGCGGCCAAGGCATCGGCGAGGCGATGAGCGTTGCGTCGCAACCCTTCCGCGTCGTTCGCCGAGAGCGTCAGTACTCCCCAACCGGATGCCACGGGCGGCGCGGCGGCGGGGGCGCTGCCCAGCACGACATGGGCGTTCGTGCCGCCGATGCCGAAACTGCTGACTCCGCCGTAGCCGGGACCCGCCAGCGGCATGGGGTCGGTGAGCAACCGCAGACCCTGCTGCGTCATCCGCAGCCGCGGGTTCTCCTGGTCGGCAAACCGGGACGGCGGTACGACACCGTGGCGCAGGCTGAGCGCGACCTTGATCAGGCCCGCCACACCCGCCGCGCCCTCGGTGTGGCCGAGATTGCCCTTGATCGAACCGATGCCGCACGGGCGCACCCGGTCGCGGCCGTGCAGCTGTCCCAGCGCCTTGACCTCGATCATGTCGCCGAGCACCGTGCCGGTGCCGTGCGCCTCGAGGAAATCCACCTGCTCGGCCCGCACCCCGGCACGCTCGCACGCCTCGCCGATCACCTGCTGCTGCGCCCACCGGTTCGGCGCCGTGATGCCGTTGCTGCGCCCGTCGGAATTGACCGCGCTGCCCTTGATCACCGCGTAGATCGGCAGGCCCGCCGCCTGGGCGTCGGCGAGCCGCCGCAGCACGAGCACCGCCACGCCCTCGCCGCGTACGATCCCGTCGGCGCTGCCGCTGAACGGCTTGCACCGCGCGTCCGGCGCGGACAGACCCGCCTGGGTGTAGAACACCCCGACGGCGGGAGTGAGCACGAGGTTGACCCCACCGGCGATCGCCTGGTCGCACTCGCCGGAAGCCAGTGCGCCGCAGGCCAGATGGACCGCGACCAGCGACGACGAGCAGGCTGTGTCGACCGCGACACTCGGCCCCTTGAGATCGAACTGGTAGGACAGCCGGTTGGCGGTCATGAAGTATCCGTTGCCGGAGCCGTGCTGCGGTGTGATCGCGGCGTAGTCGCTCATCTGCAGGTTGGCCCATTCGTTGGCCATCACGCCGACGAAAACGCCGGTGCGCGAACCGGCCTCGCCGCGCGGGTCGAGGGTGGCGTCCTCGAAAGCCCGCCAGGTGGCTTGCAGCAGCAGCCGCTGTTGCGGATCCATCGCCTCGGCTTCCCGCGGGGCGATACCGAAGAATTCGGCGTCGAACGCGTCCGCGTCGTCGAGGAAGCCGCCGCTGCGAGTGTTGATCGTGCCGGGCGCACCGGCCGGGTCGTGGAAGTCGGCGGCGTTCCAGCGGCTCGGCGGCACCTCGGAGATCGCGTCCCGTCCGTCGAGCAGCAGTCGCCACAGCGCGGCCGGATCGGGCGCTTGGGGGAATCGGCAATCGATGCCGACGATGGCGATGTCGGTCATGCGGCCAGGCTGAATTCGTCGGCGATGTACGCGGCGATGTCGGCGATGGTGGGGTACTCGAAGACCAGCACCGGGTCGACCTCGAGCGACCAACGGTCCTCGATCTCGCCGCACAGGCTCACCGCCGAGACGGAGTCCAAGCCCTGTTCGGCGAGCGGGACCACCGGATCCACCTGCTGGGGTAGCCGTTCGGTGTAGTCTGCCACGCGCTCGATGAGCCACTCCTGGATCGTGGCCGGACGAATGACGTTCGTGCTGAACATGTTTCGGCTCCTCGGGCGGGGTACGGATCGATCAGGCGGTCAGGGATCGGCTCAGCGCCGGTTCGAGATCCTCGTGCAGGACACCCACGACGCGATCCTGGAGAAACGCCTCCCGCATCGAGTTGCGCTGGACCTTGCCGCTGGTGGTGCGGTGCACCGACCGGGGTGGAACGAGAACGACGTTCGGCGCGGGCACGTCGAACCGGCGGGTCACCGCGATCTTGATCGCGGAGGCGAGTTCGGCGAGCGTGGCGTCGCCTTGCAGCACCGGCTTGACACCCTGCAGCACCACAAGTCGTTCCCGACCGCCCGCGTCGACGGATACGGCGACGCCGGCGCTGTCGGCGAACGCCGGATGCAGCCCGCGTACCAGCTCCTCGACGTCCTGGGGATAGACATTGCGGCCGTTGACGATCAACAGGTCCTTGAGGCGACCCGCGACGAACAGCTCGTTGTCCCGCAGCAGACCGAGATCACCGGTGCGCAGGAACGGCCCCTCGGCGCCGAGCTGAGCGCCGAAGGTGTCGCGGGTCTCGTCGGGACGATTCCAGTAGCCCGCAGCGACGCTTTCGCCGCGAATCCAGATCTCGCCGACGGTGTTGTCCGCCAGTTCTCGCCGCGTGTGCGGGCAGACGATGCGGATGTCGAGACCACGGGCCGCGGGTCCGCAGCCGACGAGCCGAGCATCGCGTCCCACGTCGAGATAGACGGGTGCCGAGGGCGTCGATGCCGCACTGGCGAGCAGTGTCACCTCGGCCAGGCCGTAGGCGGGCCGAAAGGTCGTCGGCCGCCAACCCGCGGGCGCGAAACGTTCCAGCACCGCCGTCATGGTCCGCTCGCGGACCGGCTCGGCGCCGCTCAGCGCGATCTCGAGAGTGCTGAGATCGAGATCGGCCAGTTGCTCGTCGGTCACCCGGCGGGCGATGAGGTCGTAGGCGAAATTGGGTGCGCCGGTGAATGTTGCGCGGTACTCGTCGATGGCCTGCAACCAGCGCACCGGACGCTTGAGGAACGTCGTCGGCGCCATGAGGACCAGGTTCGCACCGGCGTATACCGCCCCGAGGAGCATGCCGATCAGGCCCATGTCGTGGAAGTGGGGAATCCAACCGACACCGGTGTCGCCGTCGTTCATCCCGCCCGCGGCGATGGCCGCCTCGTTGTGCAGGAGATTGCCGTGCGTCACGACCACCCCTTTCGGGGTGCCGGTCGATCCCGAGGTGTACTGCAGGAACGCGACCGTGCCCGAGTCGATGTCGGGCATCCGCCACGCGTCGGGGTCACCGAGGCCATCGTCGGTGGCGACCACGGCTACGGACGTGGCTTCCGCGACGAGCGACTGGAACTGCGCTGTGGTGAGCACCAATCGGGCGCCGGAATCCGCGATCACACTCGCCACACGCCGGGCGCTGCCCGCATCGTGCGGCACAGGCGCGGGGACGGCGACGACCCCGGCGTAGAGGCAACCGAGAAACACTCGCAGGAATGTCAGTCCGTCGTGATAGAGCAGCACGACCGGCTCGGCCGATTCCGGACGCGCCGCAAGCCAGGCCGCGACAGCTCGGGCGTCGCGGTCGAGCTCGCGGTAGGTGACGACTTCCTCGCTGAGCCCTCGTCCGGCCTCACGAAGGTAGGTGTAGGACCTGATCTCCCCGTATCGAAAAGTTTGCTGCCTTACGTGGTGAACGAAAGTCGGCTGCATCTCGTAGTTCCTCGGTAGGGCTCGGCTTCGGCGTCGGCTACTACTCTCTGACGTCCGTGAACTCGGTAACAGAGACCTCAGGGACCATCCGGCGAACCCCGGGGTGGGCACAGACCCACCCTGGGGTCGGTGGTCGCCCGCCGGTGCGCCGTCCGATAGCTGCAACCCTGCTGCGTCCTCCCCGTACCGCGCTACGCCGCGGAACAGATCGGCGAACATTACTTGCTTAGCGCAAGCAACTACTATATAGTTGCATAGCGCAAGCAACTTATCTCGTCTGGAGGGGACATGGCGGTCTCACCCGATACGGCCCAGAGTCTCATCAAAGAGCTCTATCTGATGGGCCGGGCGATCCGCATCGCACTCGCTCACCCGGAGGAAGGACACCTCCTCCCGGGCGGCATCGGGGTGCTCGGCACCCTCGAGTCCAAAGGCCCGTGCAGGCAGGTGGACCTCGCCATGGACCTGTGCATCAGCCCGAGCGCGCTGAGCAGGCACGTCACCGAACTCGTCGGCGCCGGCTACATCAGCAGGCACGCCGATCCCACCGACGGGCGGGCCACCCTCATCCGGGTGACGGACGAGGGTCGCGATCTGCTCCACCGCGTTCGCGGTTCCCGGGCGCGGGGCCTGCAGCACGTCCTCGCCGACTGGAGCGAAGACGACGCCGAGGCAGCCTGCACCGCCGTGCAGAAGCTCCGCAACGCACTGACCGCGCACGCGCAGAGCAGCGCCGTGCACGCGCACCAGCCGGTTTCGACAGAGAGTCAGGAATTAGATGTCTAGTTCAGTCGAGTCGGTGACGCGACGCGACCCGTACGCGATGACCCACCGCGAAGTCCTGGAAGCGATGACCGGACTGCTCGCGGCGTTGTTCACAGCGCTGCTCAGCACGACGATCGTCGCGACCGCGCTGCCCACCATCATCGGCGACCTGCAGGGATCGCAGACCGCCTACGCGTGGGTCATCACCTCGGCGCTGCTGGCGAACGCGGCCTCTACGCCGATCTGGGGCAAGTTCGCCGACCTGTTCAACAAGAAGGCGCTGGTCCAGTCGGCCATCGTCGTCTTCGTCGTCGGCTCGGTGATCGCCGGATTCGCGGGCAATGTCGCCCTGCTGCTGGTCGCGCGCGTCATCCAGGGCATCGGCATGGGCGGGTTGACCGCGCTCGTCGTCGCGATCATCGGCTCCATCGTCGCGCCGCGCGAACGCGGGCGGTACTCCGGTTACATGGGCGCCGTCATGGCGGTCTCGATGTCCGGCGGACCCGTACTCGGCGGTGTCATCGTCGACAGCGCGCTGGGCTGGCGCTGGTGCTTCTTCGTGTGCGTGCCGCTGGCCGTGATCGCGCTGGTGCTGTTGCAGCGGACCCTGCGGCTGCCCACCGACCGCAAGGAGGGCGTGTCGATCGACTGGCTCGGCGCCGCGCTGCTGACCGGAGGTGTCTCGGTGCTGCTCATCTGGGTGTCGTTCGCCGGTAAGGCCGACTACTACGAGTGGATGTCACGGGAATCGGCGATCTACGTCGCTTCCGGTGTGCTGCTGCTGCTCGCGACCGTGTGGGTGGAGTCGCGCGCCGAGTCGCCGATCATCCCGTTGCCGATCGTCACCGAACGCACCACCGGCCTGGCGATCATCGCCTCCATCGCGGTCGGCGTCGGCATGTTCGGCGCGACCACCTTCCTGGGGCAGTACTTCCAGACCGCGCGCGGCTACTCCCCGACCGCGGCGGGCGTGCTGACCATCCCGCTCGTCGCGGGCATGCTGATCGGCTCGGTCGGCTCCGGCCAGTTGATCACCCGGCGCAG
Source organism: Nocardia sp. NPDC004573 (assembly GCF_053602135.1). Classification (NCBI taxonomy): domain Bacteria; kingdom Bacillati; phylum Actinomycetota; class Actinomycetes; order Mycobacteriales; family Nocardiaceae; genus Nocardia; species Nocardia sp. NPDC004573. The sequence goes on from NZ_JBSGDA010000010.1 coordinate 230,097, forward strand.
CAAGTGGAAGGGTTTCGTGGTCGCCGGCGCCGCGCTGCTGGTGGCCGGATTCGCGTTGCTGTCGACCATCGATCACGCGACGAGCCTGTGGCTGGTCGGCGGATACATCACCGTCGTCGGGTTCGGCGTCGGCATGATGATGCAGAACCTGGTCCTGGCCGTGCAGAACACCGTGAGCGTGCACAACATCGGCGCCGCGTCGAGCAGCGTGGCCTTCTTCCGTACCTTCGGCGGCGCGATCGGGGTCTCGGTGCTGGGTTCGGTGCTGGCCACCCGGGTGGGCGAGCTGTCGGCGGAGGGATTCGCCAGGCTCGGTATCCAGACCAAATCCTCCGGCGGCAGCAATCTGGATCTCGACGCTCTGCCCGCGCCCATCGCGACCATCATCCGCGCCGCCTACGGCGACGCGACCGGGCGGATCTTCCTCATCGCCGCGGCCGCGACGGTCGTCGCGCTCATCGCGGCGGCGCTGCTGCCGAACCGGCCGTTGCGCCGCACGATCGACATCGATCCCGCCCTCGACCCGATGCAGGCCGAGGCAGGCACGGCGGCCCGGACGGACGGCGCCAGACAACCGGCGCTGCTCGACTGAGCCACATCGCACGCGCAGAGCCCCGAGAAGCCCTCGGGGCTCTGCCCGTCTTGCCAGGGGTGCGAGGCGAGATCAGTACTGCGGAGGCTCGCCCGTGCGCGCGGCCACGGTCGTCGCCGAGGTCAGCGCGACGGCCAGGCAGCGCAACTCGCCGGGAATCAGCACCGATCGAATCGCACCCTGGAAACACTCGAGCACCGCGCCGTCGGGCCACCGCACGTCATAGCGGTACCAGCACCGGCAGGCGCCGCCGGCACGCTGGATGTCACGCTCGACCCGGATGGCCAGTTCGCTGAGCGCGGCGTGCACCTGACTCGGCGCGCCGGTGCTGGCGATCTTCCACCACGGCCGGTTGAAGTAGCCTGGCTCGGAGATCTCGACCAGGTAGAGCAACGGCATCCCCACGGCGTCGGAGGCGGTCATACCGGCCAGAGTGCCGCAAAACGGACTGGACAATTGGGTGAAACGCCGGAGGTGTACCAATGCGATACCGACCTCCCCTCACCTGCCGATCACGGCCCCAGGCGGTCCAGCAGCCAGGTCGGCCCCACCGTCTCCGCCCCGGCGGCAGCGACGCGATCACGCAGCCCCCGGTCAGCCGTCACCACCGTCACCCGACGGCTGCTATCCTCCGCCCGGGCAGCGGCCACCACGCCGACGATCGCGTCGTCACCCGACCCGTCCGCGCACACCACGCGCACACCGCCGGACGAACGTTGCCCCGCGTCGACCGCGGCCTTCGCCGCTCCCTCGAGCACCACGACCACCTCGGCCTGCTCCGCCAGACGCGCGCGCAGCCCGGACATTCGCTCGAGCAGTCGCCGGGCGGCGCCGGAGCGATCCCGCCACCACCCATCGGGCCGCGAACCGATGACGTTCGCGGCGTCCACGACGATCAGCCGGACACCGTCAGCCGCCACCCCCTCAGTATCCTCCCACGGTGAGCACCGCACCCGTCGGCTCGGCCGGGCCGCGCCGGGCCGCCCGCACCGCGGCGAGCGCGTTCAGTCTGCCGTACCCGTATTTGTCGCTGTGCCCGTCGGTGCCGTAGCCGCCACCCTGCGGGTCGATCTTGTCGCAGGCGCCTTTGAGCAGGTTCTTCACCGCCTCCCAGGTGAGATCCGGATTCACCGAGAGCATCAGGGCCACCACACCGGCCGCGCCGGGGCACGCGCTGGAGGTTCCGCCGAAGTCGTTGGTGTAGTCGCCCGCGGCGTCACCCGCCGCCACCGTACCGGCGTTGTAGCCGCTGACTCCGTGCCGATCCACCGTCCAGATCCCAGGCGTCAGGGCGTCGGGATGCCCGAACGGCCGGTGCCCGAAGTCGCTGCTGGGGAACGCGCACCACACCGCCTTGCCGAAATCGCTGTAGACGCTGCGTTTGCCGGTGTCGTTGCACGCCGCGACCGCGATCACCTTCGCGAAACTGGCATAGCCGTCGTTGTCTACGGATTCGTTGCCGTTGCCCGCCGCGAACAGCACCACGCAGCCCTTGCCGCCGCGTCCGGCGGTGACGGCGTGTTCGATCGCCAGCCTGGTGCTCGCGGGCAACGCCGCGACGCGGTTGTGCGCCGGATCGTCCGGCTGGAACCACTTACCGTCGGCCGGGCCCCAGCTACACGAGATGACGTCGGCGCCGTGCTCGGCGGCCCACCCGAAAGCGTCCGCCTCGGCCTGTGAGCCGAGTCCGGAGGCGAGCCGGATCGGCATCAGCGCCGCTTCCGGCGCGACCCCGGAGGCACCGGCCGTGCCGTTGGCGCACGCGACGCCCGCGCACGCGGTGCCGTGGTTGTCCCCGTTGTCGGGGCCGGTGCCGTAGGTGTCCTTCGGACGCGGATCGCCGGTCTTCGCCGTGACATCCCGAGGCGCGACGATCTTGTCGGCGCCGGCGAATTCGGGGTGGTCGATGTCGACGCCGTCATCGATGACGGCTATCGTCACCCCGGCGCCGCGGGTGATCGCGTGCGCGGCTTCCACCGCGGCGTGCGCGTCGATCACGACGCCACCGATGGTGGTCTTCTTCAGATGCCACTGCTGGGGAAAGATCGTCTTCCTGGCCCGGTGCCGGATCAGCTCCGGATGGCAGTATTCGACGTCTTCGCGCGCGAGCAGCGAAGCGGCGATGTCGAAGACCCGCTGGCCGGTGCCCTCGGGCGCGGCCGCGAAATAGGCATTGGTCGCATACGAAACCGCCCGCCGCACCGTCAGGTCCGCCGCGTTCAGGACGGCGAGGCAGTGCTCGTGGTCGACGTTGTCGACGAACTTTACGAAGATGTTCTCCGTATAGAGCACCGGCTCCCCGGTGGCCGCGTCCACCAGCACATGGCCCGCGAACCGTACCTCCGGCGCGGCGTCGAGCGCCTCTTTGCGTTCCTCCACCGACCGTGACCCCGCGGGGAGCCGATAGACCTCGACTCCTGCCTCCGGGTAGGCCTGCACCAGTGTCGCGTCCTCGAGTTCACCGCTGAGCGGCGTGCGCACCGATCCCGACTGCTGCCGGATCCCCCGACCGCTGTGCGTGCGCACCGCGATCAGATCGGGACTCTGCTGCAATTCGAAGCCGGGATCGTCCTTCGTACCGAAATTCGCGGTTGGCACCATGATCTCCTTCGCCGTGGGGACCCGAGCACCAACTATGAACCACGTTCCGGCAACCATGAAAACACCCCGGCCACTGCGGCGCCTGGGCGCGTCTTCGAAAACGATCGGCGCCCAGGTGTTCTCGCCATGGATTCGGATTTTCTTCGCGAATCCACGGCGAGAACCGGATACCAGGCGCGCGACCGGTCAGCGGAAGGCCCGCCGGTACGCCTGAGGCGTCACCCCCACGGTCTTGCGGAAGACTTTCCGGAATGCGGCCACCGAGGCGAATCCCGTTCGATCGGTGATGCATTCCATCGTGAGGATGGTCGTCTCGAGCAACACTTGGGCCTTGCGCACCCGGGCGGTCTGGAGCCACTCGTTCGGTGTCATCCGGACCTGCTCGTGGAAGCGCCGGATCAGCGTGCGCTTGCTGACTCCGGCGCGATCCGCGAGATCCAGCACGGTGATCTTCTCACCGAGCATCGTTTCCGCCCACTCCAAGGTCGGATTGATGGACTTGCTGTCCGCCTCCGATCGCGGACGTTCCGCGATGAACTGCGCCTGCCCCCCGTCGCGGGTCAGTGGCATGACCGAGAGCCGCGCGGTAGCCGCCGCCACGGCTGTCCCGTAGTCCTTCCGCACCATGTGGAGGCACAGATCGAGCCCCGCCGCGGCACCGGCCGAGGTCAGGATGCCGCCGTTGTCCACATACAGCACCGTGGGATCCACGCGGACGCGCGGATAGCTTCGCGACAGTTCGGTGGCGGCCATCCAATGCGTGGTCGCCCGCCGTCCGTCGAGCAACCCGACGGCGGCGAGGGTGAACGCCCCCAAGCAGATCGATGCCACCCTCGCGCCACGTTCGTGGGCCCGCACCAACGCCTCGCGCAGCCGATCCGACGGCCGCGACCGGTAGCTCATCGCTCCCGGCACGATGATGGTCTCGGCCTTCTCCTCGAGATAATCGATGTCGCCGAGACTGGAGAGCCCGAAGAACTTCGACGGAACGTCGGAGTTCACCCCGCAGACCTGGACCTCGTACGCCGCGGTTCCGTCCTCCTGCCGGGTCCGGCCGAAGATTTCCAGCGGAACCGCGAGATCGAACGGGATCACGTCGTCGACGGCCAGAACAGCCAATGACCTCATGCGTCGGACCTAGCCGACCCGCTGTTCCGCTTCCGGCCCGGCCACCACCAATCCGGCGCGAATCAAACGCTTCAAGGCTCGTCCCTGCAGCACCGTCAACCGCGGCGCCAGCTCCGACCACCGGGCGGGACCACGCTTCAGCGTTTCCCACAGCTGTTCACCTCCATCCCGCTCCAGGCAGCGCACCTCGACGCCCGGGTCGGCCGCGGAGTAGATCCGGTGGCAGGCAACGACGTCGTCGAGCGGCGCCGGCGCCGCATCGCTGTTCGCGATGGGGTCGCGCCAGTACATGGCCAGCCCGTCGCGCGCCTCCTGTGGGATCTCGAACGGCGGCGACATCCCCTTGAAGCCAGGGATGTCCGCTGCCACGCCTGCGCGGATGCGCGCGTCCGCCGACAGCGCCACGATGTCGCCGGCCGCGAGCTCGACCGCGTCGGCGGCGGTGAAGGCCCGCAGGTAGGGCCCCTCGGTGGCCAGGTCACGCGGGTCGCGGGAGCCCTTGGTCATGATGTTCAGCAGGTCGGGCACCAGCGCGGTGTTCAGCAGCGCCTGGAACGTTCCCTCGGTGGCGTTGTCGGCCTCCACCCGGCGGCCTTCCGCGCTCCAGTAGGGGCTGTCCGGATGCGAGCGCGAGATCTCGTGATACCACTGGTCGATGCTCAGTGCCCAGGTCTGCGCCATGCCGCGCCACTCGACGTCGTAGTCGCGCCACAGGTCTTCCTTCGATTGCTCGTCCAGGTCCTTGTCGAAGGTCTTGCGCAGGACCAATGCGGCCGCCCATGCTTGCGTGACAGCGAAGGACATCCCGGAGGAGAACAGCGGATCGACGAAGTACGACGCGTCACCGACCGCCATCCACCGATCCTCGTACGAGCCGAAGCATTCGCTCACCCGGGAATAGTTGGTGGCCGTCAGCATCTCGGCCCTGATCGGCTCCGCGTTCGCCACCAGATCCTGCAGCACCGGAATCGACTTGATCGTCTTCAGGAAGATGTCCGGATCACGCAGATCCACGCGGGCGATCGACTCCGGGTTGGTGACGATGCCGATGGACCACACGTTCTCCCGGGTACCGTCGACCAACCGAGGCGTCGGGATGTACCACACCCATCCGTGTTCGAAGGCCACCGCGTAGATCGGTGACAAGTCGTCGTCGCGGAAGACGTTCCAGTCACCCGCCGCGCGCTGGGCGGGCACGCAGTTGCGGTAGTGCGACCAGACGGCCACGTTGCGGTAATCCGACAGCCATTGCTTGTCGCGCTGCGAACCGCGGGCGGCCACTTGATTCGCCCGGCCGGACGCGTCGACGAAATAGCCCGCCGAGACCTCGGTTCCGTCTTCCAGCACCACCGTGGCCTTGCCGTCGCCGGGGAGGAACCGCACGACCCGCACACCCTGGAAGACGTGGGCCCCGCAGGCTTCGGCGTGCTCGAGCAGCACCGTGTCGAATTCGGCGCGATTGACGTGCACCGACCACCGGTAGACGCCGTCGACCAGGTAGTCGGAGTGCTCGAAGAAGCCGACGAACGGCCGGTCGGTGTCCCACTGGTAGATTCCGCCGAATTTCTGGATCCAGCACTCACTCGCGAGCACCTTCTCCAGCGCGCCGCTGGCTTGCAGGACGGGGACCAAGGGGTGCGCACCCGATTCGCCGATGTGCTCCCGGGGGAACACCTCGCGATCGAAGATCGCCACACGAAGATCGGTGTCGCGGCGCAGCATCGCGGCGAGCGTGGACCCGGCGGGACCACCGCCCATGATCACCACGTCGTACTCGTCCGCCGGTCTGGAGATTGGGGTAGCCATTGACATTCCTCTCTGATGGCCGATTGCTCAGATGATCTGGATGCGCTGCAGATGCCGGGAAACCGAGCCGGTGAACGCATTCCTGCCGTGCAGCAGAGCGTGGTTCTCGGCCACCACGATGTCGCCGGTCCGCCACTCGTGGGCGTAGCAGTAGCGAGCGTCGTGCAGCCGCTCGCGCAAGTCCTCCATGACCCGGACGCCGTCCTCGGCCGAGATGCCGTCCACGGTCAAGAACAGCGGATTGGCGTAGCGCGCGGGGTCCAGTGGTTCGGCGTATCTGATCGTCGTCTCGCCGGTCGCCGGATGGGTGCCCAGCAGTGGCCATTCGGCCAGTCCGCCGTAGTGGGCCAGCTTGTCGGTGCGGTACGTGATCGTGGTTCGTGCCCACAGCTGCCTCAGGTCTTCCGGCGCGTCCCGATAGGCCTCGACACTGTCGCAGAACACGGTCTCGCCGCCCGCGCCCTCTCCTCGCACGCATTGGAAGAGGAAGAACCGCGGCACACGCTCGGCGAACGCACCGTCCCAGTGGAACGGGACGTCGCCTTTGTCGAACAGGTAGTTCTCGGCAGTGTCGCGGACCACCAGATCGAGGATGGAGCCGAAGTTCCACTGCAGGATCTCTCCCGCCGCGCGGCAATAGGTTTCGAGTTCCGTCTTGCCGAGCAGCCCGAATCCGCGGAGGACGACCACCTTTGCCTGGAGCGTCAGCGCGAGCAGCTCCTCGATCGGCACGTCGGCGAGGGTGCGCCCCTCCGCATCGGACGCCACCAGACGGCCGAAGGGCCGCAGCGGCTCGCTGTCCACCAGGACCTTGTTCACGCTTTTCGTCATGGGTCTCCTCACCCTCACTGTGCTTCGGTCTCGGGCGTGGTGCCGAGGACGAAATGACTGGGGCGGCTGTTGCGCCACACCACGCGCGCCCCCAGTTCCTCCGCATGCATCCGCTTGACCAGCGTGTAACTCGCTCCGTCGTCGAGCACCACGCCGTGCCACGGCGTCAACCAGCTGTCCTGGGTGCGCAGCAGATGGAATCCGATCTTCTCGGAGTGGTTCGCCTGCGGATGGATCGACAGCCGGACCGCGTCCGGGAAGATCTCCGCCATCAGACTGCTCCACGCTTGACTGCGTTGCACCACTTCGTAAGCCGTCTCCTTCGATCGGTTCCGCCGCTGCGTGGCGGACAACTCGGGCAGCAGCACGGCGTTGTCCTCGACCATGAAGCGATGGATCCCGTTGAACATCCGCCGGGCCGCGGGATCGGTCCGGACCGCCTCGCGCAGCACGTCGATGCCGTCGGAGTACTCCTTCAGCAACCGCTGCCTGCGTTCGTCCCAGCTCATCTCCGGCATGGCGTCGCGCAGGCCGTACAGACCGATGGAACCCCCGCCGGTCGACCGGATGATGCGGCGCAGCTCGTCGCCGTAGTCGTCGACCTGACCGTCCGGGATCCCCAACGCGTCACTGAAGACGTGACCGTCGGAACAGATCGTCACGATGGCGCCCGGCCGGTAGACGGCCGAGATCTGGTCGCAGAACCCTTGCAGGGACTCGATCGCCAGCGTCTCCGCCATATCGGGCAAGCGTCCCAACGTCTTCCGGCGGTTCCGTGACTTCGCCGGGAACGCGGGGATGATGAAGTGGACCGGCACGCGGGCCTCGAGGTATCGGATCACCTTGCCCAGGTGTGGTGCGAAACAGTCCGCACACGGGGCCAGGTCGCACAGGGACTTCGATTCGGCACTGCGCCGGCGCGCGAAGACGATGCGAAGTATCTGTGTGGCAACGGATCCGACGTCGTCGCCGGGTCTGTGTAGTCGTGGTCGTCCGAGCTCCTGGACGCGCTCGGAGCCGTTGTCGACAGTCGTGCTCATTACTACCTTCCGGACACACCGACGAGCGCACGCAACGGACCGCACGGCGACAATTCCGCCATCAGCGCGAATCGATCCGTCGGTAGCTGCCTGCGATCAGAACGTCGTAGTGGGACACGGATTCGGAACCCGGATTTCATCCGATATCCGGGATCGGCGAGCCCCGATGCTCACAGCCGAATCCGAATCACGTGGCCCATTCGATGAAACACCCCCCACGTTTTATAATCGAAACTGTGTTTTACAACACCATCAGGATACCGCTGCCCGGACGGCAGGGCAACCATATTGCCAGGCATGGGGATACAAATGAATTCGGAGGCCCGTGGCAACGCCACGGGCCTCCGAACAGGAATTTCGATCTCCGTCGATCACGTACTCCGGAGCGTCTGGCCGGCCATCCTTTCTCCGGCGACCACAGGTCGTTTCGGCCGGGCAAAGCGGCGCATTGCCGGAGATTCCACGAAGGTGAACAACATCCATGCGGCGAGAATATTGAGACAGAACAGGCCGACGATCAACAACACCGCGACGGGAGCACTGTACGTGGCGGCGTTCATCAACCGACGGACGTAGAACAGCGTCACGCCTTGACAGATATAGAAGGCGAACGATATCTCGCCGAGCCGCACGGAGAGCCGGCTGGACAGGAATTTCGAGGTGCCGTCGAGGTCCGACTGCGCCGCCGACCCGATCAGCAGCGCGAGCGGAACAGCGGTTGCCAGGATGAAGCCGATGTAGAACGGCGTGTACGTCGCCACCACGTATCCCGCGCCGACCGCGGCCACGGCCGCCCACAACGGAATCCGTACCCACCGGCCCTCCGCCACTATTCTCGCCATGAATACGCCGAGAAAGAATTCGAAGAGACGCGTCGGCGGAAAGAGATATCCGAACCATAGCTGCAGCACGGGTATGGGCGTGAGTTCCGATTTCTCGGAACCCGGGATGACGAATACGGTCAGCAGTACGATCACGCCCATGCCGGCCACCATCGCCGCGGCTCCGTACCACAGATACTTTCCGTCGATACGCAGCACCAGCGGAATCAGGAACGGGAACAGAACGTAGAAGAGCAACTCACAGGACAGTGTCCACGACGGCGTGTTGACCCCCGCATTGATATAGTTCTGCGGGAACCAGGCATGCAGCAGGAATAAATTCGGCAGCCATGCCTTCCACGGTGTGATCGCCGCCGCGAACAGCACCATCGACGCCAGCCAGAGCGTCAAGTGGTTGGGAAATATCTTCACCACGCGCCGCCGGATGAACTGCAGCTTGCTCGATCCCGGCTGCCACGACCAGGTCAGCACGAAGCCGCTCAGGATGAAGAAGAACGAGACCCCCAGGAATCCGGCTTTGCCGACTATCCACGCCGCGTCGTACGCGATATCCGGGTCGGCGAAGAGATTCACCGGCTTGTAGGGCGGAATCGGCGAATTGGGCAGCATCACATGGAAGACGAAGACCGAGAACGCCGCGAAGAACCGCAGCCCGGTCAACGAGGGCAGCCGCTTGCGATTGTCGATGTCCATCGCGATCAACCCAGCCCCACGACGAAGGGGAATTCCGGCCTGCCGCCCAGGACGAAGGCGCCGGTGGACTGGATCACCTGGTCGTGCGCGATGATGTGCCGTGCCATGGTGTTCGTGTCACGCAACCAGATGTCCAGCGGATTCGGCCGGTAGATCGAATCGGTGCCGACGAGTTCGCACAGCCGGGTGACGATCCGTTGCGCGGCACGGAAGGCGTTCGTCCTGGCCAGGGCGGTCGCGATGCGCAACTTGGTGGGCAGGTCGGCGAACCGCTTGCCCTCCAGCGCGTCCCACAGTTCCGCCACCGTGTTGACGACGGCGCCGCGCGCGACGATGTACTCCATCTCGCACTCGCCGAGCAGGTACTGGGCACGGTAGTTGTCGGCCCACTTCTGTCCGGTCGCGGTCACGATCTTCCCGTCCGCGAGATCGCGCACGTAATCCAGCGCCGCACGGGCGGTTCCCAGGGGCACACCCGGCATGATCCGGGCCAGTGCCTCCGGCTCGGACAGCCGCCCGCGACAGCTCTTGCGTTCGCTGAACGCGAAGGAATGGTGGTCGGGAACGAACAGATCCTCGACCGCGTAATCGTTGCTGCCGCTACCGCGCAGGCCCGTGGTGTCCCAGGTGTCGAACACGGCGACCTGATCACGGCGCATGAAGAAGAGCCGGACGAGCGGCCCGCCTTCCGCGGTCTCCTCCATGCGGCCGCACGAGGTCACGAACGCCCCGCCGATGACCAGATCGGCGTGCGTGATCGCGCTGCCGAACTTCCACCGTCCGGTCAACCGGTATCCGCCTGCCACCCGTTCGGCCCGGCCGGCCGGGAAGATCAGCCCCGCGGTGATCAGATCCTGCGTCGGCATCAGCTCGGCGACGGCCTGCTCGTCGAGATATCCGGCGTAGATGCCGGTGGCGGCGCCGATCATGGCGCACCAGCCCGTGGCGGTGTCCCCGTAGGACAGCGCCTCGACGACCTCCAGTTGCTCGAGCGACGTCAAGCCGGGGCCGCCGATCTCCGCGCTGAAACACATGCGGTAGACGCCGATGTCGCGAAGCCGTTCGACGATGTCCATCGGGAGCTTGCGCTCGGCATCGATCTCGCTGCGACGTGCCGCCAGGTCGGGGGTCAGCGAACGCACCGCGCTCAGCAGGGAGGTCGCCGAAATTGTTGCTGCAGTCATGACTCGATTCCTAAGCAAGGGAAGGTGCGTGCGATGGCGGCCGCTCACGCAGCAGAAGCTCGATCGCCGAGGTGGTCTGCTCGGGACCGAGGGCCGAGTAGCCGCCGTCCACGGTCCACTCGGCGCCGGTCACGAAGCTGGCCTTGGGAGAAGCGAGGAAGGCGGCCACTTCGCCGATCTCGCGTGCGTCGCCCGCCCGGCCCAGCATGTGGAACCGGGACGCCACCGCGTCGGTGCGGGCCCGGTCCCCCTCGGTGAGCTCGTTCATCACGCGAGACCAGGTCCAGCCCGGGGAGACACTGTTCACCCGGATCCCGTCGGCCGCGTATTCCAGTGCGAGACTGCGGGTCAGCTGCAGCAACGCGGCCTTGCTGACCGGGTATCGAATCCGCCCGGCCTGCGCGATGCGTCCGCTGGGTGAGGTGAAGGTGACGATGGACCCGGATGTGTCGCGCAAAGCGCTGCGCGCCTCCGCGCACAACATCGCCGTACCGGCGACGTTGGTGTTCAGCACCTCCAGCCACTCGGCCCGCGCGTCCGGGCCGGGCCCGTCGTCTCCGTAGACACACGCGATGTTGACCAGCGTGTCGATCCGTCCGTGCCGGTCGATCGCGGCGGCGACGAACGACCTGATCGACGGGTCGCTGCGCAGGTCGACGGGGACGAAGACGGCTCGGTCGCCGATCGCCGCGGCCGCCTGCTGTCCCCCGTCCGTATCGATGTCTCCCAGCACGACATTCGCGGAATACTCGGCGAAGACCCGAGCTACTTCGGCGCCGATGATGGTTGCCGCACCGGTTACGAGTACTGTCTTACCTTCGAACAACGTCGACTCCCCTCGGCTGCGCCCTCCGACCGGCGCAAGCCATGGATGGAAGTATTCCCGCCGAAAAGAGCGACCAGCCAGTACGATCCGCGACAGAGATGCACTCCTTTGCGCCAGCAGGCGCGCGCGGTCACGGTGGAGGTGGCGTAGCTCACTGTTCACTCTCGCCGGCCGGTCGGGTGCGATATCGTCGCAGAACAGACAGTCCATGTTTCGGGGGTTCCGCGCTGCGATCGATGCGGTAGGTGGATGTCCCGTGCCCGTATCGAATCCGCTTCCGCGATGTCCTCGATGTCGAACGGAGTCCAGGCCTTGCCGAGCGACCAAATGATCTTCTTGCTTCTGGACCTCGTCCTGATCGTGGCCGCCGCGCGCCTGCTGGGCTGGCTCGCCGCGAGGGTGGGCCAGCCCCCGGTGATCGGCGAGATCGTGGCAGGCATACTCGCGGGCCCCACGATTCTCGGCGTCCACTTGTCGGAGACGATCTTCCCGCACGACACGCGTTCGTATCTCACCGCGTTCGCGAACGTCGGCGTCATGATCTTCATGTTCTCGGCCGGACTCGAAATGGATCTCCGGTCCGTCGCCGGGCGGCGGCGGTCGGTCACGGCGATCGCGCTGTCGGCCTACCTCACACCGTTCGCACTCGGTTCCGTCATCGCGCTGTGGGCGCTGGCCCGGCACGACGGCGGCAACCCGCTCAACTTCGCGCTCTTCATCGGTTGCGCGCTCGCCGTCACCGCGTTCCCGGTGCTGGCGCGCATCCTGCACGACCGCAAGCTGCTCGGCACCCGACTCGGCCAGTCCGCCATGACCTGCGCCGCACTCGACGACATCCTCGCCTGGTGTGTCCTGGCGGTGGTCATCGGCATCGCCCGACCCGGCCTCGGCCACCACTGGCGATTGCTGCTGTTCGTTCCGCTGGTCCTGATGATGTGGTGGGCGGTACGTCCCGCCCTGGACCGCCTCGCCGGCGCCGGATCCGAAAAGAACCCCGCCAATATGGTCTTCATCGGCGTCTCCGGCGCTCTACTGCTCGGAGCCGCCACCGAATGGATCGGGTTGCATCTGATCTTCGGCGCGTTCCTGTTCGGCGTCGTATTCCCCCGGCGGCTGCGCGCGGCCGTCGACAGCGGCGCCCAACTGCTCAGCAGCATCTTCCTGCCCGCCTTCTTCGTCGTGGCCGGCCTCCAGGTGAACCTGGGCGGACTCGACCGCGCCAGTATCGCCGAGTTCGCCGCGATCATGGGCGCCGCACTCGCGGGCAAACTAGGCGGCACCTACCTGGCGGCTCGTCTCAGCCGCACCGACCGGACCGAGTCCGCGGCACTCGCCGCGCTGATGAACACCCGAGGCTTGACCGAGCTGGTCATCCTCAACATCGGGCTGACGATCGGCGTCATCGACCAGCGGCTGTACTCGCTACTGGTCGCGATGGCGTTGATCACCACCGCGATGACGGCGCCGCTGCTGAAACTCTCCGGTGTCCCGCGCGCTCTGCCCGACGGCGACGACCGGGGAACCCGGGAAAAAGGGCCGCGCACCGATTCCGCTGTTCACACCGAGGCGACGGCCCCATGACCCGACGGGGCACTCCGGAGTCCACGGGGGCAGGTGCGCCGCCACGAGCCGAAAGCTGCACGGTTCCAGCTGCTTTCGTCGATGTCGACGAAACGTTGGTGCGTGAGGTCACCTTCTTGTCGTTGTTCTCCTTCGACGCGCGGCAACGCGGGCGCGCCGCAGCGGCCGGCGCCGTACTCGAGGAGTTCTGGACACTTCGGGCGGCGGGAATGAGCCGCGCCGAATCCCATCGGTGGTTCTATCGGCATTGGGCCGGCCGAGACGTCGCCGAGGTGGGGCGCGTCGGCCGTGCATGGTTCGCCTCCCGCGCCGCGGACCCGGCGTTCTTCAACCTCGCGGTGCGACGGCGGCTGGACGAGTTGTCGCGCGCCGGCAGCCGGATCGTCTTGGTGTCGGGCTCGTTCACCCCCGCGCTGCGCCCGATCGCCGAGGCCGTCGGCGCGTCGTCGGTGCTGTGCACGGCCTTGGCGACGGCGGCGGGGAAGTACACCGGCGAGGTCCTCGCGACGATGGTCGGCGCCGACAAATCCGCGGCCTTGCGCCGGTACGCCGAGGACGCGGCCATCGATCTGTCGTCTTGCGCGGCGTTCGGCGACCACCACTCCGACATCGCGATGTTCGAACTGGTCGGCCATCCTGTCGTCGTCGGCGACACCGATCCGCGGCTGCACGCCTATCCGGCGCAGCGGCTGCCCGGCTAGACCGGCGGCACAAGTCAGTCGCGGATCGCGAACGTGCGCCGATACTGCCCCGGGCTGACACCGAGATAGCGCTTGAACACCGCCCGGGTGTTGGCCGGGTTGCCCAGGCCGACGCGGTAACCGATCTGGTCGATGGGCAGCTCCGTCGTCTCCAGCAGTTCCCGCGCCTGGTTCAGGCGCGCGCTGGTGATCCAGACGTGCGTGGAGGTTCCGGTCTCTTCCCGGAACCGGCGGATGAAGCTGCGGCGCGAGAGATTCGACCGCCTGGCCAGGTCCTCTAGCGAATGCCTGTGGTCGAGGTTCGCGAGGATCCACGCGCGCGTCTCGGAGAGCACGCCTGCGGAGGTCTGCTTGGGGAACTGCCGGGTGTACTGGGCTTGACCGCCCTCGCGAACCGGTGGCGCCACCAGGTCACGCGCACGTTCGTTGGCGGCGGCCGCGCCGATGTCCTTGCGCACCACATGCAGGCAGAGATCGATCCCGCTGGTCACGCCTGCGGAGGTCAGCACGTCGCCGTCGTCCACGAACAGGCGATCGGCATGGACCTCGACCTCGGGATACCGGCTCTGCAGCAACGCAGCGGCCCGCCAATGCGTCGTCGCGGGCCGGTGGGCCAGCAGCCCCGCGGCGGCCAGAGCGAACGCGCCGGTACAGATCGACAGCATGCGCGCGCCTCGGCCGTGGGCGTCGCGAAGCGCGCGCAGCACCGGTTCCGGCGGCGGCGTCGCGAAGGAGGCGTAACCGGGCACCACCACCGTTTCCGCGTGCCGCAGAGCCTCCAGCCCGGCCACCGCCACACAGGACAACCCCGGCACCGACGTCGGCGCCGTCGGCGAGACCGCGCACACCTCCAGCCGATAGTTGGGGTCGGAGCCGAACACGTCGATCGGGATCGCGGCATCCAGAACGACTACTTCGTCGGGGATGACCACGGTCACCCGGCGCGCGCCCCCATCCGATTGCATGGCCCGATCGTAGCGGTGATCGGCACTCGGGCTACTACCCCGGCCTTCCGGCGCGCGCATAGCCTCGCTGGAGCATCTGAGCCGACAAGCCGAAAGAAGGGGTTTGATGTCCGATTTGACGGACTTCTCCACCAGCAACGGAGGGTTCCGGGGTGTGGTCGTGACCGCCGTGGAGATGTCCACCGCTGTCGGCGCCGACACCGATGCGACATGGAAGGGACTGCTCGCCGGGGAGACCGGGATCGCCAAGGTGCAGGACCCCGACTTCGAGCGCTTCCAAGTCCCCGTCGACATCGGCGGCCAGTTCAAACTCGATCCGACCGACGAACTCAGCCGGGTCCAGAAGCGGCGCATGTCCTACGTCCAGCAGATCGCCTATGTCATGGGCAACCGGATCTGGGACACCGCGGGCCGGCCGGAGGTCGACCTCGACCGGCTCGGCGTCTGCATCGGCACCGGCCTCGGCGGCGCCGACACGATCATCGAGTCCAACGACCAGATGCAGAACGCGGGCTACCGCAAGGTGTCCCCCTTCGCGGTGCCGATGGCCATGCCCAACGGCGCCGCCGCGGTGGTCGGCTTGGAACTCGGCGCGCGCGCCAGCGTGATCACCCCGGTCTCCGCGTGCGCGTCGGGATGCGAGGCGCTGGTGCACGCCTGGCGTTCGATCATCCTGGGCGAGGCCGACATCATCGTCGCGGGCGGCGTGGAAGGCCGGATCAACCCGCTGGCCGTGGCCGGATTCTCGATGATGCGGGCATTGAGCACCCGGATCGACGAGCCCGAGCGCGCCTCGCGCCCTTTCGACCGGGACCGCGACGGTTTCGTGTTCGGCGAAGCCGCCGCGCTGTTCGTGCTGGAGTCGGAGGACCACGCACGAGCGCGCGGGGCCAAGCCGCTGGCGCGCTTGATGGGCGCGGGCCTGACCGCCGACGGCTACCACATGGTCCTCCCGCATCCGGAGGGCGCGGGCAACATCCGCGCGATGCGCCGCGCGATCGAAACCGCGGGCGTGAGCCCCACCGACATCGACCACGTCAACGCTCATGCCACGGCCACCCCGTTCGGCGACCTGGCGGAAGCCAAGGGGATCCGCGCGGCGGTGGGTGATCATGCCTCGGTCTACGCGCCCAAGTCCGCGTTGGGGCACTCGGTCGGCGCGGTCGGCGCGGTCGAAGCCGCCTTGACCGTGCTCAGCATCCGAGACGGGGTGGTGCCGCCCACGCTGAACCTCGACAACCAGGACCCCGAGATCGAGCTCGACATCGTCCACGGCAGCGCGCGCGCCCAGAAAATCGAGTACGCGCTGAACAACTCGTACGGTTTCGGCGGCCACAACGCGGCGGTCGTGTTCGGCCGCTGCTGACCGGAGAGTCGTCCCCGCCGGGCTCACGCGTGGCGGGCGCTGCGGCCGAAGTCCTTTCCACCGGTTCGATCGGTTCCGGCGCTTCGACGAGCGCGCTTTCCGCGCGCGATCTCCGTCGCCAGTGCGTCGAGCGGTTGCGCGAACCGGTGCAGCGGGTCCGCCAACTCGGTCAGCCAGGCTCGGGCGGCGTCGACGCCCGTGGGGGCGAGGGTGTACCACCGTCGCGTGCCCTCGGCGCGGACGAGCACCAGCCCGGCGTCGCGAAGCACCTTGAGGTGCTGGGAGACGCCGGGCTGCGAGATCCGCATGTGCTGTCGCACGGCGGCGACCACCGCGCCCGCAGGCTGTTCCTCGGTCGCCACCAATTCGAGAATGAACCGGCGGACCGGGTCGCCGAGCGCCTCGAAGATCTGTGCGGGAGCCCGATCCATCAGGACTCGGAGCCGTCCTCGGGCACGATCGTGTAGAAGTCGACGGTCCGCAGCGCCGCCGAGTTCGCCGCGGCCGGGTCGTCACCGTCGCCGACGGCAGCCTCCGCCCAGCCCAGCGCCGCCGTCCGGACGAACGTCACGCCCTCGGGGGTCGTCGGGAAGGCAAGGCCTTCGGCCGCGTCCACCGGCGCTCCGCTCGAAAGATGCAGGCCGAGGCCCACCAGGGCGAGATCCCACCCGACGCCCACCGCGCCGGGGCCGTACTGCACCCAGAACTCGGGATCGACCGGCGCCTCGTGCCGCAACTCCAGCTCGGTGCCGTCCTCGATCGGCGTGAGAACGACCGTCAGCCATGAGATCTGCGGACCCATCTCCCAGGTCACGGCGAACCGTTCCGGTGCATCGCACTCTTCGACGACACCGTTGGCATTGCCCTCGAGCTGATAGCGTCCGCCGACCCGCAGGTCACCGCTGACGGGCAGGAACCAGCGTGGGATCCGCTCGATATCGGTCAGCGCGTCCCACAGATCCGCCTGGTCGGTCGGGTAACGGCGGCGTGCGACGGCGATCCGGGTCGGCGTGCCGTCGCGCGATCCGGTGCGGACTTCACGTGTGACGAGCCCGGCGACGGCGGCGGGATCGGACAACAGTGGCATGAGCTCCTCCTTAATAAGTTTTTACTTATATTAGCGATCGACGGCGAGCACGCCAAGCACCGACGGCATCCGGCCCACGCGCGGCCGAATCCGACCGGGTACCGGCCGATCAGTCGTTCGGGGACACCCCCGCGATGGCGCGCAGCGCGGAGATCATGCCCGCGACCGGGATGCCGGGATCGATGGATCGGAACAGGCCCAGCCCGACGCCGAGCGCCAGCACCGCGACGGCGGCTTCCGCCTGCGGCATGGGGGCACGGTGATCACCGACCGCCCGCAACGCCGCGCCTACCATGCCCGTGATAGCGCCGAGCCGGGTCGCGAGTTCGGCGCGGAGGTGCTCGTCGCGACGCGCCTGGACGCCGAACTCCAGTTCCAATCGCGTCCAGTCGGGATCACCGACCACCCGTTCGGCCCATTCCGTCATCCGCTTCAGCCGCTCGGCGGCCGTAGGCGCGGCGATGATCGCGGCGACTTCCGCTGCCCGCTCGCCGTGGATTTCGTCGAGCACGGCCAGACACAGCTCGACTTTGGTGCGGAAGTTCGAATACACCGCGCCTTTGGTGAAACCGGCCGTTTTCGCGACCTTGTCCAGAGTCGTCGCTTGATAGCCGTCCGCCAGAAAAAGGCGCTTGGCGGTCGCGATCAAAACGTTGCGCGTCCGTGCTCGACTTTGCGCTCGTGTCGGCCGCGAACGCCCTGTTCCCCGAAGCGGCCGACACTCATCGCTATTCCCGGACAATCTCTACCCCTTACAGATACTCTCAGTATCCGATTCTAGATGCCCTGGGTATCCCAATCGCAGGAAGGATCGCATCGTGAGGAGCCGAATACTCAGATTGGCCACAGCTTTGACGGGAACTTTCCTCGTGGTCGGGGGCGGGGCGATCACCGCCCCGCAAGCATGGACGGAACCGGCCGCGGACACCGTGGCCGGCGACGATTTCTACATTCCGCCCGCGTCACCAGCGGGCGCGCCGGGCTCCATCATCCGCGCCGAAGGGTCGCGTCTGGCGATTTCGGTCCCCGGACAACCGGGGCAGATCCCGGCGACGTCGACGCGGATCATGTATGCCAGCAGTGATACCCACGGCGAGCGAGCGGCGGTGGTGGGCACCTATCTGGAGCCGGCTCAGCCATGGACCGGTCCGGGCGACCGCCCGCTGATCGCCTACGCGGTCGGCACGAAGGGGCAGGGCGATCAGTGCGCGCCCTCGAAACTGCTCGCGCAATTCGTCCAATACCAACCTCCGTTCGACGTCATGGTCGAATACGACGTGCTGGCGCTGTACACCCTGCTGGCCCGGGGCATGGCGGTGATGGTGACCGATTACCACGGCCTGGGCACACCGGCGGTGCACGACTATCTCAACCGGAAATCTCAGGCGTACGCGCTGCTCGACGCCGCGCGCGCGGCGCTGCAATTGCCGGGCACCAGTCTCCATCCCGGCTCGCCCGTCATCCTGTACGGATACTCCCAGGGTGGCATGGCCTCCGCCGGCGCGGCCGAATTGCAGCCGAGCTACGCCCCCGAGTTGAACGTCCGGGGCGCCTACGCCGGCGGGCCGGTCGTGGACGACGAATACTTCATCGGCTTCAACGACGGCCGGGCTCCGCTCGGACCCGCCTTCGCGTGGATTCTCAACGGCATCGCCGCGAACTATCCCGAAACCCGCCCGGTGCTCGACGCCGAGCTCAACGACACCGGCAAGGCGATCCTGCGCGAGTCGGCGGACAAGTGCGCCGTACCGCTCGGACTGGCCCAGCAGTTCCCGAACACCTCGCAGTGGACCACCAGCGGGCAACCGCTCACCGCGGTGATCGATCAGTCCCCGGTCCTGAAGGCGGCGTTCAACGATCAGCGCGTCGGCACGCTCACCCCGCGGGTGCCCGTGCTCATCGCCTCGAGCCCGATCGACGAGGGTGCGCCGTACGTGCCCGTCCGCGAACTGGCTGCCGGGTGGTGCGGCGGCGGCGCGCCTGTCCAATTGAACGCGAACGGCGAACTGCCCAGCGTCATCAGCGGGTTGCGGGCCACCCACGTGCTGGCGTTCTTCCCCTCCCTGGTGGCCTCACAGGACTGGATGACCCAGCGGCTCGCCGACCAGCCCGCACCGTCCAATTGCGGGGCACTCCCCTGATTTGCGGAAACACCGAACAGTCGGATACCGTCGGTATCTCGATCGGAGTCTCGGCGCAGCGCCTCGCGCAGCGGTTCCACCCGTAGCGCCGTGATCTCCTCGCACAGTGGTCGGCCGCGGTTCGGTCCCACGACCGAGCCGCGGCCGACTTGCTGCCCGAGACGCAAAGTTCCCCGAGCGGCGCGTAGCTTCACCCGCAATCGTTCGATACACCCTGCCGCCGAAGTCGGCAGATGATTTGCGCAGAGTTAGCTGCATTGCAGTTCAACCGTTCGTCAGCTTGGTCGATTTCGGTACAGAAAGGTTCGAATGTCGGAGTTGGCTCATCCCATCGGCCTGAGCCGCTCAGGTGCGCACAGCGGTGACACTCGGAGATCCGCCCCGGATCGACCCGTTCATCACGCGGCGGCGCCGAATGCGGGAAGGGCAGAGATCGATGCCCCGCTGTCGAAACACCAGGCACGGCCCGACAACCGAGGTCTCCATGACCGAGGCGATCGCGGTTGCCGAATCCAGCCGCTAGAGCCCGAGCCGGATGCGCCACCCACACCGAAGCTTTCTCGGAAACCTCCGATCCGACCGATCAGCAATGCGTACGCCGAAGGCGTGCATCGCCCGCTCAATCGGCGGTTTCGACGGATCGCCAGCAGACAGCGAACTTCTAGCTATTCTGGAGTCGCGTGCACGGTGCAAGTGTTGTCCGCAGTCGGAACTGTCGGTTGAGTGTTGTCCTCACGGATCGGCGAGATGACTATGACGATCTTCGAGCACACGCGAGCCCGCGACCCCAAACGCTATCTGTGGGTGCTGGGGCTGATCGCCCCGGGTTGCGCGCTTCTCCCCTCTCAGCTGGTGGTACACACCGGACTGGAGGTGTTCTGGTGGATCGGGCCGATCATCGTGCTGGTGATCATCCCGCTGCTGGATTGGACCATCGGCGACGATGGAAGCAACCCTCGCGACGAAGACTACGAGGCGCTGTCCAACGACCGTTACTACCGGTGGTGCACCTTCCTCTTCCTGCCGCTGCAGTTCATCGGCCTGCTCATCGCCTGCTACTTGTGGGCCAGCCATGAACTGAGCCTGGCCGACAAGCTCGGCTTGGCCGTCACCCTCGGCTTCGTCTCGGGAATCGGAATCAACGCGGCACACGAACTCGGCCACCGCTCCGAACGTCTCGAGCGATGGCTGGCCAAGATCGCGCTCGCGCAGTCCGGGTACGGGCACTTCTTCGTGGAGCACAACCGTGGCCATCACGTTCGCGTCGCCACGCCCGAGGACCCTGCCAGCGCCCGCTTCGGCGAGTCACTGTGGCAATTCCTGCCGCGTACGGTCACGGGCGGATTCCGCTCCGCTCTGGCCCTGGAGCGCAAGCGGCTGGCGCGCAATGGCAAACCCTGGCTCAGCCCCAGCAATCACCTTCTGCAAGCGTGGGCGATGAGCGCGGCGCTGTTCACCACCTTGATCGTGGTGTTCGGCCCCGGCACGATCCCGTATCTCGCCATTCAGGCGGTGATCGGCGCGGGGCTGCTGGAAACCGTCAACTACGTCGAGCACTACGGACTGTTGCGGACTCGGCGACCCGACGGCCGGTATGCCCGCTGCTCGCCGCGCGACAGCTGGAACAGCGACCGCTTGGTCACCAACATCTTCCTGTTCCACTTGCAGCGCCACAGCGACCACCACGCCAATCCCGGCCGCCGCTACCAAACCCTCCGCAGCTGCGACGTGGCGCCCCAACTGCCCGCGGGCTACGCCACCATGGTCGTGCTCGCCGCGATCCCGCCGCTGTGGCGCGCGGTCATGGACCACCGCGTCCTGGACCATTACGACGGCGACCTCTCGCTGGTCAATATCAAGCCCCGCAGGCGCAGGCTCGTCCTGCCGATCCGGCGTCCGCGCGCGGAGGCGCCGACGGATGCGAGCCCTAGCGCCCACGGCTCGAGCTTGTCCACCGACCCCGACGAGGACTGGTTCCCGACCGAGGCGAATCGGTGACGCCACCACCTGCGGAGTAAGCCTTCCGCGGCCGAACCGCCGGGGTCACAGCGAGGCGGATGGGCGCCGCGCATCGGGTTTGCGGCAGGTGAACTGCATGACGTCGGTGTGCCCGCGGCGGAAGTACTCGGCGGACCCGGTCAGATACCGCAGATAGGCGTCGTAGGTGTCCTGCCCGGCGAGCCGGACCGCCTGATCCCGGTATTCGCGCAAGGCATCGGCCCAGCGGTCCAACGTGGTGGTGTAATGCGGACCCAGTGCCTGCACATCGGCGACGGTGAATCCGGCGTCCTCCGCGTATTCGGTGATCCCTTTGGGGTGATGGCCCCTCGGTAGCGGAAGCTGGCCGCCAGGGAAGATGGTCTCACGCAGGAACCGCAAGAACGCGAAATCGTCGCTGGTGATCCGGCCTCCGTGCGCCCGAAGGTAGTCCCGGGTGTGGCTGACCACGGTCTGCAGCAGCAGCACCCCGTCCGCGGGCATGATCCGGTAGGCGAAATCGAAGAACTCCCCGTAGCGGTCCACCGGCAGGTGTTCCAGAGCTCCGATGCAGACGATCCGGTCGGCGCGCCGGTCGAAATCCTCCCAGCCCTGCACGCGCACCCCGCCGTACGGGCGTCCGCGGATCAGCCGGTCGACGAGCATGTCCCGCACATAACGGTACTGGTTACGGCTACGGGTCAACCCGATCGTGTTCACCCCGTAGGTGTCCATGGCGCGCAGCATGGTCGAACCCCATCCGCACCCGACGTCCAGCAAGGTCATCCCCGGCTGGAGATCGCATTTGGCCAAGGCGAGATCGATCTTCGCCAGCTGGGCTTTTTCCAGGGTGTCGTCGGAATGGGTCCACAGCGCGCAACTGTAGGTCCGGGTCGGGTCGAGGAACAGTCCGAAGAACTCATCCGGCAGCTCTTCCCGGGAGAGGATTTCGCGGTAGAGGGGGGCATGAACACTCATGACGGCGGAACTTTCTCGCAAACCAGCACTGCTGTTCAGCGGGAGCCGCCGGGCCGTGACGGCTTCCAGCCGGATGCGACCGCGATGTCCGAAGACGCACCGACCACTCGCAGCCGAGGAGGACCCGCGCCGACGGCGACGACGTGTCCGGACCTCGGCCGGCACTTCCTTCACGCTACCTCGACACCCGAGAACCTGTTCCCGTAACCGGCCATATCAGCAAACACTCGGCGGCACGATGCCACCAGACTGGTGGGCGACCGCGGGCCGCACCCCTCCCGCGGAGCGCCACCCACAGGGCGTGGCGAGCTGCGTGATCAGCTGCGCTCATGGGTGCCGACGACAGGCCCGATCGGGTAGCGCACTACTCGGGTCAGGACGCCAACGGATAGCTACATTTGCCTTATATCGCCATCCAGCACCTGCCGCCCGGCCCCGGACGGATCGGTCACCACTCGGCGCGGAGTGCGGCACGCCGCCGTGACGACGCTGTCACGGCTCGCGGCAGGACCTTTCGGCAGGTGCTCGGCACCCGACAAAAGCGGCGCCCTGAACCCGGGACGTGCGCACGACCCCTCCGGATCTGATCATTTGATCAGCTATGATTCCCGTACCGATGGGAAAGGCGGGAGAGGTCGATGACTGCGGAGCCGGTGGTACGTACTCGGACCGATCGACGCCGGGAACGCACCCGCAACGCGCTGCTGGCTGCCGCACGCAAGTTCTTGTCGGAAGGCAGGTCGGCGGTGAGCATCCAAGAGATCACCGACGCCGCTGACGTCGGTTTCGGCTCGTTCTACAACCACTTCCAGACCAAAGAGCAGCTGTTCGACGAAGCGGTGAGCTCGGCGCTGGAGGTCTACGCCCAGATGCGCGACGAGATCGTCCGGCTCTACGACGATCCGGCCGAGGTGTTCGCGGTGAGTTTCCGGATGACCGGCCGGTTGCAGCGGCAGGTGCCCGAGATGGTGCGGGTCATCCTGCACTCGGGCATGTCGGTGCTCTCCCGTGGCGAGGGTCTGGCCCCTCGGGCGCGCCGCGACATCCTCGCCGCCCAGGAGGCCGGCCGGTTCGAGGTGCTGGATCCGGACATGGCGGTGATGGCCGCGGGCGGCGCGCTGCTGGGGTTGTTGCAACTGCTCGAGCAGCGCCCCGACGCCGACGCCGGGGCGCTCTCGGACGATATGACCTTCCATGTCCTGCGCATGTTCGGGATGCCGAAACGCACGGCCCGCAAGTTGGTGTCCGCGCCGCTTCCTCCGCAGCCGCAGTTGTGAAGGCATTCCGCGCGGCTGGTCACCCGGTCGCGCCGGTGGTCATCGAGTCTCCTCGTACTGCGGCGTTCCGCCGGCATCGGTGACCGGCTGGTCGACCTGAGGCTGTCCGGAATGCGCGGATATGCCCAGTTGCCGCCGCAATTCGCCGACCAACGCCCCGCCGTATCCGGGGGCGGCGACACCGAAGACGAATCGGTCGGGACGCAGTACGACGACGCCGCCGGTGCGCAGTCCCGCCTTGGCGAACCATCGGGTCAGCGTGCCGGTGTGGTCTTCGACATCGATGACGTCGTCACGTCCGTCACCCGGTTTGCCCTGGGGACGTCCGCCGATCGGGTACACGGTGACGAAAGCGGCGCCGATACCGCTCAGCACCGCCGAATCCTCCGGCCCCAGAGTCCGGCGGGGATCGGTCCCATAGCCCAGCACCGCGAATCCGACGCCCAATGCGTCGTCCAGGCGCCGATGGCGTCCGTTGTAGTCGCGGATGTCCGGCTGCGGGGCCAAGGTTCCCTCCACTCCGCGCAGGCCGCGCCGGGGCAGACCGAGGTATGCACCGCGGCGGAAGCGCGGCCGCGGTTTCATCTTCGCCCCGCGGATCCAGCCGCCGAGCCCGGGCACCCGCAAGGCGGTGGTGAGACCGACGTCCCGGGCCGCCGCGATCATCCTGTTGTCGATCGAGACGAGCTTCTTGTTCAGCACCGACAGATCGATCATCGCCTTGGCGTGCGGGCGTCGTTCCGACTCGTAGCTGTCCAGGATCTCCAGCGCCGCACCGTGTTCCAGGATCGCGGTCAGTTTCCAGGACAGGTTGTCCGCGTCGCGTACCCCGGAGTTCATACCCTGCCCGATGAACTGCGGGGTCATGTGCGCGGCGTCGCCCGCGACGAGGATGCGCCGGTCGCGCCAGCGGTCGGCGACGACCGCGTTGAAGGTGTAGACCAGCTTGCGCAGCACCTCCACTTCGTCCGGATCGACGAAGCGGGCGATGTAGCGGCGCACCGTGTCCGGGTCCTCCATCTCCTCCTTCGTCTGCGACGGCGACAGCATGAACTCGAAGCGGTGATGCCGATCCGGCTGCGGACAGGACACGATCGGCAGTTCGGGATCGCATACGAAGTCGAAATACGGCAGATGCCGGAAGGCGTCGACACCGTCGCGGGCGCGCAGATCGACCACCAGCCACCGTTCCGGAAAACTGGTGCCGGACATCTCGATACCGAGCTTGGTGCGCACCACACTGCGTCCGCCGTCGCAGCCGACCAGGAACTTGGCCCGCACCCGTTCGGCCGTGCGCGGATCGGTGGCCGCCGGATGCTTGCCGTATCCGGTGCCCCGGCATTCGGTGTGCTCGACGCTCACACCGTCGGCGTCCTGCTCGAAATCGACGACCGCGCGACCGCGCCGCACCGTGACGTGCGGATAACGGCCGAGCGCCCGTTCCAGGGTGTTCTCCAGATACGGCTGGTACAGGAAATTGACCACCGGCCAGCCCAGCGGCCGATCGGTCTGATGGAACTGCGCCAGGACGGAGCCGTCCGCGCGCACCCACTGCACGGTCGAATCGACGTTCATGTCCGCCGCCAATTCGTCCGCGGCGCCGGCGGTCTGGAAGATCCGCATGCCTTCGTCGTCGGTGTATACCGCACGAGCCAGCCCGTAGTACTCCGGCTCGCGTTCCAGCACCAGTACCCGCACCCCGCGCCGTCCGAGCAGGTTGGCCAAGGTCAACCCGGTCGGACCGAGGCCGACCACTACGACATCCACGTCGAAAACGCTCATCGCGACGCTCCTCCCAGTCGGGGAACCGTGGTTTCCGGTGTCCGCACGGTCCGTAGGGCTTGCCGGAATTGCGCGAACTTGTCCAGCACCGTCTCCCCCACCGTGGTGTGGCCCCAGACACTGATGCCCTGATAGGTGCTCGGCTCCCAGGTCGATTCCAGTTCCGGACCGATCACCACCGGATTCCAGCCGACCTCCAACTCGAAGCCCGACGGCGTCACGCAATAGAACGACAACTCACGATCGTTGGTGTGCTGGCCCACCGACCACGCCATCCGGAAACCCAGATCGGTGACCCGCCCGTACGCGGCCAGCATGTCGTCCAGGCTCGCGGACTGGATGTTGATGTGCTGCACACGCGTGCGCAGCGGATCGATCTTCACCCCGCGCAGGTTCGCGATCGCGATCGAGTGATGGCGTTCGTTCACCCTGAGGAACCGGATCTTCATCCTCAGACCGGAGACGTTCTCATCGATGTAGTCGGTCAACCGCGCGTCGAACACCGTGTCGTAGTAGCTGCGCATCGACTCCGGTTCGCGGGAAACGATCGCCACGTGACCCATCCCCGCCTCCCCGGTGACCCAGCCGGAACCGATCATCTCCAGCGGCTCCTGGGTCGTCACCGGGGTGGTGAAGATTTCGGTGGCGATGCCTTTGGGGCCCGGGAAGCGCCACAGCCGCTGCACGCCGCGCGCGGCCGCCTGCTCGACGGTGCCTTCCTCGATCGGCACGCCGCGATCGCTGACCCGCGCGAGGATGCGGTCGAAGGTCTCATGGTCGTCGACCTGCCAGCCCAGCGCGGTGACGTCCTCGGCCGGGCCGCGCCGGATGAGGAAGCGGCAAGCGTGGTCGTCCAAGCGGAAGCGCAGCACGTCGGTGTCGAGTTCGTCGACGTGCATCCCGATCGCCGACGCGCCGAACCGGCGCCAGTCGGCCTGCCGGTGAGAGTGCACCACCACGTAGCCCAGGTGTACCGCACCGAACACCGAGCCCGAGCCCATCACACCGCTCCCAGGAACGCGCGGGCCATCTCGTTGAACAGCTCCGCGCGCTCCCACTGGACCCAATGGCCGGTCTCGGCCGCCAGGTACAGATCGCAGTGCGGCATCCGCTCGGCGAGCATGCGCCCGCCTGCGGGCCGGTTCACCTTGTCTTCGGCGCCCCAGATCACCAGGGTCGAATGCGGTACTCGCGACAGCCGCGGGTCGCGGGTGAAGTCCATCCGCCACAGCGTCCGCAATGCCGAGGGGCCCGAGGGACGCCGCAAGGGCGGGTCGGCCACCACGTCGGGATCGAGGCTGGCTCGATAACGCTGGTCGATGACGTCTTCGCCGACGTCGCCTGCATCGTAGACCAGGTATTCGCGGACGAATTCGGCCAGTTTGGCGCGGCTGGGCCCATCGCCGCCGTAGTAGGACAGCAGCGACTGCAGGCCTTTGGTCGGCAACGCGCGCGTGGTGCCCACACCACCGGGCCCCATGAGGATCAGCTTGCGTACTTTCTCGGGCCGGTCCATCGCCAACCGCAGCGCCGCCGCTCCCCCGTAGGAGTTCCCGATCAGGTGCGCCGAGCCGAGGCCGAGGGCGTCCAGCAGACCACCTATCGCCGCGGCCAAGTCGCCGAACGGGTCGGACTGATCGATGTGCTTCGCCGAACGCCCATAGCCGGGCATGTCCGGCACGATCACCCGGAAACGCCGGGCCAGCGCCGCGACATTGCGGGCGTAGTTCGACATGCCGCTCGCGCCCGGCCCACCCCCGTGCAAGAGCACCACCGCATCGCCGGCACCGGCCTCGCTGTAGAAGATGTCCCGAGCGCCGACCCGGACAGTCCGCCCGGTCTCGGCGGCGTTGTCGATTGTCATGACTGCCTCCGATTCACTGTTCTGATGTAATCATCAGTTATGGGGAAATACTCTGTCAAGCAGAAATGATGAAATCATCAGAATCAGTTGCGCGTCGCTCCCAGGTGCGCCAGAGTGAGGGTTCGGACCCCTCTCGGGCGCCCATCGAACCCGGCGCGTCCGGAGAAAGGACTGCTCAATGAACCGCATCGACGTGCATCAGCACCTGATACCCCCGGACTACGCCGAGGCGCTCCGGGTGCACGGTGTCACCGCACCTGGTGGACGTGCGCTGCCCGAGTGGAGCGCCGAAGGGGCGCGGGCGTTGATGACGCAAGCCGGGATCGCTTCGGCGGTGCTGTCGGTGTCGACTCCCGGCACCACCTTCCTGGCCGATCCGGCCCAGGCGGCCGCACTCGCCCGCGCGCTCAACGACGACACCGCCGCGCTGGCGCACGCCGACCCCGACCGGTTCGGCTTCTTCGCCACCCTCGCCATGCCGGACGTCGAAGCGGCCGCCGCCGAGGCCGAGCGGGCCCTCGACGATCTGGGCGCCGACGGCGTCGTGCTGCTCGGCAACGCGGCGGGGACCTATCTGGGCGAAGAAGGGCAGGACGCCCTCTTCCGGGTCCTGGACCGAAGAGCGGCCGTCGCGTTCGTCCATCCGGCCGACCTCCCCGCACCCGCCGTGCCGGGTGTTCCCCCCTTCGCCGCGGATTTCCTGCTCGACACCACCCGGGCGGCATTCCTCCTGGTACGCAACGGCATTCGGCGCCGGTATCCCAACATCCGTTTCCTCTTGAGCCACGCAGGCGGGTTCGTCCCGTACGCCGCTCACCGCATGTCGCTGGCCATCGTCAACGACACCGGACGCAGCCCGCTGGACGTCCTCGACGATTTCGCCGGGTTCTATTTCGACACCGCGTTGTCGGCCGGCGCCGCGACGTTGCCGAGCCTGCTCGCGTTCGCCGAACCAGGGCACGTGCTCTACGGCAGCGACTGGCCCTTCGCCCCCGAGCCCGCGGTGCATTATTTCAACGCCGGGCTCGACACCTTTTCCGGATGTGACGACATCACGCGGCGAAACATCTGGCGCGACAACGCCCTCGCATTGTTTCCGAAGTTCGGCGACGCCGCGCCGATGCCGGAGCCACCTCTGCTCACCAGGGCGCGGGCGAGTCTGCGGCGCAGACTGTTCCGCAGTGTGGCCCGGGCGGTCGCCCGCCGCTGAACCGGCGGGCCGGAAGGCGCCGCTCGTCGGCGTGGGTCAGGCGGTCCGGCGTGCAATGCTCAGCCGTTCGAATTCGGTCGCACAGTGCGCGGAGAACACGGTCACCGCGTCGCCGTGGTCACGGACGAGTTCACGCAGCCGCTGCTGGTTCTCGATCCGGGACTGCCGCCGAGTGTCCACATACCACTGGAAAAGTCGCGTGCCCACCGGCATGGACGGCTCGGCGTTCAACTGTCCGTGGTAGGTATAGGCGTCGCCGGCGTGCAACAACCAGCCGTCGCCCGTGTCGACGGCGACACCGACATGCCCGCGCGTATGTCCAGCCAGCGGAACGAGGAGTATTTCCGAGGGCAGGCCCCGCAGTTCGCGGACCGCCTGGAAATCGAACCAGCTCGACGCATCGCTGTCGGATTCGTAAACCGACCACTTGGGTCCGTGCGCGAATTGCGCTCTGCGATAACGGAATTCCTCGCGACGACCATAGGGGCCTTCGACGGCGTCCAGCTCCGCACGGTGGACGTGCACGGTGGCCGCGGGAAAATCCGCGAGGCCACCCGCGTGATCGAGATCGAGGTGCGTCACGATGATGTCCCGGACGTCGTCGCGGGTGAAGCCCAGCGCCTCGATCTGCCGGGCGATCGGGTGGTCGAGCACCGGGTTCGATTGCCGGATGAGCTGCCGCCCGACCCAGGCATCCGGCTGGATCAGCGCCTGTTCACCGTATCCGGTGTCGATGAGGACCAATCCGGCGGAGTGCTCGATCAACAAGCAGTGACACGCGCCGGCGGCCCTGCGCCGTATCCCCGGCCTGCCGTCGAACAAACGGCCCCCGAAAGGACGAGTCCCCCCGGCATCCAAATGATGGACACGCACCAGTCCGCTCCTATCCGCGCCGTCCGGTCGGTTACCCTGCCCGCCCGTGCCGTCGAGCGCGACAGGCGTCGACCATGGTCGTCACTCAAAAATCAAGTGTACGAACATGTCCGGCGCCCGTTTCCCCCGCCTCGACCGATGTCAGGCGATCTTCAGGGTGCCGCCATCGATGACGTAGTCCGCACCGACGATATTGGCCGCTTTCGGCGACGCGAGGAAGGCGACGAGGGCGGCGACCTCCTCCGGTTCGCTGATCCGGCCGGAGGCGATGCCGAACTGCTCCGGAACGGCCGCGAGCAGCTGCTCCTGCGAAACGCCCTGCGCCGCGGCGAACTTGGCGCCCACACCGTGCGGTCCGCGCCACATCGGCGTGCCAACCACACCGGGAGAGACGGCATTGACCCGCACCCCGCGCGGAGCGTACTCCTCGCTGAGCCGCTTGGTGAGCGCGGTCAACGCGGCCTTGGCCTCGCTGTAACCGACCGGGCCTGCGGCCGGTAGATGCTTGTTGATCGACGAGACGGTGACGATCGCGCCGCGCCGCTCCAGCAGGCTGGGCAGAGCCGCGCGGGTGACCCAGATGGCGCTGAACAGGTTCAGATCGAACAGTTCTCGCCATTGCTCGTCCTCGACCTCGAGGAAGCCGCCCAGTTCCAGACGAGCGGCGTTCACGGCGCCGACATTGTTGACCAGGATGTCGATGCCGCCCAATTCGTCCAGTGCGGCGCCGATCAGCCGGGTCGCTCCCGCCGAGGTGGCGAGATCTACGGGAACTGCTGCGACACTTGCTTTTTCGAGTTCTGGAGTGATGGTGCGCGCGGCGCCGACCACCCGGACGCCCTCGGCGGACAACGCTTCGGCGACAGCCAGGCCGATGCCGCGGCCTGCGCCGGTGACGACGGCGGTCTTACCGGACAGTTCGAGATCCATGAATGATCCTCTCTTTCTTGAACTACAGGTCAAAAATCTGGGCAGCAGTCGAGACGGTGGGCGACAAGCGAATTTCAGAGGCCGGCCAGTGCGGTGTCGATGATGCGATGCAACGTGGGCGCGTCGTAGGTCTTGGCCATCACGCGAAGGCCGACGATGGTGTTCATCAGGAACTCGGCCATCCCTCGCGGGTCGACGCCCGCGCGCACGTCACCGTCGCGCCGCCCCTGGTCGATACGGGCCTCCAACGCCGCCATCACGTGGTCTTGCATGGCGCGCACCGCCCGGGTGATCTCCGCATCGTGCCCCGCCAGTTCCATGGCGGTGTTCACCGCCAGGCAGCCGCGCCGAACCGGTTGTGCCAGATCGGCATCGACCATCCCGCGCAGGAAATCGGCCACGCAATCACGGGTGGAACCCGGGCGGGTCAGGATGTCGGCCGCCAGTTCGACTCCCATCCTGTCGTAGCGGTCCAGAGCCCGGTCGAACAACGCGCGCTTGCTGCCGAAAGCGTGGTACAGACTACCCTTCCCGATACCGGTGGCCTCGGCCAGCTGAGCGGGAGAGGTATTGGCGTACCCATGGGTCCAGAACGTCTCCATGGCCCGCTCCACCACCGTATCGGCGTCGAAGTTGCGTGGCCTGCCCATGACCGTAACCGTAACCGTTTTAGACCCACAGGTCAAGAAAGGTCGCCCACCGGTGCACAGGCCTGCGACCGGACGCTGCTTTGCGGCCGGGATCGGTATCGGAATCGCGCTGAGCGCAACGATGCCCGTCGGTCGTGCGCCTCGCTGACCTTCCGGCAGGACGCTGTTACGGAGAAGTGCGCGGTGACCACTGAGTCGACCATCGACGCCGATACCGCACTACACCCGCTCGACGACCCGGTCCTGGCGTCGCTGCGTGGCGCGCACCGCCGGTTCGCCGCCTGGGTAGGACGGATCGGCCGCTACGACCCGCAAGTCGCCGGATTCGTAGGACACCCGCCGGTGCTGGATGCGCAGGACTGGGCTGACCTGGCCACACTGCTCGGACCGGGCGGCAGTACTGCCTTGCGCGGCTACGGCCACGTGCCGCCGGACGGCTGGACGATGCTGGACGAGATGGACTCGGTACAGATGGACGGCGCCGCGCTGCGCGTCGTCCACGATCCGGAACTGGAAGTTCTCACCGCAGCCGATGTGCCCGAGATCCTGGAACTGATCGCCCGCACCGAACCCGGCCCCTACGCGCCACGGACCATCGAAATGGGGACCTATCCGGGCCTACGGGTCGACGGCCGATTGGTCGCGATGGCCGGAGAGCATCTGCATCCGCCGGGCTGGACCGAGATCAGCGCCGTGTGCACCGACGCGGAATTCCGGGGCCGCGGGTTCGCCACCCGCCTGATCCGCGCGGTCGGCGCGGGCATCCGCGCGCGGCGAGACACCGTTCCTGCACGCGCTGGCCCGCAATACGACAGCGATCGGTTTGTACCACTCACTGGGATTCAGCCTGCGTAAACGCTCGCGACCGACTGTCGTGCGAGCACCGTCGTCGCCCGGCGACCTCCCCTGACACAGGTCGGCTGAGCGCCGTCGGCAGCCCTGACCGGAGACCCCGAGCCGCCACCATCCGCGTAGGCACCACAACCCACTCTGACTAGGCGATTAGCACCGCCCCACCCTCGTGCGGTAGTCTCTTCGAGCGCCCGCACAGCGGACGCAACGGGCTGTGGCGCAGTTTGGTAGCGCACTTGACTGGGGGTCAAGTGGTCGCAGGTTCAAATCCTGTCAGCCCGACAGAGAAAAATCCCCTCCGACCTGCATCGGAGGGGATTTTTTCCTACGGTACCGCCCGCAGAGTTGGGGCCAATCTGGGGCCAGACTTGCCCCGCAGGTGCCGCGACAGCTGATTGCCATCCTCCTGCAATGCCGCGATATCCGGGTGTAGGTACCGCTGCGTGATCCTGGGATCAGTGTGCCCGGCGATCCGCTGAAGCCGATGCAGCGGAACCCCGGCATCCGCGAACCATGTCAGCCCGGTATGCCGGAGATCGTGACGCCGCAGATGCTCATATCCGAGCTTCGTCACAACCTCGTCCCAATGGGTCGCATCCCGCAGCACTCCCGTTTGGATGCGACCTCCCCGAGGCCCGACGAACAGCCGAGCATCCAACAGCGCCTCTCGCCGCTGCTTCTCGCTCGCCTCCTGCGGGCCACGTTCAACGCGGGCGCGCGCCTCGTTGATCCGCCTGAGGATCAGCGGACGAATCTCCTCGATCAACGGAATCGGACGCGACCGCTTGCCCTTCGTGCCCTTGTCTTGCAATCCACCCGGCCCCGGCGTCGTCTGCCGCCGCCGACCTCCTCGGATTCGAACGTCTTCGACCTCGTGTCCCGGGCCTGGCGCTGCTGCTGGGCCGCGCTCGGAACCTGGGGAGCGACCCGATGAGACTCGAGGACCCGCCGGGGCGCGGCGGCCGAGACGCGGCCAGGATCGCCAACCGCACCACACAGCCCGCGATCCAGGACAGCAACATCGCCAACACCGATTGCGCGGTCGATCCCGGCGACCTCAGTCCCGACGACGCGATCCGCAGCCTGAGCGTGCACCACCACTGCCCATCGCCCTGTCGCCCGCGTGAACGTGCGCTGACGATACTGGGCACCGAATACAGCGCGGCGGCAACACCGGGCACGCGTCGGCCCGCGCGGGCACTGGACGAACTGGACCGACGGCTGGCCGAACTGATCCGCGAATACCTACGCCAAGTCGCGGAGCACGCCGACCGATAACCGCAGCCGCGACACAATGAACCCGGACGGCACCACCGTCCGTGCTCATCTCAGTCGTTCCGCATGTCGGATGCGGCCCGGACAAGAGGAACTCCAGCCAAAGGCCAGCATCCGCAAGCGCGTTGGCCCCGCGCCGGTGGGGATGGTCCTCACATTCGCACCACCACGACGCGACCAACCGATCCCGAACGAAGTGAACGAAAAGCGGGGTACCGTCAGATAAATCCGCAGCTCGACAAGTGTCGGCCCCGCGCACCGCCGGTGGCCGGGTCGAGGGCGACGATCTCGCCGTCGACGATCATGTCGGTGCCGTGCGCGCGTTGCGCGAGCGCG
Organism: Nocardia sp. NPDC004573; assembly: GCF_053602135.1. Taxonomy (NCBI): domain Bacteria; kingdom Bacillati; phylum Actinomycetota; class Actinomycetes; order Mycobacteriales; family Nocardiaceae; genus Nocardia; species Nocardia sp. NPDC004573. The sequence continues at coordinate 263,485 of NZ_JBSGDA010000010.1, forward strand.
CCGGTCAGCTCCGGGTAGCACGCGGTGACGTTGTTGCGGTTGCGGCTGTACAACTCCACCCGCCCACCAGCGAGGCGGCAAACCGCACGCATCCCATCCCATTCATCTCGATCGCCCGCGACCTGCGGTATCGGGCGGCCGGCCGGCGGTCGCGAGCATCGGCGCGGGCACAGACCAAGCGATCTGTCACCAAATCGGCCTGGACCGAGCTGAGCACGCGGAGACCACCACGGGGGCGACCGGGACCGGCTCCGGAGTACCGCCCTCGCGGGCCAAGGCTCAACCGCCTCGACGGCCGGCAACGGCTAGTTGGTGGGCGCTCGAGGTGGCAGCCAGGATCTGCTGGTCATCGGCAGAAGTTGCTCGATGTCAACAGACGATGCCGGTCCCGAGCGCGGAGGGCGTGGAAGCCAGTGCCGTCGACGAGAACGACTCGTGGACGGGCTCGGAGGGCGCGCCGCAGAGTGATTCACTCGAGCCCGAATAGCGGGCTCGCGTTCTCGCGGGGCCGGGCGGCGCAGAGCGCGCCGACCAGCGCCGCCGTGGCCACGGCGGCGACCACTACACCGAAAACGATTCCGATGAGGGACAGGCTCCAGCGCTGGGCGGCGAAGCCGACACCCAGGATCGGCACGGAAATCGCGAAATAGGCCACGACGAAATAGGCGGAGGCGATCTCGCCGCGCTGCGATTGCGGAGCCGCTTCCACCACCGCGCCGAGCCCCTTGCCGAAGCTCGCGCCATGCCCGAGACCGGTCATCAGCGCGGCCGCAGTGAGGACGACCACCGACCGAGTGCTCAACGCTGTGGCGAGCAGCGCGGCGCTGAGTATCAGGGCCGCACAACC